>JAIVHM010000073.1 GCA_020201095.1 Halomonas sp. | reverse complement strand
ACGTGGGAGAGCGTGCCGGAACGCTGGAGGATGGCCGGCTGTGTGATCTGGCCCCGACGCTATTGCGCATGATGGATCAAGAGGCGCCTCAAGCGATGACCGGCCACCCATTGATCACTTTCGGTTAATCCGCTTCATGCGACGACTTGTCGGCATAGCGGCTGGGGTAGCGCTGTTTTACGCCTCACATGGTGCTGCTCAGCCCAGCGAAAACGAGGCCCGCCAGCAGTTGGATAACCTTGGCCAGGCGATCGAGGCGCTTTCCGAGCGCTTGAGTGACACCGATGATGCCCGCGAAGGGGCCAAACGCGAGCTGCGCGAGGTCGAAACCGCGCTCGCCGAGACCCACCAGCGGCTCGACCAGCTGCAAGGCGAGCGCCGCAACCTCAACGAAGAAACCGATCAGCTTCGCGACCACCGCGACCGCCTTGAGACAGACCGCGAAGCTCAATCCGACGCCCTTGGCCAACAGCTGGCGGCGCTTTATCGGCTGGGGCCGACTCCTCAGCTTAAGCTGCTGTTAAACCAGGGCGACCCGGCCGAACTTGACCGCATGCAGGCTTACTTGAATCGGCTGACCGAGGCGCGCCAGCAGCGCTTGGCCGAAATTGCCCGGCTGGATAGCGCGCTTGCCGAAACCCAACAAGCGCTTGCCGAGCGCCAGGAACGACTGGACGCCCTGTCCGAAGACTTGGAGGCTGAAAGTGCACGGCTCGCCGAACGCACCCAGGAACGTCGCGGCGTCGTGAGCAACCTGGATGACCGTTATGGCAGCGAAGCCGCGCGTCTGGCCGACTTGAACAATGACCGCGAGCAGGCCGAACAGCGACTGCGCGAGGTACAGGCCGAACTTGCCCGCCTTGACGAGCCTACGCCGACGACCCATATTGCCCGTACTCAAGGGGATTTGCCCTGGCCGGTTCAGGGCGATATCACCGCGGCTTTTCAGCGCCGTGATGGTGTCCATTACAACGGCATTGTCATTCAGGCCTCGGCAGGCACCTCGGTCAGCGCGGTACACCCCGGGCGGGTAGTGTTTGCCGACTGGATGCGTGGATTTGGCAATTTATTGATTATCGACCACGGTGATCAAATCATGACGCTTTACGCCCACCTGCAGCAGTTCACCGCGCGACCGGGTCAGCAGATCGAACGCGGCGACGAGATTGGCCGGGTTGGCGATAGCGGTGGTCAGCCACGTAACGCGCTTTACTTTGAAGTTCGCAGGCGCGGTGAACCAATTAACCCGCAACGTTGGATTGCACGCCGCTGACGGGATAAGCTGGGTCATTCTTGTTGTCATTGGGGTAGCGGCGCGCGCTGCCCACCTATCGTTTCGCGGAGTCTGCATGACGCTATCTGTTACCGAGAGATCGGCCCCTGCCAAACGCCTCTTGGCAACCCTGCTCCCTATCGCTTTACTTTCGGCCCCGTTACCGCTGCTGGCTCAGCCTGACAGCAATGGTACGGTCGATAGCGTCAGCGGCGACCTGCCGCTTGAAGAAATTCAGACGTTCGCCGAGGTGTTTGAGCGCATCAAGCGCGCCTACGTCGAAGACGTCGACGACCGCACCCTGCTACGCAACGCCATGCGCGGCATGCTGAGCGAGCTGGATCCTCACTCCGCTTACCTGGATAAAGAGGAATATCAAAGTCAGCGCGAATCAACCGAAGGCGAGTTCGGTGGGATTGGCATCGAAGTGGGTATGGAAAACGGCCAGCTAATGGTCATAACGCCGATCGATGATACCCCGGCCTCTGAGGCAGGGCTGATGTCGCGGGATATCATCATCAGTATCGACGGCACCCCTACCGAAGGCATGTCACTGCAGGAAGCCGTCACCTTGATGCGTGGCGACCCCGATACCACGCTGGATATTTCCGTGCTAAGGGCAGGCGAGGACTCCCCCCGTGAGTTCACCCTTACCCGCGAGATTATCCGCAGCGAAAGCGTCAAGCATGAGCTGCTGGAAACCGGCTATGGTTATTTACGCATCAGCCAGTTCCAGTCACGCACGCCTGAGCAGGCTAGGGAAGCCCTGGAGCGGATGGCCCGTGAACAGCCGCTGGATGGCCTGGTGCTCGATTTACGTAATAACCCCGGCGGAGTTTTACAAGCGGCTGTTGGCGTGGCGGACCTGTTTCTGGATGAGGGGCTGATTGTCTACACCGAGGGCCGCATTCCTGACAACGAGCTATCGTTCTCCGCCTCGGCTGAGACGCCAGCCGATGATGTGCCGCTTGTTGTGCTGATCAACGGCGGGAGCGCCTCCGCCGCAGAAATTGTTGCTGGTGCCCTTCAGGACCAGCGCCGCGGCGTGATCATGGGTACCGATAGTTTCGGTAAGGGGTCAGTCCAGCAGATCATGCCGCTGGGCAACGGTGAGGGTCTGAAGCTCACCACGGCGCTTTACTACACGCCGGAAGGCCGCTCCATTCAGGCTCAGGGTATCGAACCCGATGTTGATGTGGTTCGCGGGCGCCTAGAAGTCGCCGAAGGCAGTCGTGAAATCCGCGAAGCCGACCTGGAAGGCCATCTGCGCTCCCAACAGGCCCCGCGTGACCAAGAAGAAGTGTCACAGCGCCTGCGCGAAGACTACCAGCTAGGCGAAGCGCTTAACCTGCTCAAAGCGCTGAACGTGGTCGACCGCCGCCGCAATTAACGGCACGTCATCGGCAAGCGACCGCGTTCACCGGTGGCTTGCCGCATCACGATGCGCTTGAGCGGGGTGAGCCGGTGCAAACCGCTCATGCCCAGATTACGCACCAGCGTCAGGGCCGGGTCATAGCTACCGAAGAGTGTTTTAAAGCCTTTCATTAAATCCAGCATGGCTTGATTGTCACCGCGCCGGCGGCGAGCATAGCGCTGCAGAGTGCTGAGCTCGCCCCACGGCGCGCCCCGCCGCCAGGCCGAGGTGACCTCGTCGGCCAAAACGGCAGCATCCATCAACCCCAGGTTGGCACCCTGACCAGCCAGCGGATGAAGGCTATGCGCCGCATCGCCCACCAGCGCAAAATGCGGCTGCACGTAATGCATTGCATGACGTTGGACCAACGCAAAACGATGCGCCTGATCGCAGGCGCTTACCGCGCCCATTCGCTCCTCCAGAGCAATGCCAAGCGCGTCGCCTAACGCTTCTCGAGAAAGCTGGCACAGCGCTTCGGCATGGGCAGGCGTAGTCGACCACACAATCGAGCAGTAGTGGGCGTCGCCCTCGACCGTCAGCGGCAAAAATGCCAACGGACACCCGTCAATAAACGCTTGCCGCGCGGTATCGCCATGGGGATGATCGCAGCGCACCGTGGTCACTACCGCCTCCTGGCCCATCGCCTCGCTGACCACGTCGATGCCCGCCATATCACGCAAGACCGATCGCGCGCCGTCCGCCGCGACGATCAACGGCGCATGCAGCGACGGGCCATTCGCCAAGCGCAGCTGGCGCCCCGACGCGGAAGCCTCCAGGGCGTCTACCGGAGTGCCGAAAAACGTGCTGACCCGGCCCTGGTCTTGAAGCTTTGCGTGTAGTGCCGATAACGTCACGTCATTCTCGACAATATGCCCCAGCACGGAAACGCCCGCCTCGTCGGCGGAAAAGCCAATCTCACCACTGCCCTCGGCGTCCCACACCTGCATATAACGATAAGGGGTCACGCGGGCATTAACCATTAGCGGCCAGGCACCGATATGGGTTAACAGCCGTTGCGAGACCGGCGTCAGGGCACTCACCCGCGGTGACGGAAGGCGACCCACCTCGTGTGATGAAGGCTTGTCATTGGCTTCCACCAATGCCACTCGCATTCCCGCATCCGCAAGCAACCAGCTCAGCGTGGTGCCCACCATGCCAGCGCCGACCACGATAGCGTCGAAGCCGTTCTCCGCCGGTGCACTTGACTCATTGGACGTCTGCATAACACTCCTTTTGTCGGCTTTCTTCCTGCACACGCCTGGGGCACTCAACGCTCCATTCCCATCGCCCGGCGCGCCAGACCTTTACGTAATGGCCCGACGATATTGAGCCCCACCAGACCCGCGGCTCTGGCGTGGGGCAAAAAGGGTAGGTTCATGCCAAACAGTCGAATCAGACCATCGCTGAAACGAATCACGTTGGCTCGGTCCTGCGCGCGCTGGCGCTCGAACGCCTGAAGCGTGGTCATGTCACCCAGCGGCCGCTTCGCCAACTCGCCTTGCTCAAGCGCCTCGACCAGGTCCATCACCCCACGCAGGGCCAGATT
>JAIVHM010000236.1 GCA_020201095.1 Halomonas sp. | reverse complement strand
GGCAATGATCGTTGGATGCTTACCTTGTAAACACGGTTTCAGTGACGAAAGCAAAAGCGCGGGTGTCACTGCATTAATATGCATGACATAAGCAATGGAGGTTTCGTTGAGCTCCTCAAGCCGCTTTTCGGGTTGGATGCCACGTGACGTATCGTGAAGCACCCCCATCGCATTAAATAGGAGGTGTACGGGGCGACCATCCAGGTGCTGCACTAATACGTCACGCCCAGATGGTGTCGAGACATCGGCGACCACGGATTCCACACCAGGGCGTGTTGGCGAAAAAGGAGAGCGGCTAACCGCGATGATAGTGCCAACCTGACTATTGCTGAGAAGCGTGTTAACCATGGCATTGCCAATGCCGCCGTTGGCACCGACAACAACGGCAGTAAACTTTTTGGGCAGGAAAGACAGCATGCAACTACTCCATAAGGGAACATTGTGTTGCCCTATTGAAGTTTTTTGCGGAGGGATTGTCTAGCTTTGAGAAGACTTTATATAAGTCTTGTTCATGCGGAAGCGTTGATGCGACCCGATTGGGCTGAATTACGACCATCAGGATTATAGAGCGTTTTTTCAGCGATCTGCCGAATATAATCAAGCATCTTTTGATTATGCTGCATTCGTAGAGAAAGCATTTCACCTGTTAGCGCATTCATGCGGGCGGCACGTTCACTTTTTTCAAGCAACTGGTTCCATTTTTCGGTGCAGCCAGCATCACGTGCGGCAGCCTTGGCGCCTTGCGCACCGCTCTCATACCCAAGGCGCTGTTGGACACTGCGCCGGAGGGTTTCAATTCGCTCAAGCTCGGCCAGCAATTGCTGCTTTTGGTGAGCTACGTCAGCCAGCGCATCGCCATCAATGTCTCCCTGAGTCAACAGAGTCTGCTCGTTGCCTAGAAGTGATATCAACTCATCAACGCGCTGCTGCTGATCGGTCAACAAGCTGGCGAGACTCATAAATTACTCCTGTGATTCTCGAAGATTGGCAATCAAACCATCAGCAATACGATCAGCGCGGATCTCGAGGCGGCCATCACGAATAGCATCCCGGATTCCTTCAACCTTAGCGCTGTCGACATCATACGTTTCATCAGCATTCTGCGTACTGAGCTGGGTAGAATCTTTGGCTTCACTACCTGCTGTAGCAGATGGCGAATTTTCGGCTTTTTGTGTTTCATCACGCTGCTGGGCATTATTGGAGCGAAGCAGCGGATTGGTGACGTTATCAATTTTCACGTTGTGTGCCTCATCGTCAACGTTTAGAGCGCGATGCGCGGATTACGTGGACTATCGGCACCGCTAGGTAAAACTTTAGCCGATTAATTAAAAATCAACCATAAGAATTCCGCGTTCAACCACGCGTGCCGAAAGCACTTCACGAGAACCAAAGCGTACTCTGACTTCTTCGTCTAAAGCGCCGTTGTTGAGGGCTTCCCCTTCGCGAGATACGCGAAAGGAAGACCCCTCAACTACGACCTCTACCCGCTGGCCTCGTTCAACGAGTTGAGGTGACTGAATAAAGTGAGTTTGAATCGTCGCCCCGCTAGAAATCGGTTGGCGGGCGACTTTACCTACGATGTCATCAGGGTTCGTGATAGCCCGAGAGGACAAGTCGCCTAGATTGCCGGCTTCTTCACTCAACATGTCAGGCGTAATTTGACTGCCGCGGTCTATGTCAACTGCGGCCACCATGTAAGTGCCGATGACATCGACTTCAGCCTGCAAATAACGCACTTGTTGGCTATCAGTGCCGCAGCGAACACCCACAGAAACCCGTCCAAGCGGTGCCTTATTCTGGTTGGTCAAGAATGGTTCAGGATTCGTGCAGGTGGAAAGGTGCGGTGAGGGAGGGCGTAGATTAATCACCACCTCGCTACCCAATGCCTGTGTCTCTTGGTACAGAAACTGGTGCACGCTGTTCATAAGTGCGTCGTGCTTAGTGTCCGACGCATTAGCAAAAGGCAGGGCGACCAATGTCGCCACACTAAGCATCAAAAGGCGATATATCCACCGCAACAGAGGAACTGATACAGAATTAAGCGACGATTGATGCATGGAATAGGGTGCTCAATAAAGGAGGCATAAATAAACCATCCATCATTTTAGCGAAAAAGTCTGATGATTATCACGAGAAATGCTGGGTGAAACGAAGGTTGTTCCATGCTTTAGGCTGACAGGCGTCGGCGTACTCTTCATCATCAACAAATCCTATTTTGCCTATCAGTAAGCGAGGATTGGCATGATCGACCAATTAGAGTCTTCTTTAAATTACCACCAGCAAGCGCTCGGGCTGCGCCACGCGCGGCACGAAGTGCTTGCTGGAAACATTGCCAATGCCGACACCCCGAATTACAAAGCCAGGGACATCGACTTCGCAAGTGAATTGAAAAAGGCCGTTGAAGGTGGTCAGCGGGCACAGGCCAGCGATGGCGCGGGGTTGGCGTTATCGCGGACCTCTAGTAATCATTTAGCAGGCGAAGGGCCTGCGCGAGCTGCTGGCAACAACGCTGATTTGCTCTATCGGACGCCCAATCAGCCGAGCTTGGACGGCAATACCGTCGACATGGACCGCGAACGTTCGCAGTTCGCAGACAATGCGGTTCGCTATCAGGCGGGCCTGACAATAATGAATAGTCGTATTCAAGGACTGAAAACGGCCATGCAGCCAGAATAAACTGGCCTGAATCGGTGGGAGGTATTTATGTCAATGTTTTCTGCGTTTGATATTGCCGGCTCGGCAATGGGTGCACAGTCACAGCGTATGAATGTGACTGCCAGCAACATGGCCAACGCCGACAGCGTAGCAGGCCCCGACGGTGAGACGTATCGTGCCAAGCAGGTTATGTTCGAATCACAAGCCAATAATTCACGCTATGGCGTGGGCGGTGTGCAAGTAAGTGAAGTGGTTGAAGACGATTCGCCGCTACGCCTTGAGTACATGCCCAACCATCCCGCCGCGGACGAAGACGGCTACGTCGCCAAGCCTAACGTTGAGCCGGTACATGAGATGGTCAACATGATTTCAGCCTCGCGCTCTTATCAAGCGAACGTTGAGGTCTTTAACACCAGTAAACAGATGATGATGCAGACACTCTCGCTGGGTGAAGGGTAAGCCATGAATATCGATACAAGTGTACTAAGCAACGTTAACGGCGGCGGGTCGAGTGGGATGCCCGCGAGTCAGTCTGAAGATCTACGCGAAAGCTTCATGACCTTGCTGATCACCCAGTTGGAAAATCAAGATCCGATGAATCCCATGGAAAATGCGGAGATGACATCCCAACTGGCTCAGATCAATACGGTCAGCGGTATCGAAGAGCTTAACGATACCTTGAACGGCATTACCGAGCAGGTGGATGCATCTCAAATGCTGGAAGCATCAGGCCTTATCGGTAATTCCGTTTTAGTGCCGGGGGACCAAGTCAAAGTGAGCGTTGATGAAGACGGCAGTAGCTACGCCACACCCTTCGGTATTGAGCTAGAAGAGCCAGCCGCGAACGTGGAAATTTCTGTTACCAACCAGGCTGGTGAAGTCGTTTACAGCAACAATGTGGAAGGCGTTGATGCAGGCGTTGAGTCGTTTAGTTGGAACGGGTTAAACAATAACGAAGTTGCAGTGCCAGAGGGCTCTTACAACGTCAGTTATAAAGCGACCGATGCTGAGGGCGAGGAGCTGGAATCCGAGACATTGAATTATGCTCAGGTTCAAGGCGTGACGCCTGCCGAGTCGGGAGAGGAAGTACGTCTCGATCTGGGTGCCATATACGGCCAAGTCTCTTTAGACCAAGTCAAACAAATTCTCTGAACCAATACTTATTAATCGATTTAACAGGGGACTACCATGAGTTTTTCACAAGCGTTAAGTGGCCTGAATGCCCAGCAAGACAAGCTCGGCGCCGTTGGCAACAATATTTCAAACTCGCAAACCGTAGGTTTTAAAAGCTCGAACGTACAGTTTGCTGATGTGTACGCAGAATCGCGTATCGGTCTTGGTACGCGTACTTCAGCGACGTTACAGAATTTCAATCAGGGTAATATCGAGTCATCCAGCCGCAATATGGATTTGGCGATCGCCGGTGAGGGGTTCTTCCGCTTTCAACAGCCTAACGGCGAAATTGGCTACTCGCGCAATGGCCAATTGACCATGGACGCGAACGGCGACCTGGTGAATGCCCAGGGCGCACAGATCATGGGCTACCCGGCCGATGATCAGGGCAATGTCCAGGGCGGCGGTGACGTTGAAGCCTTGAG
>JAIVHM010000156.1:41183-52763 GCA_020201095.1 Halomonas sp. | reverse complement strand
ATCGAGGACGATGGCCGGGTTATGCGTAATTATTCCAATGAAGAATCGCGTGCTGCTGGCCAGGTCGCTCTGGTGAGCTTCCGTAATCCGGAGGGTTTAAGCCCTGACGGCGACAACCTATGGACAGCCACGGGTGCTTCAGGCCAGGAGTTGGTCGGTGCCCCAGGTACTGGCCAGCGTGGTTTGCTTGAGCCAGGCGCCGTGGAAACCTCCAACGTCGATATGGCAGGTGAACTGGTCGATATGATCGTTGCCCAGCGCGCTTACCAGGCCAACTCTCAGACCATCAGTACCCAGGATGAGCTGCTGCAGACCATCATCAACCTTTAACGGCTGACGGGATTTAAGGGAGCAAGGTCGTGGATAGAATGCTGTATACCGCCATGAGTGGCGCGAAGCATACGATGGATCAACAGTCAGTGGTGAGCAATAACCTGGCGAACGTTTCGACATCGGGTTTTCGTGCTCAGCTGCAGGCAGCGCGCTCTGTGCCTGTAGAAGGCGACGCCTTGCTGCCTACTCGCGCCTCTGCCGTGACGACCACGCCAGGCACCGATTATTCGCAAGGACCCATCGAACGAACGGGGCGCGCCCTGGATGTCGCCATGCAAGATGATGCCTGGATGGCCGTACAAGATGGCGAGGGTGTTGAAACCTATACCCGTCGCGGTGATTTACAGGTTGATAGCGATGGCGTGCTGATGAGTGTCGGCCGCCCGGTAATGGGTGATGGTGGACCTGTTGTGGTACCTCAAGGTGCACAGATTTCGATTGGTGCTGATGGGACTGTGAGTGCGATCCCTCAGGGCGAAGGCCCTGAAGCCCTGGTGAATGTGGGCCGCATCAAGCTGGTGACCCCAGAAGAGGGCGAACTCACCCGTGGTGAAGATGGACTCTTCCGCGCACCCCCTAATGAAGAAGGCGAGCCAGGGGCGCTAGTGGCAGATGAAGACGCCACGCTGGTTAACGGCGCGCTGGAAGGCAGTAATGTCAGTGCGGTGGATACGATGGTGACAATGATTGATGCGGCGCGCCGCTATGATATGCAAATGAAAATGCTGAGCTCTGCGGACGAAAACGCCCAGCGCGCCAACAGCATGTTATCGATTCAGGGCTGATAAACTGTTGTCAGCCAAGAGGGTATTTTTATGATTTCGTCTTTGTGGACGGCCAAAACCGGTTTGGAATCCCAGCAAACCAAGCTGGATGTGATTTCCAATAACCTGGCCAACGTCAGCACCAATGGCTTTAAGCGCTCACGCCCGGTATTTGAAGACCTTCTATACCAAAACATGCGTCAGCCGGGTGCACAGAATAACGTGCAGGACCGACTGCCTTCCGGCATGCAGGTGGGCACCGGTGTGCGCGCCGTTGCCACAGAGCGCTTGCACACCCAGGGCGGACTGGAGCAAACCGAGAACTCCCGTGATCTGGCGATCAACGGCGATGGCTTCTTCCAGGTACTGATGCCCGACGGCAACACGGCCTATACACGGGATGGCAGCTTTCAACTGAATGAAAATGGCCAGATGGTCACCGCCAATGGTTATCCGATAGAGCCCGCGATTTTCATTCCGGAGAATGCACTCTCGGTCAGTGTGGGCGAAGACGGAACGGTTAGCGTACGTGAGCCCGGGGACAATCAGGAAAACGAGATTGGCCAGATTAACGTTGCTACTTTCATCAACCCCGCTGGCTTACAGAGCATGGGCGGTAATCTCTATCAGGAAACGGGCTCTTCAGGTGTGCCGAATCAAAACATGCCGGGCATGAATGGTGCGGGGCGTCTTTCCCAGGGCTACGTAGAGACGTCGAACGTCAATGTGGTCGAAGAAATGGTCAATATGATTCAGACCCAACGGGCTTATGAAATCAATAGTCAGGCTGTTTCGACCAGCGATGAAATGCTGGCGCGTTTAGGTCAGCTGTAACGACGTTTACTGACAGGTTGGGTCATGCTGGAACGATATTGTAGTTTGCGAAGCATTGCGCTTGCCGGGCTGGCGTTTTTTCTGCTGGTGGTTGCCGGCTGTGCCCAAATACCCAGGGCGTCGGTAGTGGGCGAACAGGAGCAAATGAATATCGTCGACCGTCCGCCGCCGGTGCCTAATGGCTCTATCTACCAGGCACGTCGCGGGTATCAGCCACTATTCGAAGACCGCCGACCAAGATCGATAGGCGATATATTGACGATAGTCCTCGACGAGGAAGTGAGTGCCAGTAAAAACTCTGAATCTAATGCCGACCGTGACGGCAGCGCCAGCCTGGAGTTTGGGGCACTGCCGGATGCTCTCGAAACACTGGCGGAGTACGGTTTTGAAGTTGATGGCCAAAGCGATTTTTCAGGCGGCGGTGGCTCTCAGGCCAATAACTCCTTTACCGGTACCATTACCGTCTCAGTACTCGAAGTCATGAACAACGGCAACTTGCGTGTGCGCGGTGAAAAACAGATCGCCATCAACCAGGGGACTGAGTTCATCCGCTTTTCAGGCGTCGTCAACCCCCGGGCCGTCAGCGGGCAAAATACCGTGCCCTCTACCCAGGTCGCGGATGCGCGAATTGAATACGTGGGGGATGGCTATATTAACGAAGCGCAGCACATGGGGTGGTTGCAGCGTTTCTTCCTCAACGTGTCGCCTTTCTAATCGCGCCTGACACTATGATCGACAATATGCGGGTCAATAACATGCAACGTACAAAGACTCTCTCGCTGGGTAAACGCATCCGACAGCTTGGTCTCGTGGCCCTGGCTTGCCTATTGGCCATGCCTGTTCAGGCAGAGCGTATACGCGAATTGGCGAATTTCTCCGGCGTGCGAGATAACCAGCTGGTGGGGTACGGGTTGGTGGTCGGGCTTGATAATACCGGTGACCAGACCACCCAGGCACCGTTTACCAGCCAGAGTTTGACCAACATGCTGTCGCAATTGGGCGTGACAGTTCCTACTGGCACCAACTTGCAGCTACGTAACGTGGCAGCGGTAATGGTAACGGCGGATCTGCCGCCGTTTTCCCGCCCTGGTCAGCGGCTTGACGTGGTGGTTTCATCGATTGCCAACGCACGTAGCCTGCGCGGCGGCACTCTGTTGATGACGCCAATGAAAGGCGCCGATGGTGATACCTACGCCATTGCCCAGGGAAATATGCTGGTGGGTGGCGCTGGAGCAGAGGCCGGAGGCAGTAGCGTTCAGATCAATCAACAGGCAACGGGCAGAATACCCAACGGTGGCTTGGTCGAGCAGGAAGTGCAGCTGAACCTGGGTGGCAACGGCGGTACGCTAGAGCTGCAGCTGGATGACGCTGATTTTGGCACCGTACAGCGAATGGTCACCGCGATTAACGATGAATTTGGGCAGTCGGTGGCCTATGCCCGCAATGGTCGGGTGATCGCGCTTGATGGGCCAGTGGATGATAACGAACGTGTTAATTTCATGGCCCGGGTGGAGAACGTTGACGTCACGCCCATGGATGCGCCTGCCCGAGTGGTCCTAAACGCACGTACGGGCTCCGTGGTGATGAACAGTGCGGTCACGCTACGCCAGGCGGCGGTCGCTCACGGTAACCTGTCGATCACGATTGATACCCAGTTTGGCGTTAGCCAGCCGGCTCCCTTCGGGGAAGGCGAGACGGCAGTGGTGCCAGACGCCGACATCGACATTGAAGAGCAAGAAGCCTACCTACAGGTAGTGGAAGGCGCAGATCTCAACGAGGTCGTTAATGCCCTCAACGCCCTAGGCGCCACTCCCCAAGATCTGATGTCGATTCTTGAAGCGTTAAGAGCGTCGGGTTCGCTGCGCGCTGAGTTGGAGATTATCTGATGAATGCCACTGATATGAGCAATCAGTTCGCACTTGATATGCAGGGTTTTCAGCGGATGCAGCATACAGCGAAAGCGGATCCCGATGCTGGCGTGGAGTCGGCTGCTCAACAGTTTGAAGCACTATTCGTGCAGATGATGATGAAAAGTATGCGTGATGCGATACCGACTTCTGGCTTGATGAACAGCAGTGCCACCGATAGTTATCAAAAGATGATGGACCAGCAGTGGTCTCAGGTGATTGCGTCTAAAGGGGTGGGGTTGGCGGATTCACTGGTTGAACAGCTTGAGCGTGAAGGTGCTGTTTCCGGCGAGAAAGCCGGCGCCTCTAGCGCTGATCAACAAACGCAGGAATTGATCGCGGGTATTCCAAGAGGTACGCCGCGGGTATTGGACAGCCCGCTCAACCCCGGTGACGAGCGTGTCCCCGACGCGGATTCAGAAAGCCGGTTTTTGGCTGAGCTGGATGCTGTGCGTCAAGGTCAGGAGGTGAAAGCGGAGCCTGAACGACCTGAGGCTACGCGCCAAGCGACAGGGCAGTTACCTCATGTCGATCAGTTTATGAGCACACTGGCCCCCTCAGCTCAGGCGGCTAGCCGCACAACCGGGGTTCCTGCTGAATTGATTCTGTCTCAAGCCGCACTGGAAACCGGTTGGGGCAAGCATGAGATAGCCACGCAAAACGGTAAAAATAGCCATAACGTCTTCGGTATTAAAGCCGGCGAGCATTGGGACGGCGAGAGTACTGATGTCGTGACTCACGAATATATCGATGGGCGTCGCGAGAAAATCGTCGATTCCTTCCGTGTTTACGACTCGTATGAACATGCATTTACTGACTATGCCAACCTGATTGGCAACAACCCTCGTTACGCGGGCGTGACACAGGCGCCGAACGCCGAGCAGGCAGCACATGAGCTACAACGTGGCGGTTATGCCACTGACCCCCGCTATGCTGACAAACTGGTTAGCGTGATGGACACGCTGGGCCCGATGCCGGACGCTAGTGACTTCCTGGCGGATTCGCGTTAGATCACTATTCAAGTTTTGTACCGTGCTGCCGATTATAGAAATATCGGCCAAAGGAATTGAACCATGAGCATGTTTTCTGTTGGGCTAAGCGGCTTGAACGCGGCGCAAAACTCGTTGAACACAACCAGTAATAATATCAGTAACGTGAACACACCCGGCTACAACCGAGAGATCACCAAGCTCGGTGAGAGCAGTGCGGGAACGTCAGGCGTTCAGGTTAATGATATTGAACGCCAGTTTAATCAATACGTGGCGGATCAGCTCAACAGTGCCAAGACACAGTCGAGCGCACTGGATACCTATTACAATCAGGTAAGCCAAATTGATAACTTGCTCGCTGACCGTGAAGCAGGCCTTTCGCCACTGATGCAGAACTTCTTTTCTTCGCTAGAGGATCTAGCAAGCTCGCCGTCGGATCCGGCGGCTCGTCAGGGCGTGTTGGGCAATGCCGAAACGCTGAGCGCGCAGTTCCGTTCCTTCGACAGCTACCTGCAGGACATGCAGAGCAATATCAATAGTCAACTTGGCGATGAAGTCACCCAGATCAACAACACTACCGAGCAAGTGGCTGGGCTCAATAAAGAGATCGCCCTTGCTCGCGCGCGTAACGGTGAGGCGCCCAATAGCCTGCTTAATCAGCGCGATAAATTAGTTTCTGACCTGAATGAGCGAATGGATCTACGTCTTAACGTTCAAGACGGCAAAACCTACAATATCAGCTTACCCAATGGGCAGCCGTTGGTAACAGGCACCGATTCGTTCCAGCTTGAAACCATGGAAGCGGATAACGATCCGCAGCGCACGGTCATCGGCTATCGCGATGGTGGTGGTAACCTTTCGCAGCTAGAAGAAGACGTTGTGACAGGTGGCTCGCTTGGCGGGTTAATGAACTTCCGCCAGGAAACGCTTGATAAAACCCAGAATCAGATTGGTCAGCTGGCCGTGTCCCTTTCTACTGCTATCAATGAACAGCATAAGCAGGGCGTTGATTTAAATGGTGATCAGGGTGAAGACCTGTTTGATATTCGCTCGCCGCAGACCTATGGGTTAGACAGTAATAGCGATGCGACGATTGAAAGTGCCGAGTTTGACCCACGCCGAGTGGATGAACTGCGTGCAACCGATTACAACGTAAGCTTTGATGACAATGACGACCCTGTTGTCACACGCAAAGATAATGGTCAGGTCGTTGAATACGATCAAGATGCTTGGGATGACAACCAGCTAAAATTCGGCGGTATGACTATAGAGTTCAGTCAAGCGCCTGACCAGGCTCCCATTGAAGGTGACCAATTTGAAATCCAACCGGTCCGCCGTGCTGGGGCTGGGATGGACACGAATATTACCGATCTGGATAAGATTGCTGCGGGTAGCTTGGCTGAGCTAGAAGGCGATTTGGACATTGGCAATGTGAGCATGGCTGAGGGTGCGTTAACTGGTGAAGATGAGTATTCCTTCAGCGTTGACGATGAAGGTAACGTCAGTGACGTATTGCCTGATGATGCTGAATTAACAGTCAATGGTGAAGCGTTTGATCCCGGAGACGATACACTAAACGCCGGAGACAATATCGCCATCGACGGCGTTGAATTTACCCTCAACGAGTTACCGGGTGCCGATGAGGCAACCTTTTCTATCAGCCGTAGCGATGCCAATACCGGTGACAACCGCAACGCGCTGGCCATGCAGGATCTGCAAAGCCAGGATGTCGTTGGCGGTAGCGCCACGGTAAGCGGCGCCTATGGGTCGATGGTTAGCGATGTAGGCAACCGCACCAATATTACCGAGGTCAATCTGGATGCACGGCAAGGGCTTACCGACCAGTTAACCGCGGTTCAGCAGTCCGAGTCTGGGGTTAACCTGGATGAGGAAGCCGCCAATTTGATTCGCTATCAGCAGTTCTATCAGGCCAATGCCCGCGTTATTGACACGGCCGGCACGATAATGGACACCATTTTGAATTTGCGCGGTTAATTCGAGGATAGACAATCATGCGTATTAGCAGCGTAACCATGTTTGACCAAAGCACGGCGTCTATGAATCGCCAGCAAAGCGATTTTTTGAAAGTCAGCCAGCAGATTGCCAGCGGCCGCCGTGTAGTGAATCCTTCTGACGACCCCCAGGCCGCCTCGCGTGCCGTCGGCGTTGACCAGGCCAAGGCGGTCACCGAACAGTACGGTGACGCCCGCACCTCGGCGCGCAATTCGCTTGCACAAACGGAAAGCATCCTCAACAGTACGAGTGATGCAATCACCAGCGCAAAAACGCTGCTGGTTCAGGCTTCCAGCGACACGCTCAGCAATGTCGACCGTGAGTCGATCGCCAGCGAATTGAAAGGCGTCTACGAGACGATGCTTGGTCAGGCCAATGCGACTGATGGCAATGGTCGATTTTTGTTTGGCGGTTATAACGATAGTAATCCACCCTTCGTTAAGCAGGGCGATGCAGTAGAATATCGCGGCGACCAGAACACCCGAGAACAGCGTGTCGATGCTTCGCGGTTAATGTCTGTGACAGAAAATGGTGAATCGATTTTCAAGAGTGTACCCAGCAGCGCAGGCTATGTGGCTGAAGCAAATAGTGGTAACGAAGGGAATGTTACCTTTGGTGGCCCGCAGGTCAGTGACGTCAACGACGACGGCTATGGCGATAGCTATCGTGTTGTATTTAATGAAGATGTGGGTGTGCCTAGCGGTACTAGCTATCAAGTGCAGCGCTTTGAAAATGGTGCTTGGCAGGAAGACGCTGCTGATTTGGTTGAGACTGGAGAGTACATCGGTGAAGGCCAGCAGCTCAGTTTTGGTGGTCTGAATGTTACTCTGGAAGGTACTCCTGCAGATGAAGATGAGATAGTGGTTGCAAGAGCGGGTGATGCACCGCGTGAACCGAATCTTTTCCGCACCATGGAAGAAGCTATTCGTGTATTAAGCTCACCAGTAGAAGATGATGCGGATAAGGCTGATATGCGCAACACGCTCAACACCTCGATGCGTGATTTGGATAATTCCTTGGATAACATCCTCACGGTACGTGCTTCTGCCGGGGCCCGTCTCAATGAACTGGATGTTATCGATGCTGTGGGCGACAACCGCAGCCTCAACTATGAGCAAACATTGTCTGACCTGGTCGATCTTGATTACAACGAGGCGATTTCTGAATATAGCCTGCGACAAGTAGGTCTGCAGGCTTCTCAAAAAGCCTTTGTTGATGTGAAGGGTATGTCGCTATTTGATTATCTGTAACGCAAGGCCTGATGATTAGGCGACACTTTTCCAATATGTTGATAAAAAGCCCTTTGCCGATAACGGCAAAGGGCTTTTTTGTATGGCGCCAACCGTTTCTGGAGAAAGCTTAAGACAATGGCGCGAGGGTATCGATCAACCCTTGCATAAAGTCGATTCCCTGGCTGAACAGGCGTTGTAAGAAGCGCTCAATATCCGTCATCAACACCATCATGAGCAGCAAGCCGACGGTTAATGACGTCGGGAAGCCGATATTGAACACCGTCAACTGTGGGGCGGAACGGTTCAGAATCCCCAGCGCCAGGTTAATGACCAGTAACGCGCCGACCAGCGGCAAAGCCAGTAACATGCCAGAGGCGAAAATAGTGCCCGCATAGCGAGCGAGTAGCTCAAAGGCATTGGGGTTAAGTGTGCCGATGCCAACGGGTAGACTCTGAAAGCTCATTACCAGCGTTTCCAGCACCATCAGGTGGCCATTCAGGGCAAGAAACATCAGCAGCGTGACCATATATAGAATCCGCGACAACACCATAATGTTGGTGCCGCTGGATGCATCAAAGAAGCTGGCGAATGCCAGGCCCATCTGCAGGCCTATGAACTCCCCTGCTGCTTGAACTACGGCAAACACGATGTGCATGACCGAGCCAATCGCCAAGCCGATTAAGACTTGCTCTACCATAATGCCGGCGCCCGCCCAGGACATTAGCGGCACGTCAGGCATTGGCGGAAGTATGGGAGCAATCACCACGGCTATAATGGCGGCCAGACTCACTTTGGTCTGATTATTTACACTGGAATGCCCCCACAAAGGAGATGCCGCCATGAACGCGGTAATACGGGCAAACGGCCAGATAAAAGCCACCAGCCATGCCTGTAGCTGGGCAAAGGTGACCTCAACCATTGGCTTACATCACCATGCTGGGAATGTTGGAGAACAAGCGATGGGTATAATCGGTGATTAGGCCAAGCAGCCAAGGACCCGCTAAAACCAGGACGGCAAAGACCGCCAGAATTTTAGGAATAAACGTCAGCGTCATCTCATTAATCTGTGTTGCGGCCTGAAACAGGCTGATTATTAAGCCGGTGAACAGGGCAGCAAGCAACAGCGGGCCTGCGAGTAACAGTGTTACCCGCATGCCTTGGTACGCAATCGTCATGACCATTTCAGGGGTCATTCTTGGTCTCCATTGCCGTAATGACGGCTATGTCATGTAAAAGCTTTCTGCTAATGAGCCAACGATTAATTGCCACCCGTCAACCAGCACAAACAGCATAAGCTTGAACGGCAATGAAATGGTGATCGGCGGAACCATCATCATCCCCAGCGCCATCAGCGTACTCGCGACAACCAGATCGATAATCAAGAAAGGAATAAAAATTGTGAAGCCGATCTGAAATGCGGTCTTCAATTCACTGGTGACAAAAGCAGGCAACAAAACGCGCATTGGCAGTTCGTCGGGCCCTTGCATGGGACCAACATCCGCCAGGTCAACAAAGAGTGCCAAGTCCGGTTCGCGTGTCTGGGCCAGCATAAACTCGCGAAATGGCACCTGAGCGAGACGCAAAAACTCCTCAAAGTTGATCGTTTCTTCGCTTAACGGCACCCAGGCAGTGTCATAGACCTGTGCCAGCACTGGCGACATAACGAAAAACGTCAAAAACAGAGCAACCCCCAGCAACACCTGATTGGGTGGCGTTGCCTGGGTGCCCATGGCCGTGCGCAACAAGCTCAACACAATGATGATGCGAGTAAAACTGGTCATCATCAGCAGCATTGAGGGCAGAAACGCCAGCGAGCTCAGAAATAGCAGTGTCTGCAGAGAAACCGACCACTGCTGTCCACCATCGTCAAGCGGCTGCGTGGTGATCCCGGGCAGTTCTTGAGCATTGCCAATAACCGGAAAGAGGCATAGCAAGCCAACAACAAACAGCCATTGCCACCGCTGACAGCGGAGTTGGCGCAACGTTTCAATCCTCATGAGGTTCGGTCTGTTTCTGAGGTCGGTGAAGGAGTATGGTCACGGCGCTTATTGGTCACATTATGCGCCAGCGCCTGGGAAAATCGTTTGGCAAAACCTGAGGGTGCCTGAGACGCGTCCATTGACGGTGTGGGAGGTGCCGGTCGTTCATGCAGTTTGTTGACACGCCCACTGCCAACGCCCAGCACAAGCCACGTATCCTCAACTTGCACGATCACTACGCGCTCTCGGTTGCCTACCATGGTACTGCTGATAACATTTAGCTGCCCATTGGCGCGCTTGGCATTGCCAAGGCGCTTGAGTAGCGCCGTGCACAGCAAAATGATCGCAATGACAAGTGCCAGCGCCGCCGCTGTTTTGCCAAGCATGGCCATGCCAATCAAGGAGTCTCCGCCGCTGCTCAGGGCGTCGAGGGATCCATTTGACGTTGAGGTGGTTTCACTGCTCATCGGTTGAGTTTGTGAATGCGCTCAGAAGGCGTAATGATCTCGGTAATGCGGATGCCATACTTGTCTTCAATGACCACCACTTCACCCTGGGCAACCAAATAGCCGTTGATCAGGATATCCATCGGCTCGCCTGCCAGCCCATCAAGTTCAATCACCGACCCTTGAGCCAACTCGAGTAGCTGTTTGATGGTTAGCTTCGTGCGGCCCAGTTCAACGGTAAGCTTGACCGGGATGTCCATGATCATTTCGAGATCACGCGAAGACGCAGAATCGCCTTCCTGGGTCAGCGGGCGAAAGACGTCATCGCTTGCTGCCTTGGCTTCGCTTGCGGGGGCTTCATCGGCTGGGCCGTCTTCCGCTTGCGCTTCTTCCTCGACGGCTTGCTGTTCTGCCATCGCTGCAGCCCAGGGATCTTCATCCCCGCCGTCAGCGCCCTCGGATGATGCAGCTGTTTCTGCCTGTTCCTGTTCCGACATGGCAGATGCCCAGTCGTCGTCAGAGGTGTTCTGATCGGGTTTATTAGGATCCGTCATGCTTTAGATTCCTTGGCTTTCTGTCGCGTCGACCCTTTGGCTAGGTCGTTGGACGGTACATTGTTCATGGCGGCGTGATCAATCAAGCGCTTCACACGCAAGGCGCGCTGCTGGCGTTGGCTACCGTACTCGCACTCCATTACGGGTACACCATCGACGTTAGCGGTTACCGTAGACGGAATGTCCAGCGGTAGTACATCGCCCTTCTTGAGTCCCATGACATGGGAAATACGGCTGGGTATTTGTGCAAACTCAGCCACTAACTCGATTTCTGACTGACGTAACTCACTTGCCATTCGGCGTGACCAGGTGCCGTCTTGATCGTGGTTACTGTCGTTGATCGGGTTCGCCAAAAGATCACGAAGCGGTTCGATCATGGCATAAGGCATGCAGACCTGAAAGTTACTCGACAGGTTACCGACCTCAATATTGAATTTCGTATTCACTACGATTTCATTGGGTGAGTTGGTGATGTTGGCAAATTTTGACTGCACTTCCGAGCGCAAAAAACTAATTTCCAGGGGATAAA
>JAIVHM010000156.1:0-41178 GCA_020201095.1 Halomonas sp. | reverse complement strand
GGCATCAATTGCCAAACCAAGCAGGCGATGAATAATGCGCTGCTCGGTATTGGTAAATTCGCGCCCGTCCGATTTGGTGACAAAACGTCCGTCGCCGCCAAACAAGTTGTCGACCACCATGAAGACGAGATTAGGTGGGAAGACGATCAAACTTGAGCCGCGCAACGGGCGCATCGAAACGATATTCAGGTTGGTCGGCACGGGCACATTGCGCGAGAAATTGCTGAAGCTCTGGTATCGAACCGATTCAACCGTTATGTCGGCGCTGCGCCTAAGCAAATTAAACAAGCCAGTACGGAAGTAACGTGCGAAGCGCTCATTGATGAAGTCCAGGGCATGCAAACGCTCGCGAATAACGCGATGCTGCGTGGATGGATCGTAAGGGCGCACCTTGGATTCATCCTGCGACTGGGCCGAGGAAGCTGATGACTCATCATCACCACTGACCCCTTTAAGTAAGGCGTCAATTTCTTCCTGGGACAGTAGATCGTCCTGCGACATGAACGGCTCCAGTTCCCGAAATTATTGCACAATGAATTCAGTAAACAGCACTTCACGCAGTTCAAGCGGTGGCTGGTTCTCGTCGAAAGGCTCGCTTAGCCTTTCATTAATGGTAGAGGCGAGTTGTTGTTTGCCTTCCGACGATGTCAGTTCGCCAGCCTCCTGACCTGATAGCACTGAAAGCAGTCGACTGCGTACCTGTGGCATGTGTTCTTCCAGTAGTTCACGCATGTCCTCATCTTCAACACGCAGCGTA
The DNA here is from genome assembly GCA_020201095.1 of Halomonas sp. Classification (GTDB taxonomy): domain Bacteria; phylum Pseudomonadota; class Gammaproteobacteria; order Pseudomonadales; family Halomonadaceae; genus Vreelandella. Next base: position 40,421 of record JAIVHM010000156.1, on the reverse strand, counting down.
ATGCCCGTATATAACAAGCGTGTCCCATGACGGTCATCAGCCAGATTGACAGTGAAAGGCTCAATGGTAAGAAATACCGGTGGCTTAGACTCAGCAACCTGTTCGGTAGTGTCTTCCGAGTTATCGTCGTCCTGATCCAGCACCATGTAAATGGCGGCTGCCGCACCGGCAGACGAGAGCAGCACTAGAATGATCATTACCCAGAGTAGTTTTTTTGGTCCGCCGCTTGATTCAGCCATTGTTCGTTCCCGTAATCTCCATGCGTGGCGTTAACGTGGCATTATGCCTAAAGCGCATGCTAGTGATGAAATGAACAGGCTCGCTTGGCGAGCCTATCTTTTGGCTTAGCTTCCAAATACCACCTCAATGGCGATGGAATACCTGTTCTGTCTAGTAGCGTTGTCGGTTAAGCGTACAGATCAACCCTGCCATCCAGTGTGATAGGTGTATTCTGGATCGTCGGCGCTAAACTGCCGCTACCTTCTTCGCCACCTTCAACGCCGGGCTGACCACCTGGGCCTGTCTGCTGTTGTGCAAAGCCCTGCTCGCTAGATTCGCGCTGCTCGCCAACCGATGTCTCGCCAAGTGAAATACCTTGCTCCGCGAGCGCCTCGCGTAACTGGGGGATGGCCTGTTCAATGATCTGGCGTACCTGGGCGTGGCTGGATAAGAAGTGTGCTTGGGCTCCTTGCTCGCCAACCTTCAAGGAGATGGAAAGTGCGCCCAACTCAGCCGGATGCAGTTGCATTTGTACAAGCTGGTCACCTCCTCGCTGGGCGAACTGGACGAGCTGTTGTCCTAATTGTTGCGGCCAGGCGGGACTGGTTACCGGGGTGTTGACCGCAGCAGGTGTCGGATTGGCCGCGCTACCCATGCTGGTGGTGGGCGTTAGCTGAGCGCTAGCCGCTTGTGCGGATGCCTGTCCGTTGGTCTGACCGCCGTTATTTGACGACAGTGAGTTCAATAGTGTTTCTGAGGATGAAGTAGGCAGAACCAGATTAGCTTTGGCAGATCCGTCAGCCGTGCGTCCTGATGTATCGAGCGTATTAACCCAGGTATCAGGGCCCTGACGAGAGGTTGACCGTGCGTCGACCTGGCTTAACAGGCTCTCTGCGCGCGAGGGTTTACTCGTTTCAGCGGTTTGAGACGAAGCCCCGAGTGCTTGCGCGATATCACTCAGACCTCGCGATGCCCCGGATTGTTTGGTATCAGCCGTGTTGGTCGTCTGGCTCTGTGAAGCGGCAAAAGCGCTTAGGAGACTTACCAACTGCTCTGCTTCACCTTCCTCAATGCCTAGCTGTTCGGCAAGCTCAGCTGCGGTGGGCGCAGCTTCCTCATTGCCATGAAGCGTTACTGCCTCGCTTGTGGTATCACTGAAATTAGCCATCAACGCGAGGCGTTGGGCAATTTCGTCCAGCGTGGCACTATCAAGGCTCTCGGAAGCGTCTAGACGGGGCATTTCTTCAGTCATTGACTCGCCACCGTCGTTGGCAAAGCGTGCCACCAAAGCTTCCAGGGCCTCGGGGCTGATATCCAAGCCAAGCGATTCCAGCCACGCCGTCAGGGATGTGGCTTCCGTCGGCTGGCCAGTATCCATGGGGCTATTGCCTGCCTGGTTTGAAGGCGCGGAAACCTGTGCATTGGCAAGGCGCTGGTGAGGCGAAGCAGAGGCCTGGGAAAGCGCCTGCTGAAAGAATCCCCGCGCGCTGTCAGCCGTTGCGGTGCTGCCCTGTTGACTGCTAGTCGCTTGACCTTGCGTCGTTGATAGCAACTGGTGAATATTCATACTCAGTTCCCTGGCACCGCTACTGCGGCGTCTCATTACGTTGGCGAGCCAAGCGGCTAGTCACCAAATCGTCATTGGTTTTCTGTTCATAACGCTCAAGGCGTCGATGTTCTTCAACTAGCCGTCGTGAGGTCAGTGTATCGTAGGAAGACAGTTTACGCTGCTCCTGTTGCCAATGTTGTTGGCGTTTTTCCACCCGCTTTTGCTGTGCCGCCAGGGTGTGGCGGGCGCGTTCCAACGCAGCATCCAGCGAGCCGAGAAATTGCTGATAGTTGTACATCGTGGCCGGGTCAATGCCGTCGCGCATCGCCAGCTGTAAACGCTCTGCGTACTCTGCACGGTAACGCTTGAGCGATTGCAGTTGTGCGGTCGTCTGTTGTTCACCTTGCCGCTCCTGAGCCAGGACGATGCCCGCTTGGTCGCGGGCCTCGCGGGCTAAGTCGGCAAGCATCTCCAATTGCGTTCGGCTCATAATGACTCTCCAACCAAGGCATTCAGGGCTTGTCGGGAAGCGTCGATGGTGGCGCTCTCATTAATGTTCTGCTGCAAAAAATGCTCGAGCTCGGGAAAACGCTTTACCGCCTCATCAAGCTGTGGGTCGTGGCCCGGTGAGTAGGCACCGACGCTAATCAGGTCGCGATTACGCTGATAACGCGAGAAATATTGTTTGAAGACACGCGACTGACGCTGCTGAGCTTCGTCGGTGATCGCGGTCATTGCGCGGCTGATGGATGCTTCGATATCGATCGCCGGGTAATGCCCTGCTTCGGCCAACGTACGCGAAAGGACAATATGACCATCGAGAATCGCCCGGGCGGAATCCGCGATCGGGTCCTGCTGATCGTCACCCTCTGTCAAGACAGTGTAAAACGCAGTAATTGAGCCGCCGCCACGTTCCGCGTTGCCCGCGCGCTCAACCAGACCTGGCAGCTTGGCGAAAACCGACGGTGGGTATCCCTTGGTGGCTGGGGGCTCGCCAATGGCCAGGGCAATCTCGCGCTGGGCCATGGCAAAGCGCGTCAAGGAATCCATGATCAGCAGCACATCGCGGCCTTCATCGCGAAATCCTTCGGCCAGTCGCGTGGCGTAAGACGCCCCCTGGAGACGTTGCAGAGGCGATGTATCGGCCGGTGCGGCAACGACCACGGCGCGACGACGGCCTTCGGGGCCGAGAATATTGTCGATGAAGTCCTGTACTTCACGGCCACGCTCACCGATCAGGCCCACAACAATGACATCCGCTTTGGTATAGCGTGCCATCATGCCCAAAAGTACCGATTTGCCGACCCCTGAACCTGCGAAAAGACCCATACGCTGACCCCGGCCGACGCTCAGTAGTGCGTTAATCGAGCGAATGCCGACATCGATCTGAGACTCGATAGGCGCCCGGGATAGCGGGTTAAGCGGTGGCGTATCCAGGGTGGCGCGGGCAGTGTCATCCAGGTGCTCACGGTCATCGAGCGGATTGCCGTTACCGTCAAGCACTCGACCCAGCAGCTCCTCGCCGATGGGAAAGCGTCTTGCGATGTGGCCGCTCCCATCGCTCAGCGGTGATACGCGGGCGCCGGGCATCAGGCCTGAGATTTGCTCAAGGGGCATTAGGTAGAGCTTATCCCCAGCGAACCCGACGACTTCGGCTTCGGCATAAGGCTGTTCATGATGTGCATCGTTTTTGGGCAGTGCCGGTCGCCCGCACAACGCGACCGCTGGTGCCCACCCGCGGCAAGGTACCGACCCGCTGCGTTGTGCGGCGGATGGCTTTTTGCCAGCGGAATTGGTGGGGGCACGAGGTGGTCATGAAAGCCCCTATGGTGTCGACGACTTGGATGGGTTGGATTGGCGCTTGCGTTCCTGAGCCTGCACTGCCTGCCAGCGGCTCTCGAAGGTGGCATCGAGTTCGCCTTGGGCGCTGGTTACTCGACACCCGCCGCGGGCCAGTTGATCATCGGGCTGGAGTTTCCAGTTGGCGGCTTCAAGCTCAGTTCCCAGGTATTCTTCGACAATCGCGTGATCGTCGGGGTTTAGCCACAGCCGCTGTTGGCCGACAAGCGGGGGTTCGGTATGCAGTAGCTCGCGAACCAGTGTCAGAATACGCTCGGGCGTTTCATTCAATGCCTCGGCGGCAAGCTGTTTGCCCGTCGCAGTGGCTAACGCCACCAGGTCGTGGGCGATGGCGTCATCAATTTGTGTGAGTGCTTCTGAAAACTGCCTGGCAAGGCTGCCAAGCGGCGCCAAGGTGTCTTTTGTTTGCTGAGCAAGTTCCTGTTCGGCCTGCTGGCGGCCTTCCTCAATGCCTTTGGCCAATCCTTCTTCATGGCCGCGGGCGAGGCCCGCCTGATAACCGTCCGCTTCGGCTTGCTCGCGTAACTTGTCGTATTCTTCCTGGCGAGCCTGCGCTTCGCGCCGCTGTGCTTCCCTAGCGGCTTTTTGGGCTGCGTCTATCTTCCGTTGATGGGGCGATGTAGATGCTGGCGCTTCGTTTTCGCCAGGGCTTGCCGGGCGGAGGAGCTCATCCATCTGCCAGCGACGCCACTGGTGGTGGCGATCGAACTGCGGCGATTGGGTCTCAGACATATTCATCGTCTCCACCCGCCAGAACGATTTCACCCGAATCGGCCAGGCGACGTACTACCTGTAGAACCGTCTTCTGCTCGGCTTCAACCTGAGATACGCGGATCGGGCCGCGGGCTTCCATGTCTTCGCGGACCAAGTCGGCAGCGCGTTGGGACATGTTGCGCAGGAACTTGTCCACCAGGGCGTCCTGGGCACCTTTGAGGGCGATCACCAGTGAATTGGTCTCGACTTCCTGCAGGACCATCTGGATGGCGCGGTTGTCCAGGTCGAGCAAGTTTTCGAACAGGAACATCTCGTCGATAATCTTTTGCGCCAGATCTTCGCTGTGCGAACGCACGGTTTCGATCGCTGTTTCTTCCTGAGATGAATTCATCAGGTTGAGAATTTCTGCTGCTGTTCTTACGCCACCCATTTTGCTGCGCTTGAGGTTCTGGCCGTCGAGCATGCTGGAAAGCACTTCGGTCAGCTCCTGCAGGGCGGCGGGTTGAACGCCGCTGAAGGTGGCGATACGCAAGACCACATCGTTACGTTGCTTTTCTTCGAATAGCTCAAGCACATCTGACGCCTGGTGACGTTCCAGGTGGACCAGAATGGTGGCGATGATCTGCGGGTGCTCGTCGCGGATGAGCTCGGCGACCATTGACGCTTCCATCAAGTTGAGCGAGTCGATCCCGGAGGTTTCTGCGCTGCTTTCCAGGATGTCTTCAATCAGACTGGAGGCACGGTCATTGCCCAGCGCCTTGGTAAGCACCGAGCGAATATGCTCGCTTGAGTTCAGGTTAAGGGCGACAAACTCTTCCGTTTCCTTGTGGAAAGCCTCGAGCACCGCCTTCATGTCATCGTGGGAGACTTGCTGAAGACGCGTCATTTCAATACTGATCTCCTGGACTTCCGACGCGTTCATAAACTTGAACACTTCAGCAGCGCTGTCCTCGTCCAGGGCGAGCAACAGGATGGCGCTCTTGCGAGCACCGCCCATCTTGGTAACTACATCACTCATTGGCATTCATCCAGCTGCGCACAATCATCGCTACCATGCGGGGATCCTCTTGCGCCATTTCACGCAGGTCGTTGAGGTTGTCCTCGTAGAGCGAAGGCTTGCGCCGGCGTTTCGGCTTTTGGTACGTCTCGTCGGTGTCTTCCCCGTCTTCAGTCGACTCCTCAGCGTCGTCCCCAACGCGAGCCTGGACGCCTGTGCCAGGCGCGGCCGCCGCCATTACCGGCGATTCGGTGTAGCGTTTGATAAGCGGTCTCAGAATCAACAGATAGAGCAGCAAGGCGGCAAGCGCGACCATCAGGTAGCGGCCCAGTTGACCGGCGAGCTCCAGGATACCCCGGCGCTGCCACCACTCTGGCGTGTCGCTGGTATCTTCTTCGATTTCAGCAAACGGCGTGTTGACCACATCAATCGCATCACCACGGGCGTCAGAGAAGCCCATCGACTGACGCACCAGGCGCTCGATCTGTTGAACTTCTTCGTTCGAGAGGGGGACCTGCTCGGGCTCACCTTCGTCGTTGGTAGTTTCACGATAGTTGATGACAACCGCCGCAGTCAGACGCTCGACGCGACCAAGTCGGTGCTGAATGTGTTCAATGTTACGGTCAACTTCGTAATTGACGACGTCGTCCTGCTGAAGGTTGCGCAGCGCATCATCGTCAGGTGCTTCCTCACCCTCTTCGCCATCTTCACCCTCTTCGTCAGGTTGATTGATAGGCGAAGGCGCTGTTCCTGGCGGTGTATTGCTGAGTGCGCCAGGAATGCCGTTGCCAAGTGGGTCATTGCCGTCAAGCGAAAGGCTTAACTGGCGACTGCGAACGGCGGCTTCGTTGGGCGGTTGATTGGGGCCGTAGCGCTCAGAGGTTTCTTCCCGCCGGGAGAAGTCGACTTGTGCAGCGACCTGTGCGCGTACGTTTTCCTCGCCCAAAATTGGCGTCAGGATATTTTCGATGCGCCTTTGATAAGAGCTTTCGACCTCTGCCAGATATTCCAGTTGGCTGCCATCAAGATCGTTATTGCCGCCTGTGTCCGCTGACAATAAGCGGCCGTTCTGGTCGACCACGGAGACATCTTCGGGTGCCAGTTCAGGAACACTGCTCGATAACAGGACTCAGTGACTCAATGGAACGGCTTAGCTCACCCTCAAGGCCGCGTTGGTAATTGACCTGCTCAGCAAACTGACTGATCCCGAATGCCTGATCTTCCATCAGCTCCAAGCCAACGTTGCCGCCTTGGGGCAGGCCCTGCTCAGCGAGATAAAGGCGCAGTGAATGCACCTGATCGCTTGGAACCATCAACGCTTGACCGTTGTCGCTGAAGCGGTAGGGCACGCCGCGGGCGTCAAGTTCAGTGATAATGCGACCGCCGTCGGCCTCGTCAAGGTTGTTGTACAGCACACGATAACTGGGACTGCTCGCCCACATCATCAGTACCGCAATGACAGCAATGGCTGCGGCGCCAGCCACCAGTAAGGCGACAAGCGGATTGCCGCGCAGCTGTGAAAGTACGCGGTCAGAAAATGAAGTTTTCGTTTTATCACCCCCAGTGCCGTCACGAGATGAAGGCGTGGTGGTGTTCGTTTGACGGCCCGCCGCAGCACCTGCTTCGCTCATGAATCCCTCCCTTGGGACAAGCAAAACAAGTTACTGCCCAGGCGCATCACCATAGAAGGCATAGGCTAAAATCCGTCAATCGCGGTTATCCGCCGAAAAGATGAGGCGTAATTATGATGAACGCTATTATCCGGTGACTGTGCAACCATAAAGGAACGAAAAGCTTGGCTTTTTGTGCGTAATTGTCCGTATGAGCTTTGTCATACTGGTGATAGGCTTTCTCCATTCAGCCATTTTACTGATTGAGGCGATAATATGAGCACTCCTGCAATACAGGCAGCGCTGCAGCAGATGCAGGGGTTGGCCAGCCAGGCGGCAAATCAGCCAATGCAAAACAATACACTCGTCCAGTCGGCAGGGCATGGTAGTTTTGGTGGCGAACTCCAGGCCTCTATTCAGCGAATCAATCAGCTAAAGCTGGATGCCAACAACAAAGCGATGGCATTTCAGGCAGGAGACCCTAATGTTGAATTAGGCGATGTCATGGTCGATATGCAGAAGGCCAGTGTGGCTTCTCAAATGGGGTTACAGGTGCGTAATCGCCTGGTGTCTGCTTATCGCGACGTGATGAATATGCAGGTGTAACCCCTATAAAGTGATACCTGTTTTGGGTGCTGCGTCAGTGGTTCAGGCTTCCAATGAGACAAATCTGCCGCGCGTATCCTGTAATTGTTCTGCAATGCGGATAATTTCCTCTGCAGGTATCTGTCGAATGACATCGCCTGACTCACGGTCAACGACACGAGTAATGATCCGTGATGAATTCTCGCTTATTTCAAACTCTAACCCTCGCTCTCGCATTACCTCATTGATGCGCTGGATGGGCTCAACAAGCTCCCCGGCGGTGGGTTCAGTCTGCTGACTCTCACTGAGTTGGCTTCCGGGCGTGGGAAGATTTTCCAATACGTCATCAAGTCGCTGACGTGGCGAAAGCGTACCTTGCTGAGCCGTCTGAACGCGGTTAATAGCGTCAATGCTGGATGAGTTCATCGTTTGTGTTCCCCTGTTTGAGTATCCACCCCTGGTTTGCCAGCACTAGCTAATGATCAATACTGGCTCGAAGTTTCATTGGAGCGGCTTTTTTAAGCATTTAGCTTCTGATACTTACGCAAAATTTATCGGCTTGGCTAAAGGTAACTTTAGCGACAGTGAAGTCGTGCAGGTAAGTAAGTTAATTTTGCCACCCCGCTCAGCATAGTCGCTGAGTGAAACCTTGCATCGAGTGTGAGTGGCGCATCCTGGTTGTCGTCAGCTTCTGGTATTGTGTAGCGCTTTGCGCATAATCCGCTGAGGCAATGGGAGAGGTGAGGAGAACATGGTGGCCCTTGAGGAAGAATATGAGCGAGTCGCAAACCCGGTAACGGTGGCGTCGCTATTGGATACATTGGTGGAAAGCGGGGGTGCGTCGCTTTGTTTGGAAGATGATAGCGGCCGGCCGGAGCCGGTCGTGCTAATGGAGCAGCATTCGGGCGAGACGCTGGTATTGGATCTTTCGTCGGTAGACCATCTGCTTGGCCGTCTTCAAAAGGGGGCGGCCTTTTACCTGGTGGGTGAAGCGCAAGGAAAGATGCTGCGCACGCCATTGCTGTCGTTAACTGAAACTCGTCGCGCCGGCGGGCGTTTTTTATGTTGCAGTGACTATCCGGCGTATCTGGAGGTACTTCAGCGGCGTGAGGCTTTTCGTGCCGAGCTCCGCATTGGTATGCCGGTAGCTGGCAAGGTCAGCGTGCCAGGTCAGGAGGCGATCCACGGCGAGCTGCGCGACTTATCCCAGCGGGGTTGTCAGTTGGAGCTGCCAATGACGGCAAGCGGCATGCTGACGACCGCTGAGGGGCCATTGGATATTGCCTTTGAGTTTCCCGATGGCACGCACTTTGAAATTCAGGCCTTGGCTCGCCATCAACGACCTGACTCGGAGCGGAATTTACTGCGCGTCGGGTTTTATTTCAGTTCCTGCAGTGCCGACCAGGAGCGCCAAGTTTGGTACTTCGTATGCGAGATTGAGCGGGAGTCGGCCCGATATTCCAAAGAAAATCAGGAGGGGCGTCAGCCATCACCTTTGTTTGCCTCGCCCGCTGGTCGAACGGGTGCCGGTGAGCATGTTGGTCGGCGCGACGTAAAGCGCTATGCCACGCCTATGGCTCGCCGACTGGTCAAGATTGCCGCGTTTCTGGATGGGCAAATGCTGGCGCTTCAACAGGGCAGTGATATCGATTCACGCCAGCTTTCCTTGTACGCCGACCGGCTAATGGATCTGCATGAAGAGGATCGTGAAGCGCTGCTTTTCGCTTGTCGGTGCCTGTCGCCCGAACCGCTGCTGGTTCGCCATGGTATTGCGGTGGCGGTTCATTTGTTGGATTTAGTAGGCGCAGGTATGCCCCGCGATGCGCGCAAAGCAGTGGTTGCCAGTGGTCTGGTCCACGACCTTGGCAAGGCGTTGGTGCCGCAGGTGCTGTTCAAAGCCGATCACTTTGAGGCGACGCACCGCGAGGCCTTGAGCGAACATGTGCCGCTTGTGCTTGAGCGATTGGATAGTTGCCAGTGGTTATCTTCAAACATAGCGTCTGCCGTCATCGGCGGTATTAACGAGCGAATGGACGGTAGTGGCTATCCTGAGGGTGTGACGGGAGCGTCGTTAAACGAGCTCGCCAAGGCCAGCGCCATTGTTGATGTCATGGAAGCTCAGCGACGTGATCGAAGCGATCGTCCCGCAAAAACCACACAGCAAATTTACCGCCATCTGCTGACCCATTCCCACCAGTTTGACCAGCACTGGATCAAGCGATATGTAGGGCATTTCAAGGCCTTGCCGGTTGGTGCCTTGGTGCGCTTTTCCAGTGAACAGTTGGCCTGGGTGTTGCGTATTGATGAGCAAGGCAATCCCACAGAGGTACAGCTGACGGCGTCAGCAAGTCCGCCGATGCGCGATAATATGGGTAAGATAATCAGCGGTAACGTTGTCGAAAAGCTGGGGCGTCCAGTGAGCGAGGTCGCGGTATCGACGTAACGGTGACGTTGTTGAAAGTCGGCAAGTGCCAAGCGAAGAAAAACACCTTGAAGTATTAAAGTCGCTTTAGCACTCGCCGATAATCATTTAAGACAGGCAATTCGGATTTGCTTGTCGGTTATTTGTTTAGTGGCTGACCGCATCCGGTCGCCACGCGATGAGGAGTATCACGTATGACATACTCGCGCGGTGCAGCCGCTTATGGCCGAGGGGCTAATGCGTATGCAAGGGTTGGCGTTGAAAGCGGTGTCATGTCGGCTGATCCCCATCAGCTGATCGTTATGCTATTCGACGGCGCGCAAGCCGCTATTCGCGCAGCACGTATCCATATGCAGGCGGGTAATGTTGCTGAGAAGGGTCGATCCATTTCGAAAGCGCTCGATATTGTCAACAATGGTCTGGCGGCGGCACTCGACCGTGAGAAAGGCGGCGATATTGCAGAGCAATTGAGCGCTTTATACAGCTATATTGCACGCCTGTTGTTGAAAGCCAATCTGCGCAATGACGAGGCGAGCCTGGACGAAGCCGAGCGACTTCTTGAGGACATTGCTTCTGCATGGCGCGAAATTGGCCAACAGCAATCGGCATGAGGCACTAATGGTGGCTTCCACGACGACGCGAAATGACGCGCAACAGACGCTCATTGATACCTATGCGGCGCTTCTTGATAGCGTTATATATATGCACGAGCTGGCTGATAATGACCAGTGGGCAGAGCTGATCGATCAGCGCACCCATTACGTTTTGCTGGTGGAGAAGTTGCGCGAGCTGGAAACGTCGGTGACGCTTGAGCCTTCTGCGCAGCAGCGAAAGACGGAACTGCTGGAAGCGACTCTGGAGCATGACGTGGAGATTCGTCGCCAGCTGATTGCCCGCCGTGATGAGTTGGGGCGGCTGATCAATGTGTCTCAACGTCAGCGAAGCTTACACCGTGCCTATGCGCCTCAGCAGGCAAGAGGCAATGTGCCGGTAGGCGAAGATGATCAGTCACCGAGGTCGTCGTGAGTACCATTAATCCGCTGATCGACACCCTGCTTCATCAGGTACTAGGCCGACGAGGCGATGTGTCGAATCAGCGCTTAATGGACCAGCCAATCAAGCCGATTGTGCCGGGAGAGGGTCCGCGCGCCCTGATGGGGGATGCGCGATTGGATGGACGTGACCCCACTTCCACGGCGCTGCGTGATACGGCACTGCGGGATATGAGAGGGCTGCCGTCTCAGTTGGACGGCGGACGACAGCCTCAACGAGGCGATGCCCAGGCGCTGCCGCCCGGTTCAACACAGACACACTTTAGTCCAGCGGCGCGCAGTATTGCAGATGTATTGCTGCGCTTCCCCGCACCCCCCACCGTCATGCGTGCCGAAGCGCCTTTGATGAATGCGTCTGAACCGCCGTCATCAGCACAGTTGGCAACGCGGCTCGAAGCTAGCGTGCGGGATAGCGGTCTGTTTTATGAGGCACACCTCAAACGTTGGTTTCAAGGCGAGACCAGCCGCCAGCAGCTATTGAGAGAACCGCAAATGCAGCCGGGCCCCCGCGCTTCGGTACCCATGCCTTTGGTGTCGACGGCGCTGGGAGCAGGAGTGGTGCCTCAAGGTGGAGGGAGCGGAATACCTGCAGCCGGTATGGTGCCCAGCGGCAGTTCGCCACTGCTGGTCGCGTCGCCGAGTAATGCAGCCATATTACCTAATACATCGTTAATCCCTGCTGCCAGTGAATCTGCGGCGGCGCGTTCGCCAGTGGTCAATGCACCATCTTCCTCTCAGCCGCCTATGGCGAATCCGGGAGCGTTTAACTCGGCTGAGCTCACCACTAATACTAAAGAAGCTCAGCAAACAAATGTTGATGCGCGTCTGGCCCGTGATGCGCTGGATATCATGCCCAACCGTCAATCACGCGAAGTGGTGCATGAAAGTCTGCAAAGTTTGGTGCGTCAGCAGCTTGAAATGCTGGTGATGCCTACCATTCGTTGGGAAGGTGACGTATGGGCGGGCATTTTTATGGCGTTGATGATTAACCTGCCGGCGCGTGGGCAGCACCAGGAAGGCGGTGATGAGCAGGAATCAGCTGATGATGGCTGGCAGTCTGACATGCAGCTTGATGTGCCCGGTTTTGGCGCCTTTAGTGTGTCATTGCGGCTATATCGAGGTGTTTTGAACATTGATTTAACCGCCAGTGATGCGCAAGTGCATCAGCGTCTTGATGCGGGCGCACCTGCGCTCGAGTCGCGCCTGGAGGCGCTGGATCTGCGCAAAGTACAAGTGCGTGCTCGCTATGTAGAAGAGGCCTCGGATGTCATCGGGTGAATCAAGACGCCAAGCCGTGGCCCTGGCTTACCAGGACCATGAGCGGGCGCCACGGGTGGTGGCTAAAGGCTATGGCGATCTGGCCGAGCGCATCATGGCCGAGGCACAGCGGCAGGGTATTTATGTACATGACGCACCTGAGCTTGTCGCGCTGTTAATGCAGTTGGATTTGGATGCGGAAATTCCTGCCAATTTGTATCAGGTCATAGCTGAACTGCTGGTATGGGTATTTGAACTGTCGGAAGCTGGGCTAGCTAAGCGTGAGAGCGCTGATTAGCCAATATAAACGCGGTATGCAACCATGGTGTTTGGGTCAATATAAAAATCACTCATGGCGCCGCTACCACAGCAACAGAGGCGTCAGTTTCGTTCGATGGGCCATTATGAGTCAAACCAGCTTTCTAGATGAAATACAGGAAATCAACTTAGCGTACTTGCTACTTGCGCAGCGCTTGTTAAGTGAAGACCGTGAGGCCGCCATGTTCCGTCTGAAAGTCGACGGCGAAGTGGCAGACCTTATTGTATCGCTCAACGCCCGGCAGCTGACGAAGCTGTCGAGAACCAATCAGTTGATTTGTCGGTTCGGTCAGGCAAGCGTTGAGCGATTGCAGCAAGTGACCGAAAACCCGCGTGACCAAGGCCTCGCGAGTTTGCACGCGTCGCTGTTGCTGGCAGGTGAGGAGTATGAATCGTTGCCGGCGGAGGAAAGCACGTGAGTCAAAAAAGCTTGGTAGACGAAATGCACCAGGTGCAGCTCGCTATTGAGCTGATTGAACTTGGGGCAAGGTTACAGGTATTGGAGACGGAGACAGAGCTTAGCCGCACCCGTCTCATCAAGCTGTACAAAGAAGTAAGAGGAATGTCGCCACCGAAAGGTATGCTGCCGTTTTCGACCGACTGGTTTATCACCTGGCTGCCGAACATTCACTCTTCCTTGTTTTACAACATTTATACCAGCTTGGTGCAAGAGACTGACTGTGAGCGCATTGATGCCTTTGTGAAGGCCTATCGTCTGTATGGCGAGCAGATTGATGTCGAGGGTGTAGAGCCCGTATTAGGGCTCACTCGCGCTTGGACGCTGGTGCGTTTCTTTGAGAGCGATTTGCTACAACTGACGCCATGTACCCGCTGCGGCGGTCACTTCGTCGCGCACGCTCACAACCCGATGCACGATTATGTATGCGGCATTTGCCAGCCGCCATCCCGGGCTGGCAAAACGCGCCAGATGTGTAAATCGGCATCAAGCAACATATGACTTTTTGACGTAACGGATCACCGTCGGTTCCGTTATAGACCATTGAAATAGTGAAGGACACTGCCTGTGCTGATCCTCTTAGGTTACATCGTTGTATTACTCTCGGTATTTGGTGGCTACGTGCTGGCCGGTGGCAGTATGGGCCCGCTGTTTCAGCCGCTTGAGCTATTGATGATCGGTGGTGCCGGAGTGGGGGCCTTTCTTGCCTCTAACAACGGCAAAGCCATCAAGGCCACCTTCAAAATCATGCCGAAGCTGAAGCGCACCAAGAAGTACAACAAAGCGATGTATATGGAGTTGATGGCGTTGCAGTACAAGCTGCTTTCCAAGATTCGCCGTGAAGGCATGCTGGGGATCGAGCGGGATATCGATAACCCCCAGGAAAGTCCACTATTCCAGGAGCACCCCACGGTGCTGGCAGATCCACACATCATGAATTTCCTTACCGATTATCTGCGCCTGATGGTCAGCGGGGGCATGGAGCCCATGGAAATCGACGAGCTGATGCTGCATGAAATTGAAGCGTTTGAGCAGGAAGCCCACATACCCATCGACGCAATTGCCAAAGTCGGCGATGCAATGCCCGCCTTTGGTATCGTGGCGGCGGTTATGGGCGTTGTAAAAGCGCTGACCTATGCCGATGCCGGCCCTGAGCAGATGGGGGAAATGATCGCTCATGCGTTGGTGGGTACTTTCCTTGGGATATTGTTGGGTTACGGGTTTATCAGCCCGGTATCCAGCACGATAGAACGGCAGGCAAAAGAAGCCGAAAAAATGCTCCAGTGTGTTCGCGTGACGCTACTGGCGAGCCTTCACGGCTACGCGCCTCAGTTGGCGGTGGAGTTTGGCAGAAAGGCGCTGCACAGCACCGAGCGTCCTACCTTTAACGAGCTGGAAGACTACGTACGCGACGCGAAAAAGGCTGGTAGTGCATGAGTACGGTGGGAGATAAGCGTCCGATCATTATCCGGCGCAAGAAGGTTGTGCACGCACATCACGGTGGCGCATGGAAAATAGCTCTCGCTGATTTCATGACGGCGTTGACCGCCATTACCGGCGGTGACCGCTCTGGAAGCACGAGTGCGATTCCAGGCGGCGGTCCTGATCCGACGCATAGCGATGGTGAGCGCGCGCGCATTGATTTAATGCAGGCGACGCGTCCCAGCCGGCAAGAGCGGCGCTTCTTCTTGGATGTACAAGAGCGCATCGAGCGGGCCATTGAGCTCGACCCTGAGTTACGTCAGCTGCGTTCACAGCTGCGTTTTGACCTGATGCGAGAAGGCTTGCGTATTCAGGTTCTGGATACCGAGCAGCGTCCCATGTTCGAGTTGGGCAGCGATCAAGTGGCCCCCTACATGCGCAATCTGTTGCGAACCATTGCCCCGCTGCTTAATGAGTTGCCCAACGACCTGAGTATTGGTGGTCACACAGACAACGTGCCTTATGCCGGTGGCTATCGTGGGTATAGCAACTGGGAGCTGTCGAACGACCGGGCCAACACCTCCCGGCGTGAATTGGTCGCGGGAGGGCTTGATCCTGGTCAACTGTTGCGCGTTTCAGGCTATGCAGACCGGGTGCTGCTGCCCGACACTGAACCTGACGACCCGATTAACCGGCGCATTGAGCTGATCGTGTTGTTGCCTGAAATTGCCGAGGCCATCCGCAATCCGGTGGTAATGGAGACTGATGTTTCCACAGTGCTATCTGAAACCGCAGAAGATGAAGGTGGCATGAGCAACGATGCGCCACCGGTGGAAAGCTCTGAACAAGTGATAGACCCGGAACAAGCGCTAGACATAGAACAACCAGACATAGAACAACAGCCAACGAGCGACGAATAACGCCGCGCTTGTGCTAATACTTTGACGTAAAAGTAGGGGATGGTGCATGGATATAGCCGATTTTTTTGACACCTTTTTTGAAGAGGCAGAAGAGCTGCTGGCGGATATGGAACAGCACCTGTTAGAGCTTGATGTTGAGGATCCTGACAGTGAGCAGCTCAACGCTATTTTTCGTGCCGCACACTCGATCAAAGGGGGGGCAGGTACCTTTGGGTTCAGCGTTCTGCAAAAAACGACACACATCCTCGAAAATCTTCTGGACTACGCGCGTAAAGGGGAGCTGGAACTGCGGGCTGACCTCGTTGATACATTTTTAGAGGCCAAAGACATCATGCACGAACAATTAAACGCCTACCGCAATGAGGAAGAGCCGGATCAGGAAACATACGAGCGAATCACCCGCACGCTCCAGCAGATCGCGCTTGAAGAAATTGGCCAGTCGCTCGATGCCCCAGCAGAAACCACGCCGCTGACGAATACTTCGGCACCTACCGCTGATGAGAAGCATGCTGAAAATACGTCTGCGGGCGAAACACCGAAGTCGGGTAATGCTGGTCGTTTGAAAGTGGCGCTGATTAACGTTGACGACAAAGACCGTCTCCTGCTGGTTGAGGAACTGGAGCAGTTAGGTGATATCGAGTCCCAGTCGGGTGACGACAAGCGCTACGAAGTCGTACTCAGTGGTAGCGTGAGCGCTGACGACATTGAAGCGGTCATGTGCTTTATTATCGAGCCCGATCAAATCGATATTCAGACGCTTGCAACCGGCCAGGCGTCACCTGAGGCCGAGGCATCAGCGCCGTCTGCCGAGCAGAAAGCAGCGCCGCCAGCCGAACAAAAAGCGTCGCCAGCATCGTCTGCTAAAGCCGAGACTGCTGGTGCGCAGGCCAAGAGCAAAACGAAAAAAGCCGCGCCCGAATCCGCGTCGATTCGTGTATCGGTGGACAAGGTCGATCAGATCATCAATCTGGTCGGTGAGCTGATCATCACCCAGTCGATGCTCGATCAAACAGTGAGCGACCTGGATGACCAGTCGGGTGCCAGCAGCTCGCTGCAAAACGGCATGAGCCTTCTACAACGCAATGCCCGGGACCTGCAAGAATCGGTCATGTCGATCCGCATGATTCCCATGGAATTTGTGTTTAGCCGTTTTCCGCGTGTCGTACGTGATACCGCTGGCAAGCTGGGCAAGGAAATCGAGCTGGTCACCGAAGGCAAATCCACCGAACTGGATAAAAGCCTGGTAGAGCGAATAAACGTATCGGATACGATGTCGGATGAAGACGTTTACCAGCTGATTTTTGCGCCGGGTTTTTCAACCGCCAATGAAGTCACCGATGTATCAGGGCGCGGCGTTGGTATGGATGTCGTCAAACGTAATATCCAGGGCATGGGCGGGCGTGTCGAGATTCAATCCAAGAAGGGTGAAGGCACCACCACGAGTATCGTGTTGCCGTTGACGCTGGCCATTCTGGACGGCATGTCGATCAAAGTGGGAGGTGAAACCTTTATTCTGCCGCTGTCCACGGTGCTTGAGTCTTTGCAGCCAAATAAAGATGACATGTACGCCATGGCGGGCGATGACGTAGTCCTCAAGGTGCGCGACGAATACCTCCCGGTGATCGCCATTCATGAAGTGCTGGATGTCGAAAACGCCATTACTGACCCGACCAAGAGCATTGCGGTGATTGTGCAAGGTGAAGGGCGACGCTATGCCATGCTGGTCGACGAACTGGTTGGCCAACAGCAGGTGGTGGTCAAAAACCTGGAAGATAACTACCGCAAAGTGCCCGGCATCTCGGCGGCAACAATCCTCGGCGACGGCAGTGTGGCATTGATTCTGGATATTTCCGGCCTGCATCGACTGAGTCGGGCAAAAAAAGAGGCTGCGAAACCAGCCAACACGCAAACCATGTCTTTTTACAAGGAGTCTGAACCGTCATGAGTCAAGCAAACAATGGGGCGGTCCTCGCGACAGAAGCGGATAACAGCGAATTCCTGGTGTTCTCGTTAGGCGACGAAGAGTACGCCATTGATATCTTGAAAGTTCAGGAAATTCGCGGCTACGAAAACGTTACGCGCATCGCCAACGCCCCTGACTTTATTAAAGGGGTCACCAATTTGCGCGGCGTGATCGTGCCGATCGTCGACCTGCGCATTAAATTCCACCTTGAGAATGTCGAGTACGGTGGCCAAACCGTGGTGATCGTCGTCAATGTGGCCGACCGGGTTGTCGGAATCGTGGTCGACGGCGTGTCTGACGTGATGACCCTGACACCCGATCAGATCAAGCCGGCACCGGAATTTGGCGTCACCCTGTCTTCCGACTTCCTGAGCGGACTCGGCAGTCTGGAAGATCGCATGCTGGTGATCGTCGACATCGACAAGTTGCTTACCAGCGAAGAAATGGCCTTGGTAGAAGGTGCCAGCCAAGGTTAAAAAAACGGCGGCACAGGGGGCGGTGCCAAGGGATAAATCGGTCAGCGTCTGAACCACACACAATGGAGTGGGTGGCTCGGCTGACGATGAGGAGTGCGGTGAGTGGCGCAGGTAATTCGGCAAGTAATGAACAACATGACGGTCCGACTGAGTTGGGGGCTGGTGCTGGTGACGCTGTCGGCGATGGTGCTGGTGGCGTGTGGTATTGGCCTGTACGCCCTGCATCATGGCGCAAATATCGTGCAAAACAGCAGTGATGCAGCGTCACAGCAACAGGCGTTTACAGCGTTTGCTGCGCAAATACGCTGGAGTCTGATGGCTGTGGTGTTAGTGACGTTTACGACGGTAGTCGCCGTGGTCTGGGGTGTTGCGGCGAATGTATTGCGACCGCTTGACAATCTGGTGGGTTATTTCGAGCGTATGGCGAAGGGCGACCTGAATCAGCAGATTGTCGCGCCGGGCAATAACGAAATCGGTCGTCTGTACGTTGCCATGTCCCACATGCAAGCGTCGTTGTCGCATACGGTGGGCGTGGTACGCACCAGTGGCGCGTCAATCTTTGAGCGTTCCCAACAGATTGCCAGTGGCAATAACGATCTGTCATCACGTACCGAGCAACAGGCATCCTCATTGGAGGAAACTGCTTCCAGTATGGAGCAGCTTGCCTCAACGGTCGGTCATAACGCCGATAACGCCCGTCAGGCTAGCCAACTGGCGCAAAACGCCACCTTGACGGCCCGTCGCAGCGGCGAGGAAGTCAGCGAGATCGTCGATACCATGCAGGAAATCAGCGCCAGCTCGAACCAGGTCGCCGATATTATTACGCTCATCGACAATATCGCCTTTCAGACCAATATTCTGGCGCTGAATGCATCGGTTGAAGCTGCGCGTGCAGGCGAACATGGCAGAGGCTTTGCGGTGGTTGCCCAGGAAGTCCGCAGTCTCGCCAGCCGCAGCGCCAATGCAGCAAAGGACATCCGAACCCTGATCGACACCTCGTTGAGCAACGTCGATGTCGGCACTGAGCGGGTCAATCAGGCCGGCAAGACAATGCAGGAACTGGTGGCCGCGGTGCAGCGGGTCAGCAACATCATGGATGAAATTGCGGGTGCGTCCGAAGAGCAAAGTAATGGTATTGGTCAGGTTAACCAGGCCGTGGCGCAAATGGATCAAGTAGTTCAGCAAAACGCCGAGTTAGTGCAACAAGCCGCGTTCAGTGCTAACGAACTGGAAGACGAAGCCGGGCGACTGCGTGAAGCCGTTGAGCGGTTTCGTGTTGCCGAGTCGCTGACGGTTCCCACGAGCAAACCACGCGCAGCCACTGCCTTACCTGCTCAGTCCCCCCGTTCTGCCACGCCAGCGCCAGCTGAAACGGCGGACGAATGGGAAGCTTTTTAAACGTTAAAGATGTAGTACAAACGCGCTCAAGTCAGCGAGTTTCCAGCCGATAGTATTTAAAGTGAGTTTTAGCAGCACCTCCACCAGCGGCATGTCGCCGTACCAATTGGCGTGTCTCTGGTGCCAGCAATCGGATGTTTTCAGATTCACCGTGTCGTGCAACTACCCCGTTGGCAGACTAGCGGGCGGGTAAAGGCTTTGTAGAGGAGTGGCGCATATTTTGACCGAGCAACGTGAACGAGTCGACATCGGCCAATGGGCATCCGGCAGCCAGATTGAGCGCGACTTAGAGCTGACAGATGCTGACTTTACCCGTGTGCGCGAGCTTATTTACCTGCGTGCAGGCATTGTGCTGGCCGAACATAAGCGCGAAATGGTCTACAGCCGTTTAGCGAAGCGGCTACGTCACCACGGGATGACTCGGTTTGGCGATTACCTTGCGCGTCTCGAGCGTCAGCCGGATGCCAAAGAGTGGGAGGCGTTTACCAATGCGTTAACCACGAACCTCACGGCGTTTTTCCGTGAGTCGCATCACTTCCCGCTACTGGCTGAGCATATCAAGGATAAACAGGGGCCTGTGTCGGTTTGGTGTTCGGCCGCGTCCACTGGCGAAGAGCCTTACTCAATAGCCATGACGCTGCTCGAAACGCTGGGTGGACGCGCTTCTCAATCCAGCGTTATCGCGACAGATATCGACACCGACGCCCTGGATAAAGCGCGTAAGGGTGTTTACCCCCAGGAGCAGGTGCGTAAGCTTGAAGACGCACGGGTAAAGCGTTTCTTCCAGAAAGGGACAGGCAATCACCTTGGGTTGGCCCGCGTGCGGCCTGATGTATCATCGCTGGTCGAATTCATGCCCATGAACCTGCTGGCGCCTCAGTGGCCTGTTAAAGGCCCTTTCGACGTGATTTTTTGTCGTAACATCATGATTTATTTTGATAAAGATACACAGGCAAAAATCCTTAAACGCTTCGCGCCCCTGCTCAAGCCCGACGGACTGCTGTTTGCTGGTCACTCGGAAAATTTTTCCTACATCAGCGACGCCTTCAAGCTGCGTGGGCAAACAGTTTATACCCTGGCAAATAAATAAAACGACTACGTGCCTTGGCGCGGCAAACGGCTTGACGGATAAGGAGGCGTACCTTGAGTGCAGCCAAAATAAAAGTGTTATGTGTTGACGACTCGGCGCTGATTCGCGATCTATTGACGGAAATTATTAATACCCAACCCGATATGGAAGTCGTGGCGGTAGCCCCCGACCCGATTGCTGCCCGCGACCTTATCAAGCAGCATAATCCGGATGTACTGACGCTTGATGTTGAAATGCCGCGTATGGACGGGCTGGACTTTCTTGAGCGCCTGATGCGCCTGCGCCCGATGCCGGTACTGATGGTATCGTCGCTGACCCAAAGCGGCTCGGAAATCACTCTGCGGGCGCTGGAACTTGGCGCACTGGACTTCGTTGCCAAGCCCAGCCTGGGCATTCGCAGTGGCATGATGGATTACGCCAACGAAATTGCTGAAAAACTGCGTGCAGCCGCGCGTTCGCGACCCCGCCAGGCACGCCATAAAAATACCCCGCCTCCCGCCCAACTGAAAGCGCCCATGGTATCCAGCGAGAAGCTGATCATCATCGGCGCCTCCACCGGCGGAACCGAAGCCATTCGGGCGGTGCTCGAGCCGCTACCCGCCAACGCGCCAGCGATTTTAATTACCCAGCACATGCCCGGTGGGTTTACCCGGTCGTTTGCGGAGCGCCTTGACAGGCTATGCCGGATTACCGTCAAAGAAGCCACCGACGGCGAGCGTGTGCTGCCCGGCCACGCCTACATTGCCCCTGGGGATCAGCACCTCAAGCTGGCGCGCAGTGGCGCTAACTACGTCGTACGGCTGGACGACGGGCCGCCAGTCAATCGTCACCGTCCTTCGGTGGACGTGCTGTTTCACTCTGCCGCTGACCAAGCCGGTAAAAATGCCATTGGCGTGATTCTTACTGGCATGGGCAAAGACGGTGCTGCCGGGCTGCTTGAAATGCGCCAGGCTGGTTCGGACACTATTGCCCAGAATGAAGAAAGCTGCGTGGTCTTTGGTATGCCGCGCGAGGCGATTGCGATGAACGCTGCCGCCGATGTCACTACGCTGGATGAAATTCCGGCAAAACTAATGTCGCTGATTGCCTCGTCGGGGCGCGCTCAGCGGGTATAACGACAAGAATGGGTCAGCGTTTGCTGCAGGGGAACTAAATGAACCGATTTTTACGCAATATGAGTGTCAACGTCGCGGTGATCATGGCACTGCTCTTTTTCGTATTGGCGATGGTATCCAATGTGGTGATGAGCGTGCTTGCCGAGCGAGCAACGATCAATACGTTAGGTACGCTTGAGCAGATAAATGTGGAGCAGCTTAACGAACTTAACCGTGCCGATGCACTTTGGAGCGGGGCCGTCGTTGATCTGGAAGTCGCTTCTAACGAATTCATGTTAGGCCGGAATCGGCAGGCGACTGAGCGACTTGAAGCCGCGGTCGATCAGCTTGATCGTGCCGAGGAGCGTTTTAACAGCTTTTCTGCCGTGCCGCGCACCGAGGCGGATGCAGCGCTGGGGGACGAAATCGATACGCTGTTTGCAGCGGTTATTGATTTATCCCGCCAGCAGGCGGAAGCGCTTGATCAAATGAACACCACAGAATTTAACCAGCTTCGCAGCGAGATGGCCCCGATTGCTGCGGATCAAGAAGCTGCGCTGACCGAATTTATGCGCTACGCCTCAGATCGAGGTGATGCCCTGCAGCAGGAACTCGACGAGATTAATCAGTTTTACAGCTTTATTGAATGGGCGATTCTGGCCTTGACGCTGGTGCTGGTGCTGGTGATCTATATTGGACTGCGCAGCGTGGTCATTCGGCCGCTTAGAGAAGCCGTGCACATGCTGGATAGTATCGCTGATGCGGATTTGACTCGGAAGATCCCGAGCGGCGGTAAAAATGAGATTGGCAAGCTTTATACCGCCATGCAGCGTATGCAGAACAGCCTCAATGATATCGTGGCGCGGGTGCGTGAGGGCAGCCGTGAGATTCATCATGGCACCCGCGAAATTGCCAGCGGGAATGCCGACCTGTCATCGCGTACCGAACAGCAGGCGGCCTCTATTCAAGAGACGGCCTCCAGCATGGAAGAGATGACGGCGACGGTGAAGCAGAATGCTGACAATGCACGCCAGGCAAGCACGCTGGCAGCAGACGCATCATCCACAGCTGAGCGTGGCGGCGACGTGGTGCAGCAGGTGGTGTCTACGATGCACGGCATTTCCAGCAGTTCGCAAAAAGTCTCGGACATTACCAGCGTGATCGACTCAATCGCCTTTCAGACCAACATCCTAGCGCTCAATGCGTCGGTTGAAGCGGCCCGTGCCGGTGAGCAAGGCCGAGGTTTTGCCGTCGTGGCCGGGGAAGTGCGCAATCTCGCCAGCCGAAGTGCCGATGCCGCCAAAGAGATTAAAACCCTGATTGACGATTCGGTGAGCCAGATTCATCAGGGTTCCACGCTCGTTGAGCAGGCAGGCGCCACGATGTCTGATGTCGTGACGTCCGTGCGCCGTGTCACCGATATCATGGACGAAATCTCAGCGGCGTCTCAGGAGCAGAGCGACGGCATTGAGCAAGTCAGTCAAGCGGTCGGCCAGATGGACCAGGTGACCCAGCAGAATGCCTCGTTGGTTCAGCAGGCCACCGTCGCGGCGTCGTCATTGGAAGAGCAAGCCAACCGCCTTGAAGAAGCGGTGGCTGTCTTTAAACTGGTCGGCATGCAGGTGACTCATCAGCAATCCCAACAGGTAAGTTCGAGCTCAGCGCCTAAAGCAGTGGCTGCGCCAGCCACCAAAACACCATCTACACAGCCCAGCCGTCCAGTGTCATCAACCAGTGGACACGACGACTGGGAAGAATTTTAACTAGACCCAACTGATAAGAGGATGCCCCATGGCAGATAAGAACATGAGCTTTTTGGTGGTGGACGACTTCCCCACGATGCGCCGTATTGTACGCAGCCTGTTGAAAGAGCTTGGCTTCACCAACGTTGACGAAGCCGAAGATGGGCAGGATGCCTTGAACAAGCTGCGTGCTGGCGGCTTTGAGTTTGTGGTGTCTGATTGGAATATGCCCAACCTGGATGGTCTGGAGATGCTCAAGGAAATCCGTCAGGATGACGCCCTCAAAGACCTACCGGTTTTAATGGTGACCGCGGAAGCCAAGAAAGAGAACATCATCGCGGCGGCTCAGGCGGGCGCCAATGGCTACGTTGTGAAGCCATTTACGGCCGCGACGCTGGAAGAAAAGCTCAATAAGATCTTTGACAAATTGGGTAAGTAACGCGGCGAGGCCTTCGGGCCGGGATTATGAGGAGAGAGCACCATGAGCCAGAATGAGCAGTCCGGTTCTACCCAGCTGTCTGAAGAGGCCGCCGAAGACCTTATTCATCGTGTTGGCAAACTGACCCGCATGTTGAGGGAAAACATGCGCGAGCTGGGTTTGGATAAGGAAATCGAGCGAGCGGCAGAAGCCATACCAGACGCGCGTGACCGTTTGCACTACGTGGCCACCATGACCGAGCAGGCAGCAGATCGCTCGCTGAATGCTATCGACCGGGCGCAACCGCTTCAGGATCAGCTTAGCGATCAGGCCCAGGCGCTGGATAAGCGCTGGGCAGAATGGTTTGAAGCCCCCAAGGAGTTGGACGACGCCAAAGCGTTGGTCAAAGAGACGCGTGGCTACCTGGGTAGCGTGCCGGATATGACGGCGGCGACCAATAAAGAATTGATGGAAATCATGATGGCACAGGATTTCCAGGACCTCACCGGTCAGGTCATCAAGAAGATGATGGACGTTATTCGCGAAATCGAACACCAGCTGGTTCAGGTGCTCATCGACAACGTTCCTGAGGCCCAGGCACGAGAATCGATGCAACGCAAGGCCGAAGATCAGTGGAATAACGAGAATGCACGGCGTAACGAAGAGCTTTTGAATGGGCCTCAAGTGAAGGACAATGCACCTGATACCGTGACCGGGCAAGATCAGGTTGACGATCTGTTGGACGAATTGGGCTTCTAACGCACGGCAGAACCGTTACACGACGTTTCGCTCAGCCGTCCTTAGGGGCGGCTTTTCGTGTTGAGCCACCATAACTTACCTGGCCGGATGACCGCATGGCAGAAGACGACAGCGACCAGGAAAAGACCGAAGAGGCCACGCCCCGACGACTGGACAAGGCGCGTGAAGAAGGGCAGGTACCCCGTTCGCGGGAGTTGACCACCTTCCTTGTACTGTTGGGCGGCGTGATTGGCCTCTGGACCATGGGGCAGATGCTCTACAATCAGCTTGGCATGGTAATGGAGCAGGCGTTTCTATTTGAGCGCCGCCATGCCATGGAAAGTATGCCGATGGTGACCCATGCAATAGACCTCGGCAGGCGTACATTGTTTGCAATGATGCCGCTGTTTTTACTGCTGGCGGTGATCGCGCTGGTAGCGCCTGCGCTGCTGGGCGGATTTTTGATTTCAGGCAAGTCGATGCAGCCCAAACTGTCCAAGCTGAATCCGATAGCGGGTATAAAGCGCCTCTTCTCAACCCAGGCGCTGATCGAACTGGCCAAGGCGATTGCCAAATCAGTGCTGGTCGGCGGTGTGGGAGGGGTGTTTTTATACCTGAATGTGGGCAAGTTCATGTCGCTGATGAATCAGCCCATTCAGCAGGCGTTGGCCAGTGCCTTGACGATGGCCGCCCAGGCGGCAGGACTGATGGTTCTGGCGTTGATTGTGGTGATTTTGATTGATGTACCCTTTCAGCTTTGGAGCAATGCCAAGAAGCTGCGCATGAGCCAGGAAGAAGTCAAACGCGAACACAAGGAATCCGAAGGCGACCCGCAGGTCAAGGCGCGTATTCGCCAGCAGCAGCAGGCCATGGCGCGGGGCCGTATGATGAGCAAAGTGCCTGAGGCAGACGTCATTATTACCAACCCGACTCACTATGCGGTGGCGCTGTCGTATCAAGAAGGCCAGATGGGTGCGCCACGCTTGGTGGCTAAAGGTACCGATGCGGTGGCTGAGCGCATCCGGGAAATCGCCAATGAGGCAAAAGTGCCACGATTAGAGGCGGCACCACTGGCGCGTGCCCTGTATCATCACGTCGATCTGGACGCCGAAATACCCGCAAATCTATATACGGCCGTGGCCGAAGTCATGGCCTGGGCATATCGCTTGAAAAATATAGCGCAACAAGGAGGCGAAGTGCCGCCTACCCCCGATAATCTGCCGGTTCCCCCGGAAATGGAAACCCCCGGGCGCGGTGCCGGTGGCGATGAGGCCCCAACATGAAAGGCTTTAGCCAACTAATGAGTCGGCGTGACTGGGTGAGCGACGTAAAAGTCCAATTGCTCGCCGGGCCACTGCTGATCCTGATGATTCTGGGCATGATGATCGTGCCCATGCCGCCGTTTGCACTGGATTTGCTGTTCACCTTCAATATTGCCCTGGCCATCATGGTGCTGATGGTCAGCATGTTCGCCCAAAAGCCGCTGGATTTTGCTGCCTTTCCTGCTGTGCTGCTGTTCACTACGCTGCTGCGGCTTTCGCTGAACGTGGCGTCAACCCGCGTGGTGCTGATGGAAGGCCACCAGGGCGGCGCCTCTGCCGGTAAGGTGATCGAGGCCTTCGGGGCATTTCTGGTTGGCGGTAATTTCGCCGTGGGTCTGGTGGTCTTCCTGATCCTTGTCATCATCAACTTCATGGTTATCACCAAAGGGGCAGGGCGTATCGCCGAAGTGGGCGCTCGCTTTACCCTGGACGCCATGCCTGGCAAGCAGATGGCGATCGACGCCGACCTTAATGCGGGACTGATCGGCGAAGAAGACGCCAAGAACCGGCGCGCGGAAATCGCTCAGGAAGCCGACTTTTACGGGTCAATGGATGGTGCCAGCAAGTTTGTCCGCGGCGACGCCGTGGCGGGCCTTGTGATCATGGTCGTCAACATCATTGGCGGCCTGATGATTGGCATGCTGCAACACGATATGAGCTTCGGCGATGCCGGTCGTAGTTATATGCTGCTGGCCATTGGCGATGGCCTGGTAGCGCAAATCCCCGCTCTGGTTATTTCGACGGCCGCTGGTGTGACGGTGTCGCGGGTCAATACCGACCAGGACGTTGGCCAGCAGATGATCAGCCAGCTGTTCGTCAACCCGCAGGTGATGATCCTGGCGGCGATGGTCATGGGTCTGCTAGGCATCGTGCCCGGTATGCCCAACATGGTGTTCCTGCTGTTTACCGCGCTGCTCGCTGGGCTTGCCTGGTTCATTATGCGCCGCCAGGAGCAGGCGTTGGTCAAGGGGGAAATTTCTGCCGCGCCGCCGCCGACCCAGGAAGCGCCCGAGGCCAGTTGGGAAGATGTCCAGCTGGTCGACACACTCGGCCTGGAAGTGGGGCATCGCCTGATTCCGCTGGTTGATTCACGACAAAAAGGCGAACTGTTGGCGCGGGTGAAAAGCGTGCGTAAAAAGTTTGCTCAGGAAGTTGGCTTCTTGCCCCCGGTCGTACATATACGCGACAACCTGGAGTTGTCGCCCAATGCCTATGTGCTGTCGATGAAAGGCGCCGAAATTGGCCGTGCCGAAGCATACCCGGGCAAGTGGCTGGCGATTAATCCAGGGCAGGTGTCGGGAGAGCTTCAAGGAACGCAAACCGAAGACCCTGCCTTTGGCTTGCCAGCAGTGTGGATTGAAGCCAGCCAGCGTGAGCACGCCCAGGTCTACGGCTATACGGTCGTCGACGCCAGTACGGTGATCGCCACGCACCTCAATCACCTGCTGCATCGTCATTCGCCAGAAATGCTCGGCCGGCAGGAAGTCCAGAAACTACTCGATAAGCTGGGCAGCGACCAGAAGTCGCTGGTAGAAGAAGTTGTACCCAAGGCCATTTCGCTCACGGTGCTGCAGCGTATTCTGCAAAACTTGCTGGATGAAGACGTGTCGATACGCGATATGCGCTCCATTCTCGACACCCTGGCAGAATTCGCAGGCCAGCAGCAGGACGCCAACGAGCTGACTGCCCTGGTGCGTGTTGCGCTGGGCCGTGCGATTACCCAACAGTGGTTTGCCGGTCAGGACACCTTGAACGTGATGGGCCTGGATGCTCAGCTGGAGCAGGTATTGGTGCAGGCCATGAATGGCAACGGGGCGATGGAACCAGGGCTTGCCGAAACGCTGATGACGCAGGCCCAGCAGGCACTCGAGCGCCACGAAAGCAGCGGTGAGCCGCCGGTACTGGTGGTTCAGCATTCCCTGCGCGCGGTATTGTCGCGGTTTTTGCGCCGTCGCTTGCGCCACATGGCGATCCTGTCCCAGGCTGAGATACCCGATGACCGTACGCTGCGGGTAACCACTGTG
Organism: Halomonas sp.; assembly: GCA_020201095.1. Lineage (GTDB taxonomy): Bacteria > Pseudomonadota > Gammaproteobacteria > Pseudomonadales > Halomonadaceae > Vreelandella. Next base: position 12,774 of record JAIVHM010000156.1, on the reverse strand, counting down.
GTAGGGGGTCGCTGATGCCAGCGCTGCTATTTGACTCACGGCCAGAGGTAATACATGAGTGTTAGACGTTTCGTGGGCGCCAACAGCCGCGATGTGATGCGCCAGGTGCGAGAAGCGCTGGGTGACGACGCGCTGATTGTCGCCAACCGGCGAACCGAAGGCGGCGTTGAAATTCTCGCCATGGCCGATGAAGCCGTTGATCATTTCGAGCCTTCGCCTCCCCCTGCCAACGAGTCACCTGCCAAGACGAAAGACCCATTAGAATCGATGAGTGAGCGCTTACTGCGCGAAATGCAGGATATGCGTTCGCTGCTTGCCTCTCAGCAAACCGACCGCACGACGACAGACGCCTCATCTTCCGCAAACGGTGCCGAGCGTTGGCGGCAACTGCTTTGCGGCGTTGGTTTCAGCCGCGAGCTGGCCGATGACGTGCTGATGAACCTGCCGGGCGATCTGGCAGAGCAAAGCGCGGACAGTGAAAAGGCATTGGCATGGTTGCGCAAACGACTCATGTCACGCCTGACTGTCCTTCAGGATGAGACCGAGTTCTTCGATCAAACGGGCATTGTTGCGCTGGTTGGCCCCACCGGAGTCGGCAAGACAACCACGACTGCCAAACTGGCGGCCCGCTTTGTGATGCGTCACGGCACTCGTCCGGTCGCCCTGGTGACGACGGACAGCTTTCGTATCGGTGCTCATGAGCAGCTGCGTATTTACGCCCGTCTGCTGGATATCCCGATGTACGCGCTGGATGCCGAACAGCCCATCGATGATCTGCTGAGTCGCCTGCAGGGCAAGCAGTGGGTCATCATCGATACCGTGGGCATGAGCCAGCGCGACCAGCGGGTGATCGAGCAGATCGCTCACTTGCAGGGCGGTCGCTCCAACGTCAGGTTGGTGCTGTTGCTGAATGCTGCCAGTCAGCCGGAAACCCTCGAAGAGGTGGTGCTGCGCTATCGTCAGGCCGCCCGCGCGGCGGGTGCTGAGCTTGATGACTGTATTATCACCAAGCAGGATGAAGCGGGACGCTTGGCGCCCATCCTGGATATTGTCATGCGCCATGGCATGCGCGTGCTGTTTGGCTCCTATGGGCAGCAGGTCCCCGAAGATATGGCGGTGGCGGATCCTGCCGCGCTGGTCGACCAGGCGCTGAATACCGATGCCGCCAGGTCAGGCAGCATGTCGCCACCGGCAGCAGCGATTAGCATGCCGCGCTGGTCGCGGGATGTACTGGGTCAAGGGCGCCGCCTGTCATCGCTGTTTGCGCGCCTGCGCGAGCGGATGGAGGGCTTTGAGCGCCTCGAAGGCGTCTGGGACATCGCTAACCTGCCAAGCGTGCTGCAGGATCAGCGTCTGGACGAACTATTGGCGGATTACCCACCGACCCAGCGGATGCTGGGCATGGCCTGGTCGCCACGCCGCAATGAGCGTGGCTGCGATTGGGCCATGCCCGATATGGGGCTTGATGCAGAGGGCGCCTGGATGGCCTTGCCTTGGTTGCAGCATCGCCAACCTGCTGGCTGGCAGCCGCGCATGGCCACCTTAAGTGAGCGCGATGGCGTCGCTGTGCATCTGCTACCGGCGTTACCCGATAGCGAGGCGCTGACCTGGTTAGAGCGTCAATACCTGACTTGGGTCAGCCTGGCCCCCCCGGCACTCAGAGTAAACTTGCATGGCGAGCGCTATGCACTACGCCAGCTGTTTGTCGAAAGTACGCTTAACCACCGTGTCAATGTACGCTTCCGCGGCCAGCCGATGGCGCTGTGGACGGCGTATGCCGAAGTCACCGACCAAGAGGGGCGGGCGCTGCTGGCGTGGTATGGCGAAGTGCGCGACCCGGAAAGCGCTAAAGTGGTTACCCGGCGTTACTGGCTCACACCAGCGCGATTGGGCAACGAGGTATTGAGCCTGCTGGTGTCCCAGCTGCAAAGTGAGGGTCTGGCAGCGCTGACACGGCGTGCCTGGCAGCAGCTAAAAGATGCCGATAGTGGCGAAGTAAGCCCCGAAGTGCGTCTGTTGATGGCCAGCGGTATGGCGGCGATCGCCGGACACCTTGACTGTGCCGAGGACGAAGCCGCCAGTGCATTGCACGGCGACGTCCTGAACCTGTTAAGCAGCCGTCGCCGTCGCCGAGATACGGCCCTGCTGGATGCGCTGGTGTACGCCTTTATGGCCCGTGATGCGATCCGCCAGCTGGGTAGCGTTAACCGTGAGGGCTTGGCATGAGTGCACAAGACCAGGCCGCCGGGCTGCGTAAGTGGGCGGACCTACAGCGCCAGCAGCGCGGCGATGAAGCGCCTCTCGAAGCAACAGAATCACCCGGGCCGATGGCCCACCGCTCCCCCGTCGTGCCCAGTGCTGCGGCGATGTCGCCGCCTGTCACTCCGCCTAAGCCGAAAACTCCCTTAATGGTCGTCGGGCTAGCTGGCGATGGGCCGATAGAAGTGCACAAGGTTAGCGCACGTCTTGGCCAGTGGGCTGCCCTAGGGCCCTGCACGAGCCGCACCTGCCGAGGCAAGGCCTGTTAGCCAACCTCCAGCAAGCGGCCAGGGACTATCTGGGTATCGAGCTGCTGTTACTGGCTCGCTGACGGCAGTTAACGTCGGTAAAGCGTCTAACAATCGGGGTTAATCCGCTCATGAGAAGGAATGAAGCATGCTAAGCTATTGGCGTTATGCGATTAGCTTTTTGGTACTAGCCTTGGGACCCAGTGTGTTTGCACAGGGTGCTTCCAGCAGTTGGGTGACATCCGCGCCGGGGCTTATGGTGGCCATGAGCGATCGTGCCAGCCGCAGTGAGTCGGTTCGTCCTCCAGCGGGGGCGACCACGCCAGCGGCGGTCATTGAGCGAGTCCAGTGGCAGTACCAGCATGCGCCTGGGGCAGCGCTACAGGCCTGGCTATGTCACCCTGAGCGTTGTGTGCCGCTACAGGGCATGCGCGGGGAAACCCGTGCGCTATCAGGAATAGGCGCGACAACGCCCCTGCATTTTCAATTTTCGCTAAGCCCAGGGCAGCGGCCTGTTAGCGTTAAAGGGTTGCAGATGATTGTGAATTACCAGTAAGCAAAGGTGGTTTAGCCGCGAGGCAATAGGATGTACACAGCACAAGGCAGGATACAACAAAGTGAGCTGATGACGGAGTACATGCCACTGGTGAGACGTCAGGCCTTGACGCTTCAGGTCAGGTTGCCGGCCAGCATAGAGCTGGATGACTTAATCCAGGCAGGCATGATGGGGCTATTGGAAGCCCTGGGTCGTTTTGATGCCACACAGGGTGCCACGTTTGCGACGTTTGCCAGTCAGCGCATACGTGGGGCGATGGTGGATGAGTTGCGTACCCGTGACTGGCTGCCTCGCAGTGTTCGTCGTTCGGCGCGAGCCGTTGATGAAACCGTCAGGCGGTTGGAGCAATCGCTAGGGCGCGCCCCTGAAGAAACCGAAATCGCCGACGCCATGGAGATGCCGCTGGGCGACTATCAGCAGTTACTGCACGACACCAATAGCGGGCAGTTGCTACCCTTTGAAGAGCTGGTGGCCGATGGCAGTGAACCGCATAATCGTGAAGCCATGAGCTCACCGTTCGATCATTTGCTCGATGGCCAGCAGCGGGAAACCTTGGTAGCGGCCATTGAGGCGCTGCCCGAGCGTGAAAAACTGCTTATGGCGCTGTATTACCAGGAAGAACTCAACTTAAAAGAAGTCGGCGCCGTGCTCGGCGTCACTGAATCACGCGTTTCCCAGTTACATAGCCAGGCGGTCAGCCGTCTGCGTGCCAAGTTAAACGACTCGGTTTAGGGGCTTCGTCTTTTTGCTCACGGCCGGGCAACGGCAATTGGCAGACGTTTTAGCGCCCGATTCTGATGCCCCCGTTATTTTGCCTTAAGGAGCACGACATGAACCCATCGACGCTGATTGGTATTTTTGCCAGCATCCTGCTGCTGGTAAGCGTCTTGTTTTTCACCGCCGAATCGCCGAGTAGCTTCCTCAATCTCCCCGGGCTTGCCATCGTGGTTACCGGTACGCTCGCCGCGACCTTTATCAGCTATCCCCTCAAGGAAGTGTTGCGCGTGGTACGCCTGGTCGGGCTGGTCTTCCGGCGCGAAAACACCTACGTACGTGATGATATCAATGAGCTGGTGGCCATGTCCCGGCTGTGGTTCAAGGGCGATGTCCGCGCCGTTGAAAGAGAGCTCGAAAATACCCGCAATCCGTTTTTGCGGACCGGTATCCAGCTGGTAATTGCCAATACCAAAGAAGACGAAATTTTCGATATGTTGCGCTGGCGGATTGCGCGGCTGAAGGCGCGTGAGCATGCCGAAGCGCAGATATTTCGCACCATGGCGACTTATGCGCCAGCGTTTGGCATGATCGGCACGCTAGTCGGGCTGGTCAATATGCTGGAAGTCATGGACTCCGGTAATCTTGATGTCATTGGCCCGCGCATGGCGGTGGCCCTGCTGACCACCTTCTACGGTATTCTGCTGGCGAACCTGGTGTTTAAACCTGTTGCGGTGAAGCTTGAGCGGCGTACCGAAGAGCGCTTGATCACCATGAACATGGTGTTGGAAGGTATCTCACTGATTACCAAGCGGCGGTTGCCTTCCTTCATTGAAGAAACGCTTAATTCCTTCGTCGCCAACTATCATGACGAAATCCGCGAGCCGGAGGTCAAGAAGCCGCGTGTCTCGCGTAGCGCTTCCGCCAAAGGATAGCCAGCATGCTTGACAGGGATACGCGTCATACATTGGAAGCGCCACTGCCAAAGGCCAGTGACGACGATGGTTGGCTGACCAGCTATCTGGATGTACTGACGCTATTGCTGACATTGTTCGTATTGTTGCTCTCGCTGGCGCCGCCCGGCGGCAATGATGCCGGATCGCAGGCCAGCGTCGCTGAGGCGCCCCCCGGAGCGATCGCTGATTTGCCCCTGGCGTCACTGGCGGCGGGTATAAAGCCCCGTCACAGTGGCGTACAGCCGCGTTTTGAAGGCATCAGCATTCCTGGAGTGGATGTCTCTCAAGGCCAGCAAGGCGTGACGCTGCGCATCAACGACAGCCTGTTGTTCGATAGCGGCCGGGCGCAACTCACCGGGCAGGGCCGTGATCTTATCGAAAGCCTTGTCGGGGTGCTCAGCGCCTTTGACGGACAGGTGTCGATCGAAGGACATACCGATAATGTGCCCATCTCAACCTCGCGCTTTCCTTCCAACTGGGAGCTATCATCGGCACGGGCGATTGCGGTTGTCCGCCACCTGGATAGCCAGGGGCTGGCGGTTGATCGTATGCGGGCCGTTGGTTATGCCGATACGCAAGCCATGGAGAGTAATGACACGGCACAGGGACGAGCTGCCAACCGTCGGGTCGAACTCGTACTCAGGCAGCCGCCAAGTCGCGAGTAAAGAATGCTGATCGTCTAGGAAGCATCCCGACATAGGCGCTGCATCCGCGCTAGCGCTTCCCCCGCACCTTCTAGATCGAAGGTCATGTACCAAGGGTCTTCATCGCCCTGATCAAACGCCAGGAAAACCTGCTCACCATCGCTCATATCGGTAACCAACTGATCAATGTCGTCAAGATAAAAGTGGGCGTAAAAACCGTTATCACCACGCTCGGTAATAAATTCGGCGACACTGTTAGTAAGCTCACGCCGATCGACGCGCAAACGCGCAGGCACCTTATTAAGGGTCCGGCTTTCGCCCTGATAGTCCTCCAACTCAACGCGCATTTCGAGCCACGGCAAGTCGCATACACCCTGGGTGGCATTCACACTTAAAGTGGCATCCGAATAGCTGTGCGTTTCCACGGCTCGGAAATGACGTTCGTCACCGAGGGTCAATGCCATTGACTGCCAACGGCCATGGGTTTGGTCGTCTTCGATGTTAAACGACGCGGCATGAGCTGAGGGAAGCGAAAACAACAACGCAGCGCCAAGTGCAGGGTAAGCAAGCGCGGAAGAAAAGCGTGACATTAACGGCATGAGCAAACCCACTATCAGGAAAACCCTTAGCCTATCGTCTGATGTTCGAGGACAAAAGACTAACGCGCTGATTTTTCTATATATGGTAGAAAAAATATGAAAAAGCAGCCGATATAGTGGAAAGTCAAGGCTATACTTCACCCGGTTGCCTCGTATAATCATCCCGACAAAGCGCTATTTTCACCGCCGCTAAGGAGTTTTGCGACATGAGTACTGCTACCCAGGCTATGAACACCTCTAACGATGTCCCGCTGCAGGCGCCGTCGCGGGAGATTTGGGATGCCAAGTATCGTCTTAAGGATCGTCATAGCCAACCGGTGGATCAGGACTTGGGCGCGACCTTTGAACGGGTAGCGAAAGCCTTGGCGGATGTGGAAGGCGATAAAGCGCAAGAGTGGCTGCCGAAATTCCGCTGGGCGCTGGAAAACGGCGCGATTCCTGCCGGGCGGATTCTCTCCAACGCGGGTGCTGAAGCCTATAAACCCGCGGTGAGCCTGATCAACTGCACGGTGTCGCGCACCATTCGCGACTCGATGCGTGACATTCTGGATTCTGTAGTAGACGCGGGCATGACGCTCAAGTCAGGCGCCGGTATCGGCTACGACTTCTCCACACTGCGCCATAAGGGCGCCTTTGTATTTGGTGCGGGCGCAGGCACCAACGGCCCGCTGGCGTTCATGGATATCTACGACAAGATGTGTTTCACCGTGGCGTCTGCCGGCGGTCGTCGCGGCGCCCAGATGGGCACCTTCGACGTCGGCCACCCGGACGTGCGCGAGTTTATCCAGGCCAAGCGCGAAGCGGGGCGGCTGCGTCAGTTCAACCTTAGCCTGTTGATCACCGACGAGTTCATGGAGGCCGTCAAGCATAACGCCGACTGGCCGCTGGCCTTTCCGCTGCATCCCGGCGAGCAGGACGACGTCAAAGACGAAGACCTGATCTATCGCGACTGGCCGGTGGTCGAAGAAGGTTACACGGTTGATGGTGAAGGCCGCGTGGCCTGCCGCATTGTCGAGGTGATCAAGGCGCGGGAGCTGTGGGACACCATCATGTCCTCGACCTACGACTATGCCGAGCCCGGGTTCATTTTGATTGACCAGGTGAACCGGATGAATAACAACTGGTTCTGCGAAGATATCCGCGCCACTAATCCCTGTGGCGAGCAGCCGCTGCCGCCGGAAGGCGCGTGTTTGCTGGGCTCGGTCAACCTGACGCAGTTCGTGATTGAGCCGTTCAGCGACCAGCCGCGCTTTGATTGGGAACGCTATCGCAAAGTGGTGGCGATTTTTACCCGCATGCTCGACAACGTGGTCGAGATTGCGGGTTTGCCGCTGCCCCAGCAGCAGCGTGAAATTGAGGCCAAACGCCGCCACGGCATGGGGTTTTTGGGGCTGGGCTCGACGTTGACCATGCTCAAGATTCCTTATGGATCACAGGCGTCGCTGGCCTTTACGGAAGAAGTCAGTCGTCACCTGGCGATTGAAGGCTGGAAGCAGGCGCTGGCGCTTTCCCAAGAGAAAGGCATGGCGCCGGTACTTGCCGAAGAGCACGTGATTACGCCGAAGATGATGCGTGAGCGTCCTCAACTGGCCAAAGACGGCTATGAAGTGGGCGATAAGGTGCCCGGTCGTATTCTGCATGCCCGCTATAGCCAGTACATGAGCAAAGTGGCCGAACTGGAACCCGAGCTGGTGGCGCAGTTGGCTGAACACGGTGCACGCTTTACCCACCACAGCTCGATCGCGCCGACCGGTACGATTTCGCTGTCGATGGGCAACAACGCGTCTAACGGCATCGAGCCGTCGTTCTCGCACCGTTATTTCCGCAATATCATCCAGTCGGGCAAGAAAACCAAAGAGCAGGTCGAAGTGGTGTCCTTCGAACTGGCCGCCTATCGCCACTTTATTGCCGCTGATGCGGTGGACAGCGACCTGCCTGACTACTTTATTACCGCCGATGCGGTTACTCCCGAGCAACATGTCGCGGTGCAGGCAGCCGCCCAGCAGTGGATCGACTCGGCGATTTCGAAAACGGTCAACGTGCCTACCGATTTTGCGTTTGAAAAGTTTCAGGACTTGTATTTGCAGGCCTATGAAAGCCGCCTGAAGGGTTGCACCACCTTCCGCTTTAATCCGGAAGCTTTCCAGGGCGTACTGGTGCGTGAGGATGACCTGAAAAATACCACTTACGTGTTTGAGCTGGAAAATGGCGAAACGCTCGAGCTAACCGGCGACGAGAAAGTGATGTACGACGGCGAAGAGCATAACGCCGCCAACCTGTTTGATGGCTTAAAAGAAGGTACCTACGGCAAATGGTAACGCGCTGCGTCTGACAAATAATCGCCCGATTACCTTTGCACTGCCTTTGCTGATGGAGAACACCATGGCTGTTGAAATTACCTCGAAAATCGTCGGTTACCGTATCAAGCAGAAAGAACAGGCGGGTTCGCCTCCGGCACTGCTCGAAGAAGATCCGCTGACAGTGCGGATTCCATCGCGCCCCGAAGGCACTTTGGAGGCCGTCTCGGAGAAGATTTCTTACGTGGGCGCTGAAGGCCGTAAAAAAGTCTATTTGCTGGTGTCTTTCATGCCGGTGGAGGGCGTGGTCGGCGGCAAACGTGTGGTTATCGAGCGTCCGGTAGAGTTTTTCTTCCCCTCCGGGCAGCTTTCAAGCGAACACCAATGGATTACGGCCACCATGCGCAGCCTGTCACTGGCGGCGCGGGGTGGCTATGTGACGCAGGCAGTGGCCGACTTGCGCAAGGTGGCCTGGGACAAGGGGTTGGTGCGTTGTGGCATGAATCGCTGGAACAAGCCCATGTTCCACGATTCTGAAGTGGCCGCCATTGCCTGGTCGATCCAGCAGATCCTCTATCGCCGCGGCTTTCTGGATCAGGAGGGCAATCAGGTGCCGGTAGAAACCCTGGTGGAGCGCTTTGCCCATCGCATGCAGCACGGCCATGCCTGGCAACCGCCCGCCGACGATACCCCCGATGAGGCAGCAAACGGCGCGGTCGAGCCCATTGGTCAAGATGCTTCCACCGCAGGTGCCACAAACAACGGCCCAGCTATCGTCGGTCACTGCCCTGAATGCCGCGGAGAGCTGATCATGATGGACGGCTGCCCGACCTGCTATGCAGGGTGCGGCTGGTCAAAGTGCGGTTGATGTAAGTGATTGCCGTATGAAAAACGCCGCGAGCTTAGTCAGCCCTCGGCGTTTTTTTTGCTGTTGGGAAGGTGAGGGAAGGCCTATCCCGCAGCATCAAACAATGGACGCAGATTATCGGTTAGGTAGGCGGCATCAAATTCGCCTTCTACCGAGAGGGCGTCCAGGTTCGGAATGGTGACGTTATGACGGTCGCGGAACACTAAGCCGTCCTCGCTGAGGGCGCTGAATGTACGGCTGACGTGAACCGGGCTCAAGCCTAAAATATCGGCTAGCTGCTCCTGGGAAAGCGGCAAGCGGAACTCGCCGCCGATATCGTCGTTGGTCTGGCGCAGCCGCAGATACATTTCGTGGAGAAAATGCGCCATTTTCTGTCGTGCGTTACGTCTGGCCAAGTTGACAAGTCGTTCGGTGAGGAGGGCTTGCTGACGGCTACCGATAGCAAACATGACCGACGTTAACGGCAGCGACTGGCGAAATAGCTCGAGCATGCGACGATGGGGAAAGTGGCAGATCACGCCATCGTTGATCATGCGCACGTTTTCCAGGCGCTGTGAAAAAGAAAATTCGCGCAGGCCAATGATATCGCCTGGCAAAAAGACTTCCAGGATCTGGCGGTCGCCATTTTCCATATGCCGGTAAGAATAAGCCCAGCCGCTGCGCAGCGTGCAAAACTCATTGGCCTCATCGCCCATTTTCCATAGCAAGGCACCTTGCTTGATATTGGTAGGGCTATCTTCGAGCGAGTCGAGTAATTGCTTTTCATCTTCAGTCAACGAACAGTAGTGGCTGAAATGCTTAATGATGCAGCTTTTTTCCTGGCCCACGTGACGACCCCTAAAATGATTTTGTTTAAAATCGATGATTCAAACGATCACTTATATATCAACCACTACTATAAACGACGCCGATTAAAAATGCTTAGCCTATGAGTCTCGCAGCGAGACGGCAGCCCGCGCAAGCCCTGCTAAGCTTGACTATCAAGCGGACGCGCGCTGTTGGCGTTTAAGTAACGGCTTAAGGAAACGCCCGGTATGCGATGTCGCTTGTTTGGCGACCTGCTCCGGCGTGCCTTCAGCGATGATGCGGCCGCCACCTGACCCCCCTTCAGGGCCGAGGTCAATAATCCAGTCAGCGGTCTTGATCACATCCAGATTATGCTCGATCACGACGATGGTGTTGCCGTGGTCGCGCAGGCGGTGAAGCACCGTTAGCAGCTGGCGAATATCCTCAAAGTGCAGACCGGTGGTCGGCTCATCCAGAATATACAGCGTTTTACCGGTATCGCGCTTGGCAAGCTCGCGGGCAAGTTTGATGCGCTGGGCTTCGCCACCGGAAAGCGTGGTCGCACTTTGCCCCAGGCGAATATACGACAGGCCTACGTCGAGCAGGGTTTGCAAGCGGCGGGCAATGGCTGGCACCGGGCTGAAGAATGCCAGGGCGTCTTCCACCGTCATGGCCAACACTTCGTGGATGGTTTTGCCCTTGTAATGGATATCCAGGGTCTCACGGTTATAACGTTTGCCCTTGCACACGTCGCAGGGCACATAGATGTCCGGCAGGAAGTGCATCTCGACCTTGATCATGCCTTCGCCCTGACAGGCTTCGCAGCGCCCGCCCTTGACGTTAAAGCTGAAGCGGCCGGGCTTGTAGCCCCGCGAACGGGCTTCCTGAGTGCCGGCAAACAGCTCGCGGATAGGCGTGAAAATGCCGGTATAGGTAGCCGGGTTGGAGCGTGGTGTACGCCCAATCGGGCTTTGGTCGATATCGATCACCTTATCCAGCTGGTCGAGCCCTTCGATCTTTTCATAGGGCGCGGCAGTCAGCGTAGTGGCGCGGTTTAATTCGCGCGCGGCGATGGGCATCAGGGTGCCGTTGATCAACGTCGATTTGCCCGAGCCAGATACGCCGGTGATGGCGACAAACAGCCCCAACGGCAGGCTAAGCGATACATCTTGCAGGTTGTTGCCGGTAGCGCCGCGCAAGATAAGTTGCTTTTCCGGATTACCGGGAATGCGGTAGGGCGGCACGGCGATTTCCCGCGTGCCGGAAAGATACTGGCCGGTTAGCGACTTGGGATTGTCCATGACGTCTTGCGGGGTGCCCTGGGCGACAATTTCACCGCCGTGGACGCCAGCCCCGGGGCCGATATCCAGCACATGGTCGGCAGCGCGAATGGCATCTTCATCGTGCTCGACCACGATCACTGTGTTGCCAAGGTCGCGCAGCCGCTCCAGGGTTTTCAGCAGCCGGTCATTGTCGCGTTGGTGCAAGCCAATGGAAGGCTCGTCAAGTATGTACATCACCCCAACCAGGCCGGCGCCAATCTGGCTGGCTAAACGAATGCGCTGAGCCTCGCCGCCGGAGAGGGTGTCGGCGCTGCGCTCCAGATTGAGGTAATCGAGCCCGACGTTGACCAGGAACTCCAGCCGCGCATGAATTTCATGAACGATCTTGTCGGCGATCTCACCCTTACGTCCCGGCAGGCTTAGGTCGGCGAAGTAGCGCCATGCCTCGCCAATCGGCAAATGCACCATGTCAGCAATATTGCGGTCGTCGACATACACATGGCGTGATTCTTTACGCAGACGCGAGCCGCTACAGGTGGCGCAGGGCTGTACCGCGATATACTTCGCCAGGTCGTCGCGGACCATGTTGGATTCGGTTTCCCGGTAGCGGCGCTGCATATTGGGCAGCACGCCTTCAAACGCATGTTCGCGGGTGACTTTGCGACCGCGGTCGCCAACATAGACAAACGGGATGGTTTCATCGCCGCTGCCATCGAGAATGATCGCCTGCTCGTGGCGAGCAAGCTCATTCCAGGGTGTTTCCAGCTCAAAACGATAGTGTTTGGCCAGTGCCTGAAGCTGGGTGAAATAGTAGATATTGCGCCGGTCCCAACCCTTGATCACGCCTTCAGCCAGAGATAGCTCCGGGTGGCTGATCAGTTTGGCCGGGTCGAAGTACTGCTGAACACCTAGCCCATCGCAGGTCGGGCAGGCGCCGGCCGGGTTGTTGAACGAGAACATGCGCGGTTCAAGCTCTGCCAGTGAGTAGCCGCACACCGGGCAGGCGAAACGCGACGAGAAGGCGATATCCTCGTGGCCACCGTCCATGAAGTGGATCATGGCGGTGCCGTCGGCGAGGTTTAGCGCGGTTTCAAAGGATTCGGCCAGGCGCTGGGCGAGATCATCACGCACCTTGAAACGGTCGACCACCACGCTGATGTCGTGTTTTTTGCGCTTGTCCAGCGGGGCGATATCGTCCAGCTCCAGCACTTGACCATCAATCAATGCGCGCACAAACCCCTGAGCGCGAAGCTCCGCCAGCAGTTGCAAGTGCTCGCCTTTACGGCCTTTGACCACCGGGGCCAGCAGCATCAGCTTGGTACCTTCGGTGAGGTTCATTACCTGGTCGACCATCTGCGAAATCGTTTGGGCTTCTAGATCTTCGCCGTGCTCGGGGCAGCGCGGTGTGCCCGCGCGGGCGAATAGCAGGCGCAGATAGTCATAAATTTCGGTGATGGTGCCGACGGTCGAGCGCGGGTTGTGCGAGGTGGACTTCTGCTCGATGGAAATAGCCGGGGAAAGCCCTTCGATGTGATCCACATCGGGCTTTTCCATCATCGACAGG
>JAIVHM010000072.1 GCA_020201095.1 Halomonas sp. | reverse complement strand
TCGTCGGGGAGCCCCGCCTGAACATACACCCAAGCCACCAATGCCCAAATCAGACCCGCGGCGACCAACACCGGTTTTGATTTGCGCATGTGCAAAAGCTCTTCGGCCATGACTAACGCATAGGCAAAGACAAAAATAACCACGGACAGAATACCGGCAACGGAACGGGTAAGGTCGAGTGACCCGGCAGCGGCATAGGACAAGGAAGGAACAGCAAGACAGCATAACGCAAACAGCAGACACATCGCTTGGCGGCTGTTGTGCCCAGCGATGCGCAAATCAGGTGGTTTCATGGCGGAGAAGTCCTAGCGGTAGAACGAAGGAAAGAAAAACCGCCACAATAATAAGCCGACTAACGGAATGGGGCAATGCAACATTGCTGTCATCGAAGAATGATCGCAAGGGTCAGTAAGCAAAATAAGCTGGTTCGCTTAACCCTTGGCATAGGTAAAGTTCTTCAGTGCGAGTACCATTTTATTAATGAACCCAACGATCCTTTTACTCTTGTAGCATCCCAAAATTCTCTATAACGCTTTGTTAAAAAATATATTTAGTGTAAGTATTGAGTAATCTAATACTTTCAACACTCTACTTAACGCAATGTAACATGGCTTTACATTTTCACTGGATCGACCAACACTAACCACACCCCAGCCTACGATAATTCCGCATGCTTGAATTTTTTTCAGCCTAAAACTGGAGAAGTGTGCTTTTTATAGGGGTTTAGAAATCATGATACGCAGTTAAAACTTCGTCGTAAGAACTTGCCTGTGTAGGGCCTGATCACTATTTGCAGTGGTTGCCAGCAACCATGAGGAAACGTCATGATTGAACCAACCAGGCAGCTCATAACAGCAGGAAACACAGCGTTTCTTCAGCACACAGTAAAACAGCTTTTAGGCTATGGTTGGTCAGTTAGTCATGCTGTTAATGCTCATAAAGCAATAGAGTTACTCGATAAAAAGCCATGTCAGATTGGATTGATCGCTATCGATCCGTCAACATCCATTCTTCCCCTGGAAATCGATAGTAGCCCCCGGTTGGCAGACATCTCTTGGATAGCCATTGTCGAACGTAATGAGTTAAGTCACGAGAAGACTCGCGAGCAGATTTTTAATACTTGTTATGCTTATCAGATCCATCCCATCGATGCGCGAAAACTCGATACCGTGATGGAAAGTGCCCTGGCAATGGCTAACCTTCAGGGCACTCACCCTATCCCGACACTTTCCTGCTTGGACGACGAATATCAAATCGTTGGTAATAGCCCGACGGTGCAATTGCTCTATCGAACGATCGCCAAAGTGGCCGCTGCCAATGCACCTGTTCTGATCACTGGTGAGTCGGGCACCGGAAAAGAACTGACGGCTCATGCCATCCATGCCCATTCATCCAGACGCCATGGTCCGTTTAACGTTGTCAATTGTGGCGCTCTACCCTCTGGGCTTATCCAGTCCGAACTTTTTGGTCACGAGAAAGGAGCGTTCACTGGGGCTAATCAGCGCAAAGTCGGCATCATAGAGAATTCACAGGGAGGTACCCTGTTTCTCGACGAGATCGGAGACCTGCCTCTGGATTTACAAGTCAATCTGCTTCGCTTCCTAGAGAACCTCAAAGTGCTCCGAGTGGGTGGGCTTCAAGAGATTCCTGTTGATGTCCGAGTGTTGGCCGCTACACACGTCGATCTTGATGTAGCCGTTGGCAGGGGAGCTTTTCGTGAAGATCTCTATCATCGGCTCAATGTGCTTCAAGTCAGGGTACCGGCGCTAAAAGAACACCTTGAGGACATCGAAGCCCTCGCTCGCTTTTTTTTCCAAAAGTTCTCCGCCGAAAAACCAACCAAAGTTTGTGGGTTCAGCCACGAGTGTCTCACTGTCATGCGTCAGCACCACTGGCCAGGCAACATCCGCGAACTGGTCAATCGGGTTAGACGCTCAATGGTGATGTGCGAGCACAGGCTGATAACACCCGCCGATATGGGGCTAGAAAGACGGCATCGACTTTCCCGAGATGTTGATACCCTTCAGCAGATTCGCGACGCAGCAGAGTACGAGGCCATCAGGGCTGCTCTAATACGCAACAAACATAATGTAATGCGTGCATCAATCGAACTAGGTGTCTCTCGCGTCACCTTATACCGGTTACTTGAAAAACACGGTATTGAAAAGAACGGCTGTCACGATGAACGACAAGCGATTCATGTCTCTTCCCGCTAGGAAGAGACACTACGCAAAAAAAAAGAAAAAGGAAAAAACCATGACTCCACGTGGCACTAACATCCTCTATACCGCCGGCTTGGCATCTTTTATCAGTTGCGCACCGGTGTTGGCACAAGAGTCCACTCAGGATTCGCAGATCCAGCCCGTTGGCCAAGAACCTGAGCAACAAGCGATCCAACCAGACGTTCAGGCAATGGCAGAATATGGGGGCGTATTGACACCCAAGGGCAGGCTGATTCTGGAACCCGAATTCCAGTACTCCCACGAGAGCATTAACCGAACGACCTTCGAAGGTATAGAAGTATTGAGTACTCTGTTGATTGGGGTGTTCACCGCGCAGGATGTCGACCGCGACAGCTATACGGCCTCGCTGACCGGGCGACTGGGCTTTACAGATCGTTTGGAACTCGAAATGAAGGTGCCGTATGTGTATCGAGATGAGTCAAACCGCGTCACGGTTTCAGAGGTTAACCCCGACTTTACCTTGAATCGTGAGTTATCCAACAATGCGCTAGGCGATATCGAATTAGCTGCTCACTACCAGCTAAACCGTGGTCTGAATGGCATGCCCTACTTTATTGGCAATCTGCGCTACAAGAGCACCACCGGTGAAGGCCCCTTCGATATTCGCCGTAACAGCGCTGGCACTCCACTGGAATTAACCACGGGCACTGGCTTTCATTCCTTCGAACCTAGCCTTACTATGCTGGTACCCTCCGCGCCTGCTGTCTATTTTGCCAACCTTGGCTACGTATTTAACCTTGAAGATAATGTTAATCAACAGGTTACTCAAGATGATGACGATTTGTTCATAGGCGAGGTAGATCCCGGAGATACCGTTCGACTGAGTTTCGGCATGGCCTACTCTATCAATCCGAAAACGTCCTTTACGCTGGGCTACAAAAACGATTTCATCGGCGAGACGACAACGAAGTTTGTCAATAACACTACCGGCAACACGACGCAGGTCAGTTCAAACACATTGAACGTTGGCTCTCTGCTACTCGGGTGGTCCTATCAGGTAAACCCAGATGTATCACTCAGCCTTGGGCTAGAGCTGGGCATTACTGATGATGCGCCTGACACGACACTGACCTTTCGCATGCCTATTGGAATGGGCATTTTTTAGCTGAAGAAAGAAACTCGACAGCTGCCTCATCGGCAGCTGTCGTATCAACGCAGAATGCCTGCAAAAGAATCAACAATAGCGGCTCGCTGCTTCGCCGCCTTCAATGCCCCGATATTGTTGAGCTGAACATCAATATTGATCCGTTGCTGTATATTGCGTCCGGAAGCATTGCTTACTACGCCACTGACGATGGCGTCGCGAGTGATATTTTGCAAAGCGGCCGTAAAGCCTTTGGCATCGCTCAACGCAACGCCAGAAAAGCCTGCCAGACCCGCTAGATCAAGACCGCCTGGCGTCATATCGGTGATAAGCAGTCCCGTCCCTGGACCTACCTGACTGACTGAACCAGAGGGATCACGAAATGTCTGGGACACAATGTCGACGCCCGCCCGGGTAAAATTGACAACCGACACCAGCTCAATGCTGTTATCGATCATGGTCTGTAGTCTAGCCCCGAAGTCCACGTCGAGCCCACCGAGACTAAACCCTGCCCGTAATTGATCGAGTTCTGTTTCAGCGATAACGACGCCTCGGCTAAATTCATCATTTACCGCCAGTGGGGATACAACCTCAGTGTAAAGATTTACAGGTACTGGATAGCCTGAAAAAGGTGCCCAATAGTGCTTTGAGGGTTCTAACGCTGCATTGCTTGCCTTTGGGGAGGCCGCCTCGACGCCAGTTGCTGCTATCACCAGCGCCGCACCGATCCATCGAGCGCCCCTTCGCCTAAGCTTAGTGCTTGATTGAGATGGCATCTTCATATCTCCTCATCACCGACCCATCTCATTTCTGGCAGGTAGGGTCAGCAGATTGGCACCAAGGCTTGAACGGTTCACGCCTACCGATAAAGGTGAATCCGGGCGTACGGCCCAATCTTGCTCATTATTGAAGTTTTTCCGGGCAAGCTCGATTTCTTCGCGCACGCCCAGAACCGTTCCGTCCCACAACGATTCGAAG
>JAIVHM010000235.1 GCA_020201095.1 Halomonas sp. | reverse complement strand
GATCAAATACTACTGGCTGCCCCTGGGAGCCTATCTATCGTTTGGCCGGCTCTGCGATGAGGTGCATCGGTTACTTGGTGGCTATGGCACGGAAAACACGATTAATTATGCATAACCACTTAGTTCATGGTCGCCATGAGGAGTTGTGATGATCAGAGGGGCGGATATCTCCATTGCCCAACTTCGCGCGCTGCTTGCCGTGGCGGAAGAGCAGTCTTATACCCGTGCGGCGGAGCGCCTTGGCGTTAGCCAGTCGGGGGTGAGTCACTCCATGCAGGCACTGGAGAAGCTGGCAGGTGGCCCGCTGATCATAAAAAGCCCAGAAGGGCTGGTACCCACCGCGCTAGGAGAGTTAGTGCTTACTAGCGCTAGGAAGGTGGTAGGTGAGCTTCAGGTATTAAGCCAGCAGGTGGGGCAGTTTCATAACGAGGCGGATGAAACGCTGAAGATAGGCGTTATTCCCAGCGCGCTATCTGGCTGGTTGTCGCCCCTGCTTGCGAGCTTTACGAGCCGCTACCCGGATGCCATCAGCCTTGTTCTGGAAGGCATGGAAGAAGAGATAAAGGAGTGGGTGGAAAGCGGTGTGATCAATATGGGCGTCACAACCGATATCACCCAGCTGAATCCCACCTACTGGCGTGAGCACTTTGATTGGCAGCTATTAAAGAAGGACGAGATTGTTGCCGTGTTGCCCGCAAGCCACCCTCTCAGCAAACAAGCCAGTGTGACGGTGGCGGAACTGTCGGAGCACCCGCTTGTTATGTCGTCAGGCGGTTGTGAGGCGCTTATCCAGCAGATATTTGCCCACTCGTTGGAAGAAGTTGATACCTTCCAGGTGGATTTCTGGGTACGCGATACGCGAACGTTATTGCAGATGGTTGCTGGTGATGTGGGTGTGAGCTTTGTGCCTACATTGGCGTTAAATAATAAGCCAATGGCTAATGTGGTGACGCTGCCGTTATCCCCCCGACGTGACCGGAACCTGATTGTCTTTTGGCCCAAGCGGCAGCCGCTTAATCCCGTGGGTAAGCAGCTCTTGAGAGCGAGTTCAGGATATAGCCAATAAGCTCACTCATAGTGATCAAAAAAGATTTTGGGTAAACCTTGTATTCACTGGACAGAGTTTTTGAAAGCCCTATTATGTTTACTATGAGTGAGCAAAAAGCATCAAAATTAAACCACTTGCTAGCCAGCCTGGGAGACTCTGATTTAGTCTCCAGCCGCTGGTTGCAGGCGCATGGCTATTCGAGAAGCCTTGTGGCTCGCTATGTCGCCAGCGGTTGGCTGGTATCTCCGGCGCGTGGTGTCTATCTGAGAAAGGGAGGGCGGCTACAATGGCAGGGCGTAGTGCGAAGCTTGCAAGAGCGGGAGAGCTTGGCGTTATACGTTGGCGGGCGCTTCGCGTTGGCAATGCAAGGGTATGAACACTACCTGCGGCTCGGTGAAGCTGCCACGGTAACGCTTTACGGGTCTACTCGACCGCCTGGTTGGCTTAGCCAGTTGGCTATGCCTGATCGATTTGAGTTCTGCGGCAAGCCTCCCTTTGCCTGGCCGGTGCCTGATTTCACTGCGGATACGCAGAAGGATCAGTTACTTGAGCAGGGCTTTAAGTGGCAAGAGGTGCTTTTTGGTGCGGGAACCATCGTTTGTTCTACACCAGAGCGCGCGATACTGGAGCTTTGCGATGGCCTCGCCAGCGCGGCGCTGGTCTACGAAGCCGATACGCTTATGCAGAGTTTGGCAACACTGAGCCCACGGCGCGTGACGGCGTTGTTGCGCCATTGCAGCAGCATTAAGGCCAAGCGACTGTTTCTCGCCTTGGCGGATCGGTACCAGCATGCATGGCTAAAACGAATCTCATTAGATGGGGTAGATCTCGGCAACGGTAAACGCGTTCTGGTGCCCGGTGGTCGTCTAAACCCAACTTATCAGATCATGCTACCGAGGGACTTGGATGAGCACTTGGGATAAACGCTACACCGACCGCGTACAACTGCTGGTAGATATTCTCCCGGTTTTGTCACTGGAGCCACGCTTTGCATTGAAGGGCGGAACGGCGATCAATCTGTTCGAGCACGACCTCCCTCGATTATCAGTAGATATCGATCTTACATGGCGGCCGACCCACGGTTTCGCCGATGACGCCGCCGCGATTGATAATGCGCTGAACATGCTGGCTGATGCATTACGGACTCAATCAAAAACAATGCGTGTGCAGCCGTCGGCGAGTCAAGGCAGTCAAGGTGTCACGCGGTTGATTGTCAGTCGCGGCAGGGCACTTGTGCAGATTGAAACCACACCAGTCATGCGGGGTACTGTGCATCCAGTACGTGAGATGGATGTTCGGCCGGTAGTTGAGGATGCGTTTGGGTTCGCTACCGCTCAGGTGCTGAGTTTTGCTGATTTGTATGCGGGGAAGCTGGCAGCAGCATTATCGCGTCAGCACCCACGGGACTTGTTCGATGTAGGACTATTACTGGATGACAAGCGAGCCGATAAGGGGCTTTGGTATACTTTCCTGGTATACCTAACCTGTAGTCCAAAGCCCGCCTGGGAAATTCTTGAGCCGCAGATGTCTAAGGATTTTGAAGATATTTTTCATGCACATTTTAAGGGCATGACGTCGGAGCCTGTTACTGCGCATGAGTTACTGAAATATCGGGAACGGCTATTGGTACGTCTTGCTGAGTGGATGGATGAGCCTTCACGAGAATTTCTGTTTTCTGTTGAAGATGAGCAGCCGGACTTTGATTTGATTGGCCTGCCCCAGACCCGCGAACTGCCCGGCGTTAAACGCAAGTTGCAGAATTTGGGGCGTCGTTCTGAGGATAAGCGCCGGGCCGACAGGCTTCAATTAGAACAAACGTTGAAGCGGCTTTGGCCTAAGCAATTACATTGAGAGCATTCATTTTAATAGTATTAGTACTGCGCTCTCAGGCGCTGATCCACCTCACTTAGAGGTCAGTGTCTGGAATTGCAAAAGTTGTTACCCGCTGGCTAAAACGCCACTTGCAGCGGCTTGGGGCTGAGGTCGACCTCAATCAGCTCAACAGTTTGGTGGAGGACAAAGACATGTTGGCAGAGAATTTGGAAAACTGGGCTCAGCAAGAACGTCAGGAAGGCGAAAGGCTTGGCATTGAGAAAACAGCCCGTAATCTGCTCAAGCTGGGGGTACTCAGCGATGAGCAGATCGCTGAAGCGACTGGTCTGGCGCTAGATGAAGTTGCGAAGCTGCGTGTCGAAAGTAAGCGCTGACCTGCTTACATTGGCGTACTCCCGCTTCATGCATAGAACGAAAGGGCAGTCCAAGTCATGGCCCTTTCTATTCGAAGAGTCCATCTCACAGGCCTATGAGCCGAATATAAACCTTAATCGGCTCATAATATGATCTGAATAGATGGGTTAATCGGCACATGTATGTTTGAAAACAACGCAACGGGTCGCCTTTTTAACCGAGCAACTGCGCGCGCGCAGATTCAAAGCCTTCGCGTAATGGGCTCTGTTCGGCCCCCAGGCCTTCAACGCAATAGCTGTTCAAAAACTGCCGTCCGGCAAAGAGCTTCCGGTCAGTCTCGGTCAGCTTGGCTTCCTCGCAGAGCCCATTCCATTCACTGGCAATCGTTGCGAGCTGGTTCTCAATGATGCGCTGGGCTTCTGTGTCATTGAGCAAGAAATCAGGCGCGGCCGCGAGGCAGCTATGCAGCGTGCTCATACGGTTTTCACCCTTGATCAGCATCGCCTGTGTCGCCTCGTTGCCGGTTCCCCCCTGGGGACAAATGTCATAGGCTGGGGTCAAGGTGAGCATCTCGCCGTCCCAGAATGCGGCATGGTTGCGGGCATGGTCGTCCGTGTTACCGCATAAAATATTAAAAACGATCCGTCCGTAGAGCTCTTTCAGCGTTTTCTTTGGCTTGGTGAAGCGGTGACGGATGATCTCGGCAAGATCTTCATAGGACGCATAGCGTGCCATCATTTCGTCAAGGCCGAGCATCGTCAGAGCTGAAACCATCGCTTTGCGCTGCCAGCCAGCCTCTGATTTGAGGCGGTCAAAGCGTTCGATGAGCAGCACGTCTTTGCCAGCCGCTGAGATCATCGAGACTGGTGCAACATTGAGGTTACATAAAGCCGCGAGCTTCATGGCGATAAATTCCACCTTCACAACGCTGTAAATGTCCGTGCTCGACGAGAATTTGGCGATTGTTTTGTGATCGCCGTTGTCAATCAGGGCTTTCGGGCGGGCGCCGCCGATCGACGTGCCGTGATTCAACGCCTGGTCGAGCGCTGGTGTCAGCGGGGCGCCTTGCTCGAC
>JAIVHM010000071.1 GCA_020201095.1 Halomonas sp. | reverse complement strand
AGATTGGTGTCAGCTGCCACTGGAATGGAACTTTCAGCCAACCACTTATGCCGCTGTAGAAAAGCGCTATCCGCATTTAGTTGAGCATCTTGCTTCACTTGGAATCGCCATTCGTCATCCGCGGATCGTTCACTTCATAGGAGCGGTCAAGCCGTGGCACGCAACATGTGCGCATCCGCTTAAAGAAGACTTTATCGCTTATTCCAGTCAGACACCTTGGCCCATCGACGGAATGGCACTGAAATCGTCGCTATCTTGGTACAGACGCCTTCGTATGGCGCTAAAGCAGCCTAAAATTCGCCGTCGTCGTCGACTGACGCTGCCCTAGCCTCTTGATCTCATGCACGTTAAACCGAAACCAAGCAATGTTGTTCATAAGCAAACCTCTTTTCTGATCCAGCGAATATTGTCCACACGTCAACCATGCAGTCTCCCGGCAATGGTTGATCGAGAACATGCTGAAAATGGAGAGGTTCGAGCAAGAGTGTGTGCTTGGGAGCGTGATAAACCGTCCGGCCCTAGCCCTGGGGGCCGGGTTTCTAAGCGGTCGCTCTCGGGGCCTTACGGCCTAACAGCAGACCTTCAGTGCTGAGATCTTCGTCAATATCGGG
Organism: Halomonas sp.; assembly: GCA_020201095.1. Classification (GTDB taxonomy): domain Bacteria; phylum Pseudomonadota; class Gammaproteobacteria; order Pseudomonadales; family Halomonadaceae; genus Vreelandella. Next base: position 3,731 of record JAIVHM010000071.1, on the reverse strand, counting down.
CCAGTGGATACCGTAACCAGCGCCGGCAATTTCCCAGCGATTACGTTGTTCTGCGGTCGCGTTGGCCAGGCGTGGATACCACGCCAAAGGCACTCCAATCAGGCGACCATCCATCAGCTCCACCACCAGGCGGTCATCGTCAATATTAACGTTCATTACCCGCAGGTCAGTACCAGCGATTAAAGAATGCATCCCATGCCTCCTGTCGCGTCTCTTGGTGCTCTCGCACCATGCGTTGGATCTTACCGAGTGCCTTTGGCGAAAACCCTATTTTGTTGAAAATAGGCAGCGTCGTATAGCCACACCTTGGCGCTCGCGCTGCCGTAGTCTTGCTGCAAATTGCATCAATTGTGGTAAATTGCTACAATTAAAAAGACTCAACGCCGGAGGTACATATGGCTACGAACAGTATTCGCTTAGATCAGGACCTAATTGAAAAAGCCACTATTATAGCCAAAGCGCTTAATCGAACCCCGCCCAAGCAAATAGAGCATTGGGCAAAAATCGGCGAGATGATGGAAGACAACCCGGACTTACCGTATGAGTTTGTAAGGCAAGCTATCATCGCGCAGGCAGAGCGGGACGCCGGAAAGCTAGAGGCCTACGATTTTGGTTAAAGCCACCAGCGTAGTACAGACCCCTACCTTTAAAAAAGCGGTGAAGAAGCTCAAGCCCAATCATAAAAAAGACCTTGATTTGGCCGTTAAAGATATAATAGCCAACCCTCATATTGGTGAGCAGAAGAAAGGTGATCTAGCCTTTCTGCGAGTCCATAAATTCAAAATGAACAAGCAACTGACTTTGGTGGGTTACAGTTTTGATGATGGCGCTCTTGTCCTTGAACTGATGGCCCTAGCCACACACGAAAATTTCTATCGCGATATCAAGCAGAAGAAGTGACTGCGTAACGTCTAAGCAGAGCTGCGACGGCAACGCTGGTGTCCAGCGCCACTGGTGACGGTGCCATCAGAGAAAAGTGGCAAGACCCAGCGCCCACCACCAGACTCCCCACTGATCTGCCCCTCCAATCCCCTAGCTGCGAGCGCCTTTGGCTGCCTCAGCCCTTTTCCTCGATCTGTCTCCTGTCCGCTTCAGCGGCGTTTCGGCGCGAGGTCTGTCTAATCCGATGACCACCCTGCTCGATGGCATGGGTAAAGGTCATGCCCTCATCTTGATTCTTGCCATGGATCCGGTCGATTCGTCGATTCAGGAAAGCCAGTAGATGTAGAGGTATAGTAGTTACCCCAATTCCTCGGGCGGCCACAGCTGTGACGTGTGTACTAATGCGTGGATCCAGACTTCATCATCATCTACTTCGTAGACCAGTCGGTAATTTTCGTGAGGGAACGTTTCACGGGTGCCTGTTATCAGCCCAACACCTCCCAGCTTGGGGAAGTCCGCCAGCCGGTCAGCAGCGGCGCTAAACAATCGATCCATGCCGATAGCAGCTTGCGGATTGCGTTCTTCCAGGTACTCCCAAATTGCAACACGATCAGCGACCGCTTCTGGTGACCATGTAACCCTCACGCCTGCCCCTCAGCGCGTAAGCGTCGTGTCTTGAACTGCGCTTCAACTTCGGCATTGCTAAGCCCTTCACCGGCCTGTTTGGAGCGCCTGGAGGTATCTACCTTGCCTTGCAAGAACGCCTCATACTCCCGCGCTTCTTTTTGACGCTGAACGTAGTCCCTCATCAGCTCACGTACCACCTGTGATGCTGGACGGTGTGAAAGTTCAGCCTCATGCATAAATTCATCGCGTAAATCTGACTCAATCTTCATCGTAAATACAGCTTGTTTAGCCATTTTTCTGCTCTCCTGCTAAGCTGGTATGACAAAGTATATACCATGTCAGTACTCAGGCGCAGTATACGCTAGGCTACTATCTCGAAAACTGGTCTACCACATGACAACCGAGACAGTGACCACGGAGAAACGGTCTTCGAAGCGTTTAATCAGTTTGCGGCCCAGAAGGATCCAGATGCCTTTGCCGTTGTGGTGCTCGATAATGCCTGTATGCATCGCTCCAATGTCCGGCGTCAACTATGTCCTAATTGTCGCCGAACATGCTACTGAGAAAGGGGTGACGTCGGGTGGTGAACAGTCGGGAAAGCGTGGGCGCGGCGCTGAGCACAAGTTCTCGTTTGTGGCGGCCGTGCAAACCGATGAGAAAGGCCACCCACAGCGTGTTCAACTGCACCGTATTAGCGACTTCACGCTGGCCGAGATACGTCGCTATGCCCAGCAGGCTATTGCGCCCGGAAGCCAAGTCATCAGTGACGGGCTTGGCTTCCGGGCTTTCGACACGCCCACCTACGTCCATGACCGGCACATCACTGGAGGTGGGCGTGGCAGTGTGAAAACCCTGAGTTCGACTGGGTCAACACCCTGCTCGGCAACGTCAAGAACGCGATCACCGGTACCTATCATGCCATCCGTGGGCAGCATGTCCCTCGCTACCTTGCCGAGTTCGAATATCGCTTCAACCGGCACTATGACCTTAAGGCCATCATCCCGCGCTTTCTAACGGTGGCGGCGAGGACCAAGGCGGAAGTTACCAAGACGGCGGGACGCAGGAATAAAGCCGGTCAGCCTGTAATGTATTTCAGCCTGTCGGCTGCGATCGTCATGCTCGAAATGGGAAACTACATTTCAGTACAAGAGCCTAAGGATGAACTAAGAGAAATCCGTTAAATCGTGGGTTTCGTGGGTTTCGCCCGTTTTCACTAAGTACGAGGTAGGTATCCGAGTCGATCAAGAGCTCGCGGCTATCGAGCTGAGACTATCAGCGCTTGAGAAGGAAAAGGCTGCTCTTCTTTCCCGGAGAGAAGAGTTGCGGCGCTCTGCGCACCCGTCCACATTGCCGTCACTCACCCCCGACCAGAAAATCGACGTATTTCGTAAGCTCTTTCGTGGCAGACAGGATGTCTATGCTATTCGCTGGCAGGGTTCCAGTGGCCGTTCCGGCTATGCAATCGCCTGTGAGAATGAGTGGGTACCGGGTATCTGTAAGAAGCCCCGGATTAAGTGCGGTGAATGCCCACACAAAAAATTCAAGCCTCTCGATTTCAATGCAGTTTACGACCACCTGTCTGGCAAACATGTGGCCGGTCTTTACCCTTTATTACCGGATAGCGCCTGTTACCTGCTGGCGGTGGATTTTGACAAGGGGGACTGGAAAACTGACGTTCTTGCGCTGGCCCAGGCCTGTCGCGGTGAAAACATTCCTTATCTTGTTGAGATTTCCCGGTCTGGTGCGGGCGCCCATCTGTGGATCTTTTTTTCAGAAGCTGTTGCGGCCGGGTCAGCGAGGGCTTTAGGGTTCAAGTTGCTGGATAAAGCCATGGAACTTCATCCGGGCTTGTCCTTCGATTCCTATGACCGGTTATTTCCTAACCAGGACACGATGCCCGACGGTGGGTTTGGCAACCTGATTGCCCTTCCGCTTCAACACGAGGCGCGACACCGCGGATGTACCGTATTCGTCGACGATGACCTGACCCCGCACCCGGATCAATGGACACTGCTCAGTCGGCAAAAAACGCTTTCATCAGCCCAGCTCGGAGAGCTAATCGGTAGGGAGACGAATGTCGATGAGACAACAGACACTGCGCTGCCATGGGAGCAATCGTCACCGGTCGAGTCAGGGGTGGTCTCAGGATGCCCTGAACGCATCACGCTCATCCTGGCCAATCACATTTATATGAAACTGTCAGGAATACCGGGAACATTGGC
>JAIVHM010000234.1 GCA_020201095.1 Halomonas sp. | reverse complement strand
TTAAGCCGGGCGTTGGACGAAGATAATATTCGCCTGGTGCAGCTACGTGCCAAGCAGTTAACGCCCGAGGCCTATGTGGCACGGGCTGAGCGTGCACTCACCCTTTGTCGCGAGGTTGGTGCGCGCTTGCTGCTCAACGGCGATCCGTCACTGCTCGACCAGGTGGATGCCGACGGCATTCACCTGACCAGCGAGCGCCTTATGCAGCTCGAGCGTCGACCGATTGCGGAAGATAAATGGTTATCGGCATCGACGCACGACCCCCAGCAGTTGGAGCAGGCTGCTTCTCTAGGCTGTGACTTTGTCTCGCTGTCGCCATTGCGCACCACACCGTCGCATCCCGATGTGGCTCCCATTGGCTGGCACGATTTTCAACAGTGGGTAGAGCGCGCGGGCATGCCGGTCTTTGCGCTGGGCGGTATGACGCGTTTTGATGCCAATCATGCCCGCGCCGTGGGCGCCCAGGGCATTGCCTCCATTCGCGATTTCTGGAAGTAAGCCGGGCATAAAAAAACGCCTGTCTGGTTAATTCCAGGCAGGCGTTTTGCTTAATAAAAGAAGACCGTCAGTCGCCTAGTCCCTGAAACGGCGGGTCAGTTCGCCGTACGCATCGATGCGCCGGTCGCGCAGGTAAGGCCAGATACGTCGCGTGTTCTCGCTGCGTGCCATATCGACCTCCACGACTAGCTGCTCTGCCTTCTCTCCCGCTCTCGCCAGCAGCTCACCTTGCGGCCCGCAGACAAAACTGCCTCCCCAGAACTGGATGCCCGCCCCCACGCTAGATGGGTCGGCCTCAAACCCAACGCGGTTGGCGACGACCACGGGTAATCCATTGGCGACGCCGTGGGCGCGCTGAATCAGGGTCCAGGCGTCCTGCTGGCGTGTCTGCTCGGCATCATCATCGCCTGGATCCCAGCCGATAGCGGTGGGGTAGAGCAGTAAGTCGGCCCCGGCAAGTGCCATCAATCGCGCGGCTTCTGGGTACCACTGATCCCAGCAAACCAATACGCCCAGGCGGCCCAGAGAGGTGTCGATCGGAGTAAACCCTTCGTCTCGCGCAGCGTCGTGATCGCCTGGCGTGAAGTAGAATTTTTCGTAAAATCCAGGGTCGTCGGGAATGTGCATTTTGCGGTAGTGGCCCACCCGGCCTTGTGCGCGGTCATAAACCACCGCGGTATTGTGATAAAGCCCAGGCGCTCGGCGTTCAAACAGTGAGCCGACCAGGACGACGTCCAGCTCAAGGGCCAGCTCGGCAAGTCGCCGGCCCGTCGGCCCGTCTAGCGGCTCGGCCAAATCAAACAGGGCGGGGTCTTCATACTGGCAAAAATAGTGCGTGGCATGTAGTTCCTGGAGCAATACCAACTGAGCACCTTTCTGCACTGCGTCGCGAATGCCCGCTTCACTGGCGGCAAGGCTTCGGGTTTTATCGGGCCAGGCTTGCTGTTGCACAATGCCAACGGTCACGGGGCTTTTCATGATAATTCCTCAGCGGTCTGATGAGCAGCGGCAAGCGTGCCTTGAGGTAGCTGCATGGTTAAGCAATGCAGGCTGCCGTGTTGGCGAATGACGTGACTGCACTCGATGGGAATAAGCGTATGTTCGGGAAAAGCGACCGCCAGCGCGTTGAGCGCGATAACGTCGGCGGGATCCCCGTAGGTGGGTACCAGTACAGCGCCGTTAATGATTAAAAAATTGGCGTAAGTGGCAGGCAGGCGGCGACCATCGTCGGGTGCATGGCAGGCTTGAGGCCAGGGCAGTGGAATTAGCCGATAGGGTTCGCCGTTACGCTGGCGAAATGCCTGAAGTTCCTGCTCCATCGCTTGCAGGGCGGCGTAGTGTGGGTCCGTCGGGTCGTCGCAGCGCACATAGGCGATTGTGGTCGGATTGCAAAAGCGCGCCAGGGTATCAATGTGGCTATCGGTGTCGTCGCCTTCTAGGTGACCATGGGCTAACCACAGTACGCGATCAACCCCCAGGTCTTTCGCAAGCTGTTGTTCCAGAGTTGCTTTTGACATCCGCGGATTGCGGTTAGGGTTTAGCAGGCAGGCCTCGGTGGTGAGCAAGGTGCCGTCGCCGTCTGTCTCAATCGCACCCCCTTCCAGCACTAGCTCACGGGAGGTGATAGGGCAGTTCCATAGACCAGCCTCGGCAAGCCGCTGGGTTAGCCGGTTATCGCTGTCGGCAGGAAATTTGCCGCCCCAGCCGGTGAAAGTGTAATCCATGAGTTGCAATACCCCCGCTTCATCGGCGACGGTAATCGGCCCGTGATCGCGCGCCCACGTATCGTTACTGGGCGCGATGCACATCAGTAACTGACCCTTGGGTACGCCATAGGCGTCGAATGTTGCTGTCAGGCGTGTGCGAGTGATCTCGTCAGGTACGCTGATGAGCACCCGCTGGTAGCGAGTGACGGCAATGACGATGCGGGCCAGCGTACCCTCAATGCACTCTAAAAGTGCTTGCCAGTCGCCATCTGGGCGTGGCCAGGTGAGTTGAATACCATCCTGCGGATACCATTCGGGTAATAAACGATAGGTTGAAGTGGTCAACGTAAAGCCGCTCGCAGCGAAAATAAAAGTGGGCGCGCCGGGCGCGTGTCGAATCGGCGCAATGTAGGGGCTCGCGCGAAAAGTTGCAAGTGTAGAGAATCATGAGGGAACGCTGGTGGCTGATGTGTCTCTAAAACCCGTTTATACATATGCAGCGATGCTAAAAAAACCGTACCATGAGCGCTGACTCATAAGGAATGACGCCATGCTTGATCGTTTGCCTTTTTTGGTGGGGCTGCGCTACGTGCGCGCTAAACGCCGAAACCATTTTATTTCGTTTATATCGCTGACCTCCATGCTGGGACTGATGCTTGGCGTGGCGGTACTGATTCTTGTTCTGTCGGTAATGAACGGGTTTGACCACGAGTTACGTACTCGCGTGTTGGGGATGGTGCCGCACGCCAAAATTGAAGCCCGTGAGGGCATGGTGGAGTGGCAGTCGCTGGCCGAAGAGATTATGCAGCGTGACCGAGTTAAAGGGGTAGCCCCCTATGTCGAACAGCAGGGCATGTTCTCGGTTGGTGGCAACAACGAAGGCGCCATGGTCAACGGCATCCACCCCGACTGGGAAGATGAGGTATCGATTATTGGCGAGCACATGCAGCAGGGTGAGCTCAGCGATCTGGTGCCGGGCGAATGGAACGTAGTGCTGGGGTCAATGTTGGCGAGACGCTTGGGTGTCGACGTGGGTGATCGCGTGACATTGCTTGTCCCCGAAGCCTCGATTACGCCCGCGGGCGTGTTTCCGCGCCTCAAACGCTTTACCGTCAGCGGTATCTTCAGCGTTGGCGCCGAGCTTGATGCTAACTTAGCCTATGCTAATATTGAGGATATGCAAACACTTGGCCGTCTCGGTGATTCCATCGGGGGGCTGCGTCTTGAATTGGACGATCTGTTTGTCGCCGGTAGCGAAACTCAGGATATCCTCAATGAGCTGGGCCCCGGCTACCGAGGTAGTGACTGGACCTATTCACAAGGCAATCTTTTCCAGGCAATCCAGATGGAAAAACGCATGATTGCTTTGTTACTGACGGTCATTATCGCTGTCGCAGCCTTTAATATTGTGTCTACTCTGGTCATGGTCGTTACCGACAAGCGGGCAGACATCGCCATATTGCGAACCATCGGCGCCACGCCGGGCTCCATCATGGGTATTTTTATCGTGCAAGGACTGGCTATCGGCTTGATTGGCATTGCCTTTGGCGTGGCTATTGGTGTGTTGCTGGCCTTGACGATTGCCGATCTTATCGGCTGGGTCGAGGGCTTCATGAATATTAAATTCCTGGACGCGGGGGTCTACTTCATTAGTGATTTGCCATCACGGTTACATTTTGAAGATGTCCGAAACATTGTGCTGGCCGCCTTTGGTTTGACGTTCCTGTCCACGCTTTATCCGGCTTGGCGGGCCGCGCGTGTCCAGCCTGCGGATGTGCTGCGCTATGAATAAGGAAGCCTACATGTCTGAGACGACATCGAATCAAGCCCCTGTAATGCTTAAATGCGAAGGGTTGACGCGCACCTACAATGAGGGGCCGCAGGATTTAACCGTTCTCGATACCCTTGACCTTCAGGTGCACGCGGGTGAGCGCGTTGCTATCGTGGGTAGTTCAGGGTCGGGCAAGACAACGCTGCTTAATTTGCCGCTGAGCAGCGCGCGATGCAGATTTTGTCGCGGGTGGGCATGCAGGACAGGGCCGATCATAAACCAGGCGAGTTATCCGGTGGGGAACGTCAGCGGGTAGCGATTGCCCGTGCGCTGGTGACCGACCCAAGCTTGGTATTAATGGATGAGCCCACGGGTAATCTGGACCAAACCACAGCCGCCACGATCTTGGCGTTGATGGATGAGCTTGCTAAGGAAAGTGCCTGTGCCTTCGTGATCGTGACCCACGATATTAGCCTGGCGGGGCATCAGGACAGAATGATGAAACTTGATGGCGGTAAGCTCGTGCAGCAGCCTTAATTATCGAATTCAGCTTCGATGCGCGCACGCCGCCGCCGTCTTTTCTGACGGCGGCGTTTCCAATGATGGGAGACGTGCCAGCGCCAGATTAAGCGCACGGCCATATTGGCCACTATTGCCAGAACCACGGCTGATATCAGCGAACCAAGCAGCAAGGCGGGCATGATGTTGTGCATTTGCTCAGCCAGCCACTGCGTCGAAAGGCGGGAAGGCGCCTCACGCGCAGACGTATCCAGGAAAAAGGTGCCAATCCAATAATTGCCGTAAAAAAATAGCGGCATTGTCAGTGGGTTGGTGATCCATACAAGACCCACCGCTAAGGCAAGGTTGCAGCGGCTGACGCGAGCGCCAATGGCTGCCACCACCATTTGGCAAGGAATCGGCAGCATAGCGCAGAAAAGCCCCACGCTGAACGCATTGGCGACACTCCGTCGTGTTAGTTGCCATAAGCGCGGGTCGGCAATCAGCGGCGCCAAGAAACGCAGCGAGCGCTGACGCTTTAGCGTATCGGGCTTGGGCATATAGCGTTGGAAAAACCGGCGAGGCATGTCAGACACTCTTGCCTATGAATGCCGACCATTATCCATAAGGGACAGGGTTTCGGCTACGCCAAGGTGGTGATAAGGCGACGCCAGGGAGGGCGATATGCGCATTGGGCTTGCGATGCCGGTTGCAATGGCAGTGATGGCGGGAGGTGCTCTCGGCAGTTGGCTCGGGCCGGGCGGTAATACGATGCTGGTGGCCTCCGCACTGGGCATCATGATGCTTGTCCTGGCAGCCGTGCGTTTGCGCTACTGTCTCTGGCTGGCGATTGTCTGCTGGGGGGTAGTGGCCATTCAATCCCAATGGGCACGGCAGTTGCCGCCCGGTCTCTCCGGTGAAGATGTCCGTGTTGAGGGACGTGTGATACAAACCCAGCAGGTAAGCAGTGGTCTGCGCCTGTTATTGGAGGTGGAGAGCTGTGAGGCACCGGACCTGCGGCCAGGTTGTGAGAACCTGCAAAAGGTTCGGGTCAGCGCATATGCCCTGGAGCCGCCATTTCCTCAGCCAGGCGAGCGCTGGGTGATGACCCTGCGTTTGCGCCCGCCCAGCGGCTTTATGAACCCCAGTGCTTTTGACTATGCCCATTGGCTATGGCGCGAAGGTATCGATGCGACCGGCTATGTCCG
>JAIVHM010000233.1 GCA_020201095.1 Halomonas sp. | reverse complement strand
GGGCACGGCCGACCTGGAACGATGAAATTCTCGGTTTTGTGCCCAGTCTGGTCAAAGGCGTGCATGCCGCGGGCAGCTTGCGTGGTTTTCATCAGCTCGCGGATGGCCTGGCAAATGGCTGTTCCGCAGCGGTCGAGGCGCTATCGGCGCTGGGCTTTTCGGCAACGCCTGTCGAGCTGCCACAGGTCAACACTTACCGGCAGGGGAAAGCCTGCGCGCTGTACCAGGTGCCCCACGAAAAACCGACCCTGCGCGGCCCCAAGCAGTTCGTGGATATGCAGAACGACGTGACGGCGGCCGCGATCGAGCTTGCAACGCGCGAAGGGTTTGAATCCATCGAGCACGTCAAGCGCTACACCGCGATGGGCTTTGGTACCGACCAGGGCAAGCTTGGCAATATCAACGGAATGGCGATTGCGGCGCGCTGCCTGGGTAAAACAATCCCGGAAGTGGGTACCACCGTGTTCCGGCCCAATTATACGCCGGTGACGTTTGGCGCCATTGTAGGCCGTCACTGCCGTGACCTCTTTGATCCCGAGCGCTATACCGCCATGCACCAGTGGCATGTCGAACAGGGCGCCGAGTTTGAAGAGGTGGGGCAGTGGAAACGCCCCTGGTACTTTCCACAAGTACGCGCCGGAGCCGTCAATGGCGAACGCGAGAGCATGGCAGAAGCGGTCGCCAGAGAGTGTCTGGCGGTACGCCAGGGGGTCGGCATTCTGGATGCCTCGACCCTCGGCAAGATCGATATCCAAGGCCCGGATGCCCGCGAGTTCCTGGGGCGCATTTACACCAACAAGTGGGCCAAGTTGGCGCCTGGGCGGGTACGTTACGGCCTGATGTGCAAAGACGACGGCATGCTGATGGATGACGGCACCACCAGTTGCCTGGGTGAGAACCACTTCCTGATGACCACCACCACCGGTGGTGCGGCCGGTGTGATGGAGTGGTTGGAGCTGTGGCATCAAACCGAATGGCCCGACTTGCAGGTATATTTCAATTCGGTAACCGATCACTGGGCGACGATCACGGTCACCGGGCCTGAGGCACGCAAGCTGCTTGCCGAGATCACCGATATCGACCTGGATCGCGAGACGTTCAAATTTATGGACTGGCGCGAAGGCTCGGTTGCCGATGTTCCCGCCCGTGTCTTCCGTATCTCCTTCACGGGCGAGCTGTCCTTCGAGATCAATGTGCAAGCCAACTATGCGCTGCATGTCTGGAAGACACTTTTCGCCCACGGTGAAAAATACGACCTGACCCCCTATGGCACCGAGACCATGCACGTGCTCCGGGCTGAGAAAGGCCTGATCATTGCAGGGCAGGAGACCGATGGCTCGGTCACACCAGAGGACCTCGGCATGCAGTGGGCGGTGGGCTACGACAAGCCTTTTCCGTGGGTCGGCAAGCGAGCGCTGACCCGTTCGGATACGCGGCGCGTGGATCGCAAGCAGATGGTTGGCCTCAAGCCCAAAGACCCCTCGGTGGTGCTGGAAGAAGGCGCCCAGATTGTGCTCGACCCTGATCACGCCATCCCCATGCCGATGGTGGGGCATGTAACGTCAAGCTATTACAGCCCGATACTCGAAAGCGGTTTTGCACTGGCGGTGGTCAAAGGCGGGCATCAGCGTATGGGCGAGATCGTCTATTTGCCGATGGTCGATGGCAAGACCCATGCCGCCGAAATCGTCAGCCCCGTCTTTTACGACCCCAAGGGAGAGCGCCAGAATGTCTGAACATACGTCTGCAAACGTGTCTGCAAATACGCTAACCGGCACCAATATGTACGATGTTCGCCCTACCGCCGAGGTGCCGACGCAGACCCCGTTGGCCTGGTCGTACCTCCGCACGGGGCGCCCTGGCGTTTCGCAGCGCAGCCGCGTGGTGATCCGTGAGCACGCCATGTTAGGCCATGTGATGTTGCGCGGCGGTGCCATCGTGCTTGATGAAGCGGTCCGGAAGGTGCTCGGCTTTGGCCTCCCGGCACGCCCCAACACCCTCAGTCAGGATCCAAGCGGCGAACGCTCTGCCCAGTGGCTCTCGCCGGACGAGTGGCTCGTCATCGTCCCCGGTGGCGAAGAGTTTTCCCTGGAAGCAAAGCTGCGCGAAGCGCTGGGCGATGCCCACTATGCCATCGTTAATGCGAGCGGCGGCCAGACGTTGCTTGAGCTTGAAGGCGAGGCCGCCACTGAGCTTTTGATGAAGTCGACGCCCTACGATGTGCATCCAGCGGGATTCCCCGTTGGCAAGGGCGTTACCACGGTCTTTGCCAAAAGTAACCTGATCCTGCGTCGCCCTGCCGAGGACCGTTGGGAGCTGGTGTTACGCCGTAGCTTCGCCGATTACCTGTATCGCTGGCTGTTGGATGCGGGCGAAGAGTATGCCATCGGCGTCGATGCCTGATGAGGGAAGCCACCATGCAAGATAAAAATAACCGTTGGATATTGGCGGCTCAGTGCGCCAGTAGGCTTGGCACGGTCGATGTTGTCACGCGCTTTTTAAAAGAGCAGCGCTGTTACATCACCGAGCAGCAGTCGTTTGATGATCGACTAAGCGATCGCTTTTTTATCCGCACCGAGTTTCGACCGGAAGACGAGGCGTTCGATGCTGAGGCTTTTCAATCGGGATTTGCCGAGCGGGCCGCTGACTTCTCAATGAGTTTCGAACTGACGGCACCCGAGACGCGTATACCCGTCGTGATCATGGTGTCAAAGGCAGATCACTGCCTCAACGATTTGCTTTACCGTTACCGCATTGGCCAACTGCCCATCGATATCCGCGCGATTGTGTCCAATCATCCGGATTTGGCACCCCTGGCGGAATGGCATGGTATTCCTTACCGCCACTTGCCGATTACCCCGCAAACCAAACCGGAGCAGGAGTCGCAGGTCTGGGAAGAAATAGAGGCCGCCGGGGCTGAGCTGGTCATTCTCGCGCGCTATATGCAGGTGCTCTCAAGCGGCATGTGCCAAAAGTTGGCGGGGAAGGCGATCAATATTCATCACTCGTTGCTGCCCGGCTTCAAAGGGGCCCGCCCTTATCACCAAGCCTACGAGAAGGGAGTTAAGCTAGTGGGGGCGACAGCTCACTATATTAACGATGACCTCGACGAAGGGCCTATCATTACCCAAGGGGTTGAGCCCGTCAGCCATACTGACTACCCGGAAGACCTGGTGGCCAAGGGGCGGGATGTCGAATGTTTGACACTCGCTCGGGCCGTTACCCTTCATGTGGAGCGACGAGTCTTCCTGCATGCCAATCGCGCCGTGGTTTTTGACCGTTAGTCGGATAATGACAATATCTCTGTAAGGTAGACAAGCATGGCAATCAGTGTTATCGATCTCTTCAAGATCGGCATCGGACCATCGAGCTCGCATACCGTCGGCCCGATGCGGGCCGCTTTTGACTTCATCGGCGAGCTGGGGGCAAGTGAGCGGTTGAACGAAGTGACCCGCATTGAAGTACACCTCTTCGGTTCTCTCTCTGCTACGGGGGTGGGTCACGGCACGGATCACGCCGTCATCATGGGCCTGATGGGGAAACGGCCAGACGCAATCGACCCGGATGTTATCGCCCCCTCGATCAGCGCGTTAAAAGCCTCTGAGGTGCTGCTCCTGGACAGCCAGTACAGCGTGCCCTTTCAGTGGCAGCGAGACATGCAGCTGTTCGAGGAAAGCCTCCCGCATCACCCCAATGCCATGCGACTGATCGCCCATGGGCAGAACGGTGAGTTGTACCGCAATACCTATTACTCGGTCGGTGGTGGCTTTGTGGTGGATCAGGCTCAGGCAGAGCAAGGCCTGCTAGACAGCGATACCACGACGCTTCCCTATGACTTCCACACCGCCGCCGACTTGTTGACCATGTGCCAGGAAAGCGGCTTGCGGATCAGCGAGTTGATGCTCGAAAACGAGCGCGCCTGGCGCAGCGAAGCCGAGATACGCAAGGGGCTTTGCGATATCTGGGAGGCGATGAAAGCCTGTGTGAACAAAGGGCTCGAGGCCGAGGGTGTGTTACCCGGCGGGCTGAATGTTCGTCGGCGCGCGCGTTTGCTGCATCAAAGGCTGCAGGCGGTGGATGAAAATCCGTCCGTGATTACCACGACGATGTCGGCAATGGATTGGGTCAATCTTTATGCGCTCGCGGTCAATGAAGAGAATGCCGCAGGTGGCCGCATGGTGACGGCGCCGACCAATGGTGCCGCGAGCATCATCCCGGCGGTATTGCACTACTATATGCACTTTCGCGAAGGCGCCAGCGAACGAGACGTCGTCGACTTCTTGCTGGCGGCAGGCGCCGTAGGCATTCTGTGCAAGAAAAACGCCTCCATTTCGGGTGCCGAAGTGGGCTGCCAAGGGGAAGTCGGCTCCG
>JAIVHM010000232.1 GCA_020201095.1 Halomonas sp. | reverse complement strand
TGACGACCATAGCATGCGTGAACCACCTGATCCCTTGCCGAACTCAGCAGTGAAACCGCTTCGCGCCGATGGTAGTGTGGGGTCTCCCCATGCGAGAGTAGGTCATCGTCAGGCACCTATACCAAAATCCCCCAGTCTCTTTGAGGCCGGGGGATTTTTTTATGCCTCTCTTTTTAAACGCATTATGATCGGGAGAGTTTGTTTATCTGGTTGGTTTTTGTGTCAAAATACGGCTCCCAAGGAGGAATGTCATGACACAAATGCGCTGGGAACAGTTACTTTCCCCTAAACGGCTCCACGACCAACGCTCGGCCAGTACCCATGAAATCGGCCGTAGTCCGTTTCACAAAGATCATGACCGCATTGTTTTCTCCGGTTCTTTCAGGCGCCTTGGGCGCAAAACGCAGGTTCATCCCTTAACTGAAAATGATCATATACATACCCGGTTGACCCACTCGTTGGAAGTTGGCTGTGTGGGCCGCTCCTTGGGGATGATTGTTGGCGAGCTTTTACGCGACAGGTTGCCAAAGTGGATAACGCCTGCTGACCTGGGAGTGATCGTTCAGACAGCCTGTCTGGGTCACGATATTGGTAACCCGCCTTTTGGCCACGCCGGTGAATACGCTATTCGAGACTGGTTTCGCCGTGCCCAAAGTAGTGGCCTGCTGGATGGTCTCTCTGAAGCGGAACGTGAAGATTTGTTGACCTATGAAGGCAATGCCCAAGGCTTTCGCGTGATTACTCAAATTGAATATAACCAGTTCAATGGCGGAATGCGCTTATCGGCAGCAACGCTTGGCACCTTGCTGAAATATCCATGGACTGTCCGCTATAGTGGTTCTGCAGGTAAGTTTGGTTGCTATCAGTCTGAACAGGCCCTTCTGAGCGAGGTGGCCGACGCTGTTGGTCTACTCCCCCAAGGTGAGCAGCGATGGTGTCGACATCCATTAGCCTGGCTTGTCGAAGCGGCGGATGATATTTGCTACGCGTTGCTGGATCTGGAAGATGGCTTGGAAATGGGGATTCTGCGTTATGAAGAAGTTGTCGAAGTCTTACGCCAGATAGCGGGAGAATTTCCACCTGAGTATGCCGAGATGCAAGCCCGCAATGTATCACAACGTCGACGCATTGCACTGCTGCGCGGTGCAGCCATGGAGAGGGCGGTCAATGACGTCGGTGCAGTGTTTGTGCAACATGAACAGGCCCTACTGAGCGGCACGCTCAAAGATGATCTTCTAGAACTATGTCATCCTGATCTGGGGTGGGGGGTTCAGGCGGCAAAGCAGTTGGCCCGGGAGCGTATTTTCCAGAATGAGCGCAAGGCAAAGCTGGAAATTGGCGCCTATACAACGCTGGGTATTTTGCTTGAAGCTTTTATTGGTGCTGCCAACGAGCTGCACCATACTGGTCATAGCTCGTTCAAGCATCAGCGGGTCCTTGCCTTGATAGGTGAGAACACACCGCTGGCATCCTGGCCGCTCTATGATAGCTATCGACGAATGCTGGATTTTATCGGCGGGATGACAGATCACTACGCAGTCGACTTGGCCCAGGAAATGGGCGGGCGCTTGCGAGGCGATTAGGCTCTATCATACCGAAGGCTGGCGAAGCTGCGTCAGCTCCATGAGCTTGGCGCGTTCAAGCAGGATGTTGATGATCTTATCGTGAATGGGGTCGCTGATCTGACCAGGCGTTAGAGCGGTAAGTTGACTGGCAAGCATATCGCCACTGACGACTAGGATGTCAGGCGCGGCATCATCAGTGTCTATATTCCAACCGGGCAAAACCAGCACACCTCGCACGGGCACGGGTACACCGCAGCGTTGCTCTAGCCATTGGCTTAGCCAATCAACTCCTTGGCGCGTTTTATGTAACGGGCGTCGTTCTTGCCAATAAGGAAAGCGGAGGCGTTCACGCTCGACGGCGACCGTATTGCGTTCGTGCCCTACATTGCTAATGGGAATCGTCCGCGCGCGGGTTTCGACCACAAAAACGCCATGCGGGGTTACCACGACATGGTCAATCGTAAAGCTATCCGTGGGCACGTCGTGAAACACGTAGTAGGGGTGTGCGTCCGGACGGATAAGCCGCTCAAGCTCCTGGCCGACAGCGAGCTCGCAGGCCAAGCCCAATTTCAATCGCCTAATGCGTTGGTAGTCGCGCACTAAAAGTAATGAAAATGCCAGGACAAGCAGGCTACTAAGCAACCCATACAGTGCCCATTCCACCCAGTCCTGTTGATCGGCAAACAGCATTCGCCCCATACCATAGACCAGGGGGGCAAGACTAATTAGAGGACCTAGTGCACCATTAAGGAATAGGCTTGAGAAAGCTTGATCCAGTCGATAGCGCAATGCTTGGCCAGGCTCGCGCAGCGGAGTATCGAAGGGAGATTGAACGCGCGCGTCATGCAGACTGCGAAGCGCTAGAACAATCCCGGCCATCGCGGCCATGGGAAAGAGAAAAATCAGCGGGAGCAAATATTCTAACCAGTTCATTGCAATGCCCTAGTGCGACGTGACTGCACGGTAGCGCTCCGTCCTGAGACGTATAGATTAACCACCAGCCAATTTGACTTGATAGCCGCGTGCGGTTAATTCCTGTTTCAGGCTATCACGGTGATCACCTTGAATTTCAATAATGCCGTCTTTAACGGCTCCACCTGTGCCACAGCGTTTTTTAAGCTCTTTAGAGAGAGCTTTGAGGTCAGCGGTCACTAGGGGGATGCCGCTAATCGTCGTCACCCCTTTGCCTTTGCGGCCACTGGTTTCACGACGAATCCGCACGACACCGTCAAGTGCGTCAATACGCGCCTGTTCGCTATCGGCATCACAACGGCAGGCATCCAAGGGTTCACGGCAAGTAGGGCAGGTGTTGCCCTTTTCGGTGGAATATACCAGCCCACCAAGTTGGTCGCGTAATGAAGCCATCGCGTTATTTTCCTTCAGAGTAATAAGGCTCGACTGCCTGGCTCATTTCCTGGCTTAACTGCCTGACGACGGCAGGTAGCTGAAACATGTTGCTGATCATAATGGCGTTTTCCGGCGTGGTTTCTGCATCGGGAAAGCGATTCAAATGAATGACCTTCATGCCGGCTTCAAGGGCAGCCCGAACGCCGACCAATGCATCATCAATGGCAATACAGTCAACGGCATTAAAGCCCATGATACTCGCGGCGTGGAGATGCAGACAGGGTTCTGGTTTCCAACAGTTGGCGGTGTAGCCACTGAAAAGACGTTCTGCAAAATAGCCGTTGAGGCCTGTTGCCTTAAGCGCAGTACGAATTTTACCTTCAGGTCCGTTCGAGACCACGGCACTCGGATAAGCGGATAGTTGCTCAAGTGCTTCTTTGGCGCCGGGAATGGGAGTGAGTTCACTGGCGAGCCGTTTCGCCAGGTTGGCACGCATGGCGGTTTCCATGCTGTTTAGCTGATCGTTGCAAACGTCCCCGTGACGCAACTGAAGCTGGGCAACGATATTGCGAAAACGTGAGCCCCTAAATTCACCCAGATAGTCAGACGGCACGAAAGGAAGCCCAACACTGTTAAGTCCTGTCGACATCTCTTCGGCAAGAAGGGGCTCACTATCAACCAGGGTGCCATCGCAATCAAATAATAACAGAGGGAGCGGCATGGGATTTCCTAGCAGCGACTTGGCAGCTGCAGTGACAGAACAAATAAACCATAAGGCTATTGAACGAGATTTTAGCGCATTTGTGAACAGTGTTCTGTAATTTTTTGCTTGCCTGATTGGTTGAGCTGATTCAGATTAATCAAAACGTGAGGCAAATATGGCGTTTATGCAGTTTATTAAGCGTTGTCTTTGCATTCCATAGAGCGGCCCAGGGCATTAAGTTACATGCTAAGCTGTTGATACCACAATGAGGAGACCGTGACGATGCGACTAACCCCTTGGATCATGCCATTTGTGTTTGCTGCTGCGATGCTTTCCGCTGCGAGCTTGGCAAGTGCTGACGAACATGAACACGAACCTCTCGACGATGAAGCGCTCGAAGAAGAATATGGCATTAAAGAAGGTGCTGTGAAGCGTGATGAGGAAGACCGCAGCAGTGACACCTCTGATTCCGATAGTGATGGTGGGGAGAATCAAGGGGAAGAAGAGGGAGAAGACACTGAGGCGGGTACTGGTGGAACAGGCAGTGCAGAAGCTGACCTTGAGGAAAGCGAGGACAGTGACGAAGACGAAGATGAAGATTAAATAGAAGGTAATAGCTCAAAGTAGTTATGAAAAGACGGCCAAGTGGCCGTCTTTTTAGTGTGCGCCAGGCATGGCGCGTAGCGCCTTGACAGGTGCTGTTCCTAGGGGTGGTGCCTTAGGATGACTTGGGGGTGAAAGTCCCCTACGGACCCTGATAGCGGGAACCGTTAGCTG
>JAIVHM010000070.1 GCA_020201095.1 Halomonas sp. | reverse complement strand
GCCTTAGCCGTGGCACAGATACTCTCTCAAATCGAATTTTTCCTTGCTCTCCAGCTCTTTCACCACGGTTACTTGATGGTCAGGGCTTTCACGGACAAGATTTCCATCTTTCGCGTACACGACCGATATCCCAGCTTCCAGAAGTTCGCGAATTGCATGTCGAGATGAGAGCTGGGCGTAATGCAGTAATTTACGGTTATCATTAACACCATATGTATAGGGGTACATCAAGTAACTCAGCGACGCTTCTTTACCAAACCATGAAATTCATCTTTCAACGCTTCCTCAGGCGTATCCTCAATGGCATCCCACACGCTGTCGTAATACTCGATGGCCATTATCTCACCTCGCTTAGTAGCTGGACTCAGGGCAGCTCTTTGAATCGCTGCTTGCCCAAATTGATGTCTTTTTGGGAGGTCTTTGGGTTTTTTTCTGGAAGCAGTGGAGAATAAATAACACATCATCTCGATTGGCCAAGTAAAAAACCCGAAAGGAACCGTTATTTCCGAATACGGATTTCTATCACACTAGAGCCAACGCTTGGCATCGGACGAAAATCGTCTGGCTGGCCTCCAGCCTGAACTTTGTCTACCTGAAACCCCGCTTGTCGCTTGGCTTCCAAAGGGAAGTCGCGCAGCCTATCCTTAGAGTCTCCGACGAATGCAACAGGTTTCTTGCTCGCCACGCTGACTCTTTAATTTTCACAACACTTATATCGACACCGATATAATAGACTCATCAATTAAATAGCTCAGGCTTGATGTCGAAAACCACGAGGTGCCAATACTCCATCAGGTGAACTGCCCTGGAATTCCCGGAGGCTCCGAACCGGGCTTGTTTGGGCCCGATCTCGCGATCGCCGAAACGAAAGGCTAGATCGAGAAAAGCTTGCTCAAGCCTATGTGATGAGGTACATCGGCTGCTGGTTGGATACGGAACTTATCACGCGATTAATTTTGAATAGGCACTTAGGAAGAGGTCGAAGACCGACACGGGCGGGGCTCAACCCTCATTGCCAGCCAATTCACCCTAAGCGTGGGTGACGCAGACACACGCGTCCACTTTGCTTTGCTGGCGAGCTCTTTAGATTTTAGATATTTTGTGCCCTAAAAGTACACAAAATTGCTCATTGTCAAATAACCTATGGCAAACATCTTTGAATATGCGATAATATGTGTACCATGAATACACATAAAAACCAAAAGCTAAAGAACACTCTCGAAGCCGTCCCTCCCGGCTTCATGATCGATTCTGACTGGCTGGAACGCCATAAAGTCAGCCGCTTTCTCACGCGCAAATATGTTGATCGGGGCTGGCTGGAGCGCGTGACCCGTGGCGTTTTCCTGCGCCCGGCGCCAGGCACAGGAAAACCCGATACAATCGACTGGAAGACCTGCCTTCTCTCGATACAGCACATCATGGGCTACGATGTCCATATCGGAGGCATGACAGCGCTTGCGCTGCAAGGCTATAGCCATTATTTACCGCTAGGCGGGAACACTCCGGTTTGGGTCTATGGCAAAGACATACCGAGCTGGCTGGCCAGGCTACCGCTGAACGCACCTCTGGAAACGCGCACCACGCACCTTTTCTCCGATCCTGCACTCGGTCTCACCCAGGACGACGCTGCAAGCAATCTGCCCTGGGACTGGCAACTTAGGATGTCATCGCCCGAACGAGCAATCCTGGAAGTCATGGACGAACTGCCCGACCATGAGAGCTTCCACAATCTCGACATGGTATTTGAAAGCCTGACGACCCTGCGCCCGCGCACCCTGACGGCGTTGTTGCACAGTTGCAGGAAGATCAAGGTTACGCGGCTGCTCTTCGTATTTGCCGACCATCACAACCACCAATGGCGCAAACGCCTCGACCCAAAGGAGTTCAACCTCGGAAGCGGCGACCGCGCTCTGGTCAAAGGTGGCAGGATACATCCGCGTTACCGCATCATGGTGCCTGAAGAATTTGCGATAACGGAGACAACCGATGGCGCGTGAAGCTTACGAAGCACAGGTCGCCCTGCTCGTGCACATTCTCCCCTATGTAGCCAAAGAAGACATCTTCGCCCTGAAAGGCGGTACGGCCATCAACTGAAGTGGAATTAGTGACGTGTCTCAGCACGCAGCTTTTCGACTTCCGCAACCGGTAGTTCTTCAATCTCCGCGATCAACTGGTCATTCATCTCGGTCAGCGATATCAATTTGCGAGCCGCATTACGTTTACTTTCTAAGGCGCGCTTTTCGGCTTCCTGACGCTCCTCGCGACGACCTTCTTGGCGACCTCTCTCTTCCCACTGCTCAGGCCATTTCTTAATCCGTTCTGCCAGCATGTCATGCACCTCATGTAAATCTTGCAACTCCGTAAATTCAGGCAGTTCCATCTCAGGTGCCCGGCTAGGCAACAGGACTCGGCGTATCCACACGACGAATGCCCTTCTTAGACCCGTTTGCTCAGGCGCCTTGAGCCACTCAACCAACGTTCCAAGCACTTCCAGCATGTCTTGTTCGTCGCGATTGTGCTCCAATCGAAAGAGCGCCGCCGCGACATTACGCATTTGGTCCGACCAAGCGGGATCGTTGACAATCGCCCCTTCGTCAAGAAGCAAATACGCCAAATCCGGTCGATAGCGTTCAAGCCCCCCTGGTACCCGTTCGACAAGATCAGCAACGTTTTGCGCCGCCTTCCAACGTTTCTCTCCATTGTAGAGCACAACGGGCAACACCGGTGGCAACTTACCGCTTGGAGTGAAAGCTTGTTGACGAATCAAGTCCTGGTAGAGCAACCCCAGGTACGTCATGATCCGCACGGCCATGTGGTCATCTTCAGAAGATTGGAACTCCAACAGCAAGTAGACATAGAGCCAATCGTCACCCCAGCGTACCCGCCAAATAATATCATCCTCACGATCACGCAGATCCTCGGTGACATAGGAGCCGCTGACTTTCTCAAGTGTCGAGAAATCGAGCTGCTCGACCCAGGCTTCCTTGACGAAGCCTGTCAACAGGTCTCTAACCATTTCGGGATGCGAGAACAATAATTTGTAGCTATGGTCGTGGCGATTGTGGACCTTGCTGGTCATGCGTACACCTATTTCAATATCTCGACTCTACCACAGCACCGCTTGTCAAGCGCTCTTCCCGCTTACGCTATCTACCAGCGACATCAGTGGGATAAGCGATGGAGAGCTTCACTCACGCAAAACCCAGGAACACGGCCAATGCTCTGTTGACGGCGACCATGGCGCTGTCATCGAGGTAACCGAAGGCTTCTCCCACTCTCTCTCGCTTCACCGTCATCGGCTTATCCACCATGATCTGGGAGCGTCGGTGCAAGCCGTTCTCGGGGGTGGGCTCAACATTGAGGCGTATCAACGGCGCATCGACCCGGGTACTGGATAGCAGAAGCACCGTCACACTACCCGTTCCTGCAAACTGATCTGACTGGACGATGAGGGCGGGACGAGGCTTTCCAAAGTCACCCGTCAGGGCAATGGTCACCAAGTCTCCGCGCTTCATGCGTCAACCTCATCGTCGTCCAGATCCAAGAGTGCGGCGTCCATGAAATCCTGCAAACCTTGATCCCCAGCATCGGCAGCCGCCACGACAGCGCACTGGCGGCGAGCCTCTTCGGCGAAGCCGGGCTGCCGAGTGTCCGGGACCCAGATTTGGATGGGTCTCAGGCCGGCCGCTCGCAGGGCGCTACGGTGCTTCTTCACCCGAGTGTTTACGTCGTTGGTGGCCACCATGACTATTACTCCGAATTGTTACATGTAATAGGCTAGCTCACACCTTCGTTACATGCAACAAGCTTGCCCGAAAACGATCCTTAGGCGGCCAATGTGATTGACATCGTTCCCATCAACGCAATACCAGCACCGGCCCCCTCCCCATCACCAACGTGAACGCTGGCTGTGAGCCGAACATCGGCGCGTCTGAGAAGATAGCGTCGGTGTCTACGTTATCCGTAAAGTCTGGCGTCAACTGCACCTAGAGGGCATTCAGTGGCTCGCTGCAACGTCGCTCGACTAATGCACCAAATGGGGCTGTGCGACGTGATACGCAGTAATAGTAATGCCCCCTTATCGCTATTCGCTTAATAAAACAACGCATTAACAACCTGAATCAAGTAAGCAAGTACACACTTATAGAAGCCAGTGTTGGCCAGGGGTGCTGCAAAGTCGCACATGCCAAAAGCCATTCAGAGACGGTAATTAAAAAACAGGATGACTCAACACCTGCGAAGTGATGACACCCTTACTTTGGGGCGGACACAGTCAATCCAGTTGCGCTTGTTTAGCGCTTCGTTGAGAGGCAAGCAGTGGGACAGATAAGAAACCCCCATAGAATAATAAATACCGATAAGACGGACTGAGCGATGACGACCTTCAAACTGTCGGCTACTGGCTGGCGCTCTGAATATCGTGGTCATGCGAATAACGATTTTAAGGGACCTTGTAGGCTTAATGTTGACTGACAAGTGGGTAGCAGTTTATTAGATCGTGAAGGGGAGCCAGCATGAGGGCCAGTGATATCTGGGAGAGCCATATTGCCTGGAAAAGCCCTAACGTGCTTTGGTGGGCGGGTGTGTTGGCCCTTGTACTTTATGCCGGGTTCGCCATTTTGTGGCAACCCGTCGGGAGCCCGGCTGAGACACTTTGCGCCCTTCTCGGCCTGGGTGCTGTGCTCGCTTATGGCAGAAATATTCGCAATAGCGGCCCTTTGTGGCTGTTACTAGCGGCGCTAATAGTACAGACAATCTCCTAGAGTCTGGCGGTATGGCATCACCCCGACTGGGCGGCAAGCAATCCCCAACTTGATCGGTTGGCCAAGCTGTTTATTTTCATCGCCATAGCATGGTTTCTGGGGGGAAGTACCCGCAACACCCTATTGATATGGGGGTTGGCCTTGCTCGGCTGGCTGATAGCCACCTTCGCCTATGGAAATGGGCTTGAGGAGTGGTGGGCAGGACTGAATGGAAAGCGTGCCGGTCTGGGCTATCGTAATGCTCAGCATGGTTCCATGCTCTTCGGCGCGGCACTGCTAGGCCTCATCGCCTTTACTGGTCGGTTCAGCCGAGTTCAAGGCCGGTTAGTTCCCTGGAGGATGGTGACATCGCTGGTATTGATTGGCGTCTGCTTAGTTGGCGTTTCGATAGGCCAGACACGCGCCGTGTGGCTTGGTTTAACATTTGCTTCATGCGTGGCAGGCGTACTTTGGTTAATTTGGACCCTGGTTCGTGCAAAAAACAAGCCCTCTCATCTCGTTAGGCCACTGATTGTCGTTGCCAGTGGTTTGTTGATAGCTTTCATCGCCGTGTCTGTCAT
>JAIVHM010000069.1 GCA_020201095.1 Halomonas sp. | reverse complement strand
GGTTAATAATGTCTACCTAGCGATCAGTCGCAGTCGTAGGTCACCCCATTGGCATCGGCGATGGTGCGAATCACTTCCCAATTATCCTGATAGGTGATGGGTATAAACTGCGCTTCACCGGAGTTGGAGAACTCTTCCTCCAGGGCGGTGCCTTCCCAGTCGTAGCTGAAGAAAGCGTTCTGGATGTCCTCTGCGAGTTCGGGCTCCAGGTTATGCGCCGTGCCGTAGGCAGTGGTCGGAAACGTATCGGAGGTATAGATCACCTCGTAATCACCTTCGTCAACGACGCCACGCGACAGCATCCGCCGAGCCACGGAGTTGGCGATGGCCGCCGCTTCGTAGTCTTCGTTGACTACCCCTAAAACAGAGTTGTCGTGAGAGCCCGAGAACGCTGTCTCAAAATCTTCGTCCGCTTCCATGCCGTATTCAGAGCGCAGCAGCGCTGAAGGCGCGCGGAAGCCTGAGTTGGAGGTCTCGGAAGTGAACGCCAACTGACGGTCCTGCAGGTCTTCAACGGACTCAATGCCGCTACCCGGGTAAGTGATAATCTCCATCTCGTAACCGAAACTTTCGTCCTCGGCGGCCATCATGGCAAACGGGCGGAAACCACCGCAGTTAACCGCCACGGGGACGCCACCGGTGTTAAAACCGGCAACGTGCAAACGACCCGCGCGCATGGCTTCCTGCTGGGCAGCATTGGACTGCACCGGGAAGAACTGCACCTCTTTGCCCGTGGCTTCGCTCAAATGGTCCAGAAAATCAGACCAGACGTCGGCATAGACGGCAGGATCCTCAACCGGCGTATAGGCAAATACCAGCGTATCCGGATCCACCCAATCAGACTCATCGCTGGGTGCATCTGCAATCAGATCGCCATCCGCATCTTGGTAGCGGCTGGAGAGATCGGCCTGAACCGCCACGGCGGAAAAAGCAAAGGCACTGGCAACGGCGGCGCTGATGAGGGTACGGGGAAGAGATAAGGTCTGCATGGGTCACCTGAAGCGTTGTTAGAAGACACAACGATACTGACGCTCTCAGATGACAGGGGCGGGACATTTAGATGACCAGTAAGTGACGTTTTGACGAACCTGATGTGATACGTGGCAGGCGCCGCTTAAGGGCGCGCCTTTATGTCGGGCGGCGGGAAGCTGGCTTCGCCTCCGCTAGCGTCCAACTGACGGATATCAACCGGGCAGCCGTGTTCATCAAGGGTCACCAGCCCAATACCGCTGGCATTCCAGAGTCGTTCGCCAGCACTTGCACGATCAGGGTCGCGGGGGTGGACACTCAGCTTGCGGCGCTTGGTGAACCAGTTAAGCGGCGACCGGGGGGCATACAGCCAGCGATTAAGCCGGTCAAAGGTGTCCAACAGCGAATCGGGAAAGGTATTTTTGACCCCGCTGGAAGTGATCTGCCATAGCCGCGGCGCGTGCTTGCGGTGGCGCACCACGATGTCGTAGGCGAAGGAATAGTGAACATCGCCGGACAGAATCACGTAGTTGCCGGGCGTTTTGGAATGCTGCCAAATCTGCAGCAGCACGTTCGCGGCCCCGCGATGCGCCATCCAATTTTCGGCGTCGACCATCAGCGGCTTGCCCATCAGAGTAAATAGCTTCTGGATGCCTTCGATCAGTTTGACGCCAAACATTGGCGCGGGTGAAATGATCACTGCGCTGGGCGCCCCGATCAGCGCCTGCTGCATTTCGATCAGCGCCTCCCAGTCCATCAACCCCGAGGGGCGTTGCGGGTGTCGCTCGTTACGCCAACGGCGCGTCCGCGTGTCCAACACGATCAACGGCGGCGTGCCGGGCACCTGAAAGGCCCAGCCTTGAAACGCCAGCAAGCGGTCAATCAGCGCGTCTTGTGCCACGTTGGCGAGATAGCCGGTGCTGTCCACCGACTCAAGCATCGCGGCGGTCTCGTCAATCAGCGGGTTGAGCTTTTCAGGCGCGTTACCCCACCCCTGACACAGCAGGTAAGCGATCAAGGCATTACCAATGATCTGCTTCGAGAACGGGTGGCCATAGGCACTGCGCTCCCACTCGGCGGTCAGGTTCCAGTCATCGGTCACATCGTGGTCGTCGAAGATCATCAGGTTGGGCAAATGCGCCATGGCACGCGCGCACTGCGGCAACCCCGCCACAAACGCCTCGATCACGGCCTGCTCCTGCTGATAAAGCGCGGCGTCCTTGTCACCCAGCGGTGGCTGAGTAGGCGCAATGAGCTGCCACACCACGGGTGACCACACCAGGCAATACATGGCCAGCATTTCGCCCAGCGTCATCAAATGATTCTGCGCATTGGCCGAGGTAAAGACGGGCTTTTTCACGCCGCCAAAGAAGCGCTCGCGTAACGCCACATTGCTGGTGGTATCCGGTAGCAACTGGCTGCGCTGGTAATAGCTGTCCGGAGATGTATAGAGCGCCTGGCTATCGCTGATGGTTGCCCCTTCCAGATACTCATCGACCAACCCCAGGCGTTGAATCAAGGCATGAATTGCGCGCAGCATCGGCCCTGCCACGTCATCCACATACACCTGGTCACCGGTCATCAGCAGCCACGCGGGCCATTCGCCTGGCGCCGACTGACGTTCGGCCAACCATTGGTCGGCGCGCACCAGGCCATCGGCGCTATCATGGTGGGGCTTGCGGCAGGAGCCGTGCATTAAGCGGTGATGCCGCGAAGCGATCACAAAGCCCGGGTAGTCCTGGTCGTCGTAGCATAACCACGGCGCCCACTCAGGCAGTGATTGATAACCGCCATCACGCTGCTGCACTTGCAGGTCATAGGCAATGCGCTGATCACAGGGCAATGGACTTACCAACGGCACATCGATCAAATGGATAAACGCATGTTGCCCGACCGGCAGGCATTGCTGGTAAGCCGCGAGTGGATACGTCTGCGCTTGCCGCCCATCGGGATGCAGCACCAGCGACATGGTCAGCGGTCGTGACGTCAGGCACCACATCACCCACCGAGAGGGCGTGATACGGCGCAGAATGGGGCCAACCAATACATCCGGGAGAGCTGCCTGGCTCATTGATGGTTCCTTGTCTGATCGGCGTTTATGCTCATTAGCGATTGTCCGGGCGGTGCACCACGACAACGGGCAGCATGATGGTGACTGCTAATCCGCCCAAGGCGGCCCGCTGAAGTTGCATATCGCCACGATACAGCGCGACCAGATCGGCAACGATGGCGAGCCCCAAACCACTGCCCGAGCGCTTTTCATCCAGCCGCTTGCCGCGCTGAAGTGCCGATTGGCAGTCGGCGGCGGACATGCCGGGGCCATCGTCGCTGACACACAGCTGGAGATTTTCGCCCTCTGCCTCCAGGGTCAAGATAACCTCGCCCTTCGCCCAACGCAGGGCGTTATCCAGAATATTGCCGACGATCTCCTGGGCATCCTGAGCATCCATGTGCGCCTGCATATCGCGTTGCAGGGTATGCTGAAGGTGGATATCGCGGCGCTGGGCCAACCTTGCCAGTCCAGTAATAAGCGGCGTCAGGGCGTCGTCGAGCGACACGGGCGCTACCCTGCCGCCTTCACCGGCTGCCGAGGCGCGTGCCAAATGGTGGCGCACGGCGCCGTCGATGCGTGTCAGCTCCGCCTCCCAGGCACTCTGCTGCTCGGCCGGTGCTTGACGCGCGAGCAGGCGCAACACGCTACGACAATGAGGCGCTCAGCGCTCGAACCATTGACGGCCCTCGTGCTAGCTCGCTGCGTCTGGTCGAGCGCGATATCCAACTGCTGCGCCTCGCCGTTTTCCACCTCGCGCAAGTTGGTCCGCATGCGTCGCAACGGGGCCAGTCCCCAGCGAATCTGCAGCGCCAGCACCGCCAATAGCAGCGCGCCCAAGCCGACTAAACCGCCCCATAACCACTGCTGAAACTGGCGCACATTGTTCACGAGCGCCTCGTCTTCGGCGGCGACGCTGATATGCAGCGGTTGCTCCAGCGGTGCCAGTTGGATATCGCGCTCGACCAGACGCAGCGAGCTAGCACGAGGGCCGTCAATGGTTCGAGCGCTGAGCGCCTCATTGTCGTGGGTTGGCAGACGCTGATCCCATAGCGAGCGCGAGGTGAGCGTGTGCTGCTGACCATCGGTTATCTGCCAATACCAGCCGGAGTACACCTGATCGAAACGCGGATCGCCCAGGTCGCGGTCAAAGTCCAGTCGCTGCTCGACACGATCAAAGGCGACCCCGGCGATGACCACATTAAGCAACGCTTCCAGGCGATCATCAAAGGCCTGCGTCGCCGACTCACGGTAGTGATGGGACAGCAAGAACCCCGCCAACGGTAGCCCGACAATGACGATCACCAGGGTCGCTACCAACAGACGGCTGGCGATTGAGCGACGCGCAAAGCGGCCTTGCCAATATGGCCAGGGCATCATCCCGCCGCTGGCTGTTCGGCCAACAGGCGGTAGCCCTGACCGCGCTGGGTGGCAATGCGCCATGCGCCTAACTTACGGCGCAATCGGCTGACCTGAACGTCTATGACGTTGGAATCGGGTTCATGGTCACGGTCATAGACGTGCTCGGAGAGTTCGGTGCGGCTTACCACCCGGGGAGCGGCGTGCATCAAATAGCTCAACAATCGTGTTTCCTGGGCGGTCAACGACACCGGACGTCCCGCTAGCGCCACGTGCTGGGTATGGGTATCCAGGCTTAACTCCCCCATTTTGAGAACCGGATGCGCGTGCCCGTGGCTGCGGCGTACCAGCGCATGCAGGCGAAACAGGACTTCAGCGGATTCAAACGGTTTGGTGACATAGTCGTCGGCCCCGGCGGAAAAACCAGCCGCTTTATCAGCCCAACGCTCACGCGCGGTTAAAATCAGCACCGGCAAATCAATACCGTCTTCGCGCCACGCCGAAAGCCAGCGGATACCGTCGCCGTCGGGCAACCCAACGTCGAGAATCAAGCTGTCATACGCTTCGGTGCGCACCAGAAAATCGGCTTCCTGACCGTTGAACGCATGCTCCACCAGCCAGTCACCATCGCTTAATGCCTGGCCCAATTCGCGGGCTAACGCCTGGTCATCCTCTACCAACAAACACTTCATCGACTCACCACTGTCTCTGTCCTCTACTGTGGTCGGCGCATGTCGTTGATCCGCACACCTTCCATCTTCATAAGTTGCCCCGTCTGACCATCAAATTCAAACTCTACCACTTGGTTTTGCGGACCGAGTAGCTTAATTTCATACTCGACGTAGCCGCCTTCGCGCTCGGCCTCAACTTCCAGCACTTCGCCGATATAGCGGGCCTCCAACCAGTCCAGGATGGTTTCCAGCGGGACCACGTCACCTTCGCTGACCTCCCCGTGCAGCGTTTCCCATGAGGAATCAGAAGATGCCTGACCCGCGACCAGCCCAAGCACTATTACCCCGCCCAGCATCAAGCTGCGCAGAAAAGACGGCGTGGCACGGCGTTGCCGCGTTGTCAGGAAGGAAGTCACGTTTTTCATTGTCACAGCATGCCAAAGTCAACATGAACGCTAGATGAACCGCTTTGTCAGCTTAAGGAAAGCATAGTGGGGGTATAACGTTAATGTCGCATTCGCCGAATGCTGTTACCACTATGAATGGAAAGAAGGAATTAACCATGAATACGATGAAAAAAATGCTGATCATCCCGACCTCTGCGTTACTGCTTGTTGCGGCAGCAGGTACTGCCCAGGCAGACTCTCTGGCGATGGACCGGATTGACGATGTGCTGACCCACGCCAATGATTATGGCTTTACGCATTTTGAAGAAGTCAGCATCAAGAGCCGTGGCCGGGCAGAAGTCGAAGGCTGGCTGGACGATGAATGGTACGCTGACGTGGACTTTTCACTCGACGATGGCGAAACGCTGGAAGAAAAACGCGAACGGTTGATTACCGGCGCTTGGGGCATGAGCGAAGACGATATTCGCGGGGCACTTGACGTCGCCAGCCAGGAAGGCATGGTCGAGTTTGAAGATATCGATATTGACGAAAGCGGCATGATTGAAATTGAAGGGCGTGACGAGAACGACCGTGAAATCGAAATCAGCTTGCGCCAAGGCACTGAGCAAGTCAGCGAGGTTGAACGAGATTAAGTCTTATCCCATCAGCAAGATGCAAACGATACCGGGGCTCCCTTCATGGGAGCCTGCGGTTTTTTGCGTCTCTGACGCCAGGATGAACACCGCTTGAAGCCCCCCAGCTATTTTGAAGGTGTGGCCTCGGCACACCATGACGCATTATTGCGTGACCTCGCCTGGCTGGTCGTGACACCGGATATCGTGACATTTCCGCCTTTCAGCCCATTCGCAGGCCGCCCGAGCCTTGCCGAGCTGGGGCTAAATGACGCCTTGGAAGCCTGGCTGAATGACTTGGCGATACCTGAGTTGGCCCGCAATGGTCGTCAAGCGAGCCGAATGGGGCACTATCACGAACAGCTATGGCATTGGCTGCTAGACCGCGCGCCCAATACGCGCCTGCTGGCCCACAACGTGCGGATTACCCGCAAGCGCATTACCTTGGGCGAGCTGGATATGCTCTACCGCAGGCGGGATCAACCGGCACCGGTGCATTTGGAAGTGGCGATCAAATTTTATCTGGGCTTGCCCGAAGGGCCGGGAGAAGCCACCAGCCAGAGCCGCTGGATAGGCCCGGGCGGGCTGGATAGCCTGGCACTGAAATACTGCCATTTGCAGCGTCACCAGCTGCCACTTTCCGCCACAATACCCGCGCTGGAAACACTCGGCCATTGGTTATCACCGCGGGACACAGGGCATCTAGAGGGTGGCCTGGGCGAGCAGCTAACCCAGCGGCTGGCCATGCCGGGTGTGCTGTTTTATCCGTGGCACACACCCATGCCATCGCCTGAGGGGGCCACAGTCGCGCATCGCAGAGGACGCTGGTGCCACGTTCGTGATTGGCCAGCGCTTGCCGCGACGCTACCCACTGACTTTCGGATGGCCTGGCTTAAAAAACCTCACTGGCTAGCGCCGCCAATATTTGAAGCTTTCAAGCCAGCGTCAGCATTACGGATGCCGCTATTGGCGATGGCCCAGCATCAACCGCAGCAGGTCATGGTGTATCTGCCGTCAACGCAGCGCTGCGAGCGGCTGTTTATCGTGCCCGACAACTGGCCACGCCAAGTGCCTTTGCCACCGCGTTAAACCACCACTAGGTTATCGCGATGGATCAGTTCGTGGGCTTCCACATAGCCGAGGATGGCTTCAATTTGATGGCTTGGCTTGCCCGCTAGCTGGCGGGCCTCATTGGCACCGTAGTTGACCAATCCTTTCGCCACGGTCGTGCCCTGGTCGTCGACACAGGCCACCATATCACCGCGCTGGAAGCTGCCGTGAACCGTTCGCACGCCAACCGCCAGCAGGCTGGAACCTTTATCGCGCAGCACCTTGACCGCGCCAGGGTCGAGTACCAGTGTGCCGCGCACCTGTAACTGCCCTGCTAACCAGCGTTTGCGTGCTGCGATGGGCGCTTGCTCCGGGCGCAGCAACGTGCCCAGCGCGTCGCCCGCCATGACCCTTGTGATGACATCGGGCTGCCGACCACTGGCGATCACCGTGACTGCCCCAGAACGGGCTGCAAGTTGCGCGGCGCGCACCTTGGTGGCCATGCCGCCCCGCCCAAGCGACCCACCGCTGCCGGCCACCGCCGCTAAGCGCGGGTCGTCGGCAAGGGCTTCGCCAATCAGCTGGGCGTTTGGGACGTGGCGAGGATCAGCATCGAACAAACCTTCCTGGTCAGTCAGCAACAACAGTGCGTCGGCTTCGAGCAGGTTGGCGACCAGGGCGCCCAGGGTGTCGTTATCGCCAAAGCGAATCTCATCGGTGACCACGGTGTCGTTTTCGTTGATCACCGGGACAACGCGCATTTCCACCAGCGTGCGCAAGGCAGAAAGCGCATTAAGGTAACGCTTGCGGTTGGAGAGGTCGTCGTGGGTCAGCAGAATCTGCGCGGTGAGCATATCGTGGCGGGCGAAGTGTTGCTCGTAGCACTGCGTCAGGCCGTTTTGCCCCACTGCCGCGGCGGCCTGCAATTCATGCACGGCGCTGGGACGTACC
>JAIVHM010000231.1 GCA_020201095.1 Halomonas sp. | reverse complement strand
GTCATCCTAAGGCACCACCCCTAGGAACAGCACCTGTCAAGGCGCTACGCGCCATGCCTGGCGCACACCAAGAAAAGCCCCGCAGGCCAAAGTCTGCGGGGCTCTCTTAGCTCTTACTTCTAATCTTTTGCTTCTCCGCTCAGCCGAGCAGGTGCTCGACCGCGGCGCGCTCTTCGCGCAGTTCTTTTTCGGTGGCTTTCATCTTCTCTTGGCTGAATTCGTCAATTTCGAAACCTTGAACGATTTCATAATTGCCACCCTTACAACGTACCGGGTAGGAGTAGATGATGCCTTCTTCGATGCCGTAGCTGCCGTCAGACGGAATCGCCATGCTGACGATGCCCTTGGAACCCAGCGCCCAGTCGTGCATATGGTCGATGGCGGAAGAGGCAGCAGAGGCGGCAGAAGAGGCGCCACGTGCTTTGATAATCGCCGCGCCACGCTGCTGCACGGTGGGGATAAAGTCGTTTTCGTACCAGTCGCGCTCGACCAGATCGAACGCCGCTTTGCCGTCGACTTTGCACTGGGCCAGATCCGGGTACTGGGTGGCACTGTGGTTGCCCCAGATGATCAAGTCTTCGACGTCAGTGACGTGCTTGCCGGTTTTCTGGGCCAGCTGCGTCAGAGCGCGGTTGTGGTCCAAACGCGTCATGGCGGTGAACTGGCCTGCGTCCAGATCCGGCGCGTTGCAGGAAGCAATCAGCGCGTTGGTGTTGGCCGGGTTACCGACGACCAGCACTTTCACATCGCGGCTGGCGTAGTCGTTCAGCGCCTTGCCTTGAACGGAGAAGATTGCGGCGTTGGCTTCAAGCAGGTCTTTACGCTCCATACCTGGACCACGCGGACGTGCGCCAACCAGTAGAGCATAATCGGCATCTTTGAAAGCGACGTTCGGGTCGTCGGTGGCGACGATATCTTGAACGAGCGGGAAGGCACAGTCGTTGACTTCCATCACCACGCCCGTCAGCGCGTCCATGGCCGGAGGAATTTCCAGCAGCTGGAGAATGACAGGCTGATCCGGCCCCAGCATATCGCCAGCGGCGATGCGGAAAATAAGAGAATAGCTAATCTGACCGGCACCGCCGGTAATTGCAATACGTACTGGATCTTTCATCATTGCTCCTTGGTTGGTTCGCCTGAGGGTGAGTCGACAGAACTCAATACGCAAGGATGGTATGCCCAGTTGGGCGAAAACTCAATCAGACATGAGACTAGTACCCATCTAGGTTGCTGGCAATTTGGCATACTGACTATGCGCGCAGCGGCTTGCGACTCGCTGAAAAGACCCAGTTGCGCTATGGTGTCAACGATTTACTGCTGTCATTCTTGTGTTACCAAGGACATGGACGCCCCATGCGAAGAATCCCGTTCTCTTACGCCCTCGCCAGCCTCCTCGTGCTGGCACTGGTAATATGGCTCGCCTTAGGTAATTTCCAGGCCTTTCAGAGCGCTCCCCCAGATACTCCTGATGCCCCTGATGAAGGCTCGAGGGTTGAGATCGTTGAGCAACACAGTATCGACTTTATTCCGCAGCAGATCATTCAGGGCCAGTTAACGGCAGAGCGCGAGACGACACTGCGCGCTAACATCGCGGGCTATGTAGCCGAAAAGCCAGTCGCCCAGGGCAGCCGCGTTGAGGCAGGCGATACGCTGCTAATACTGGATGACGACGCCCTGCCCGAGCAGTTGCAACAGGCCCGCGATGAGCTGGCCGTCGCCGAAGCGGAATATGCGGGTGCCAGCAACCTTCGAGAGCGCGAGTTGATCTCCCAGCCCGAGCTACTTCGCCTACAGAGCGCGCTCAGCGCCAGCGCCGCCTCGGTGGCCCAACTGCAGAATCAGCTGGATGACAGCCGCCCCACCGCGCCTTTTGATGGCGTACTCGACCGCGTACAGGTAGAGCTGGGTGACTTACTCCAGCCCGGCGAGGAATGGGGCCAGCTAGTCGACGACCGACGTTTGAAAGGCGCTGCCTGGGTGTCACAACAGCAAGTAGGCGATTTAAGCGTGGGTCTGCCGGTCACCGCCCGACTGCTGAACGGCGAACGGCTGGAAGGCGAGCTGACGTTTATCAGCCACCGCGCTGAAGAAGCCACGCGCAGTTTTTATGTCGAAGCCACGCTTGATAACCCGGCCGGTCAACGCCTGGCGGGTGGCAGCGCTGAGCTGACGATTACCCTACCGCCCCGCCAGGTGCATACCCTCTCCCCCGCGCTGCTCAGCCTGGATAGCGAAGGCCAACTGGCGGTCAAGCATCTGGATAACAACGACCAGGTGCAACAGACCGCCGTGGAACTGGTGAGTGCCGACACTCAGCGTGCCCATGTCGCTGGCCTGCCTGACCCATTACACCTAATAACGTTGGGTGCGGGCATGGTGGATGTCGGGGAGACAGTGACGCCGGTGCCCACCGAAAACGCCAGCATTGACCAACCTTCACCCGGTCAGGATAACGTTAATGCGCCCGTTGATTGATGCCGCGCTTGCCCACAGCCGCACGACGTTACTGCTCTTAGTAAGCTTGCTACTGGCAGGCATTACGGCCTGGCAGGTCATTCCCAAGGAAGCCAACCCCGACGTCACCATTCCGATGATTTACGTCTCGCTGTCGCTTGAGGGCGTTAGCCCCGAGGACGGCGAGCGGCTACTGATTCGCCCTATGGAGCAGGAGCTGCGCGGTATTGAAGGACTGCGCAAGTTCACCGCCCAATCAAGCGAAGGCCATGGCTCGATCACGCTGGAGTTCGACCCTGGCTTTGACCCGGACACCGCGCTGACCGACGTGCGCGACCGGGTGGACATTGCCCGCAGCGAGCTGCCTGACGAAGCCGATGAACCGCGGGTAATGGAAGTCAATGTATCGGAGTTCCCGGTATTGACCATCGGCCTATCAGGGCAGTTGGACACTCGCGAACGCATGACCGTTGCCCGACGCCTGCAAGAAGAGATCGAAGGCATTGCCGATGTACTGGAAGTCGATATTGCCGGTGAGCGTGAAGACTTACTGGAAATCGTCGTCGATCCACTTGTACTGGAAAGCTACGGGGTCGATTTTGACTCGCTGTTCAATCAGGTATCGCGCAATAACCGCTTGGTAGCAGCGGGCAGCCTGGATACCGGCGCGGGACGCCTGGCCTTAAAAGTCCCTGGCATTATCGCCTCGCTTGACGATGTCATGAATATGCCCGTCAAGGTCGATGAAGATCGTGTGGTCACCTTTGACGATGTGGCGTGGATCAATCCTACCTATAAAGACCCCGAAGGCTTTGCCCGTATCGACGGCCAACCCGCCGTGGTGCTGGAAGTCTCCAAGCGTGCAGGGGCGAATATCATCGCCACCATTGGCGCGGTGCGTGATCGCCTGGCCGAAGCGGAAGATTTGCTTCCCGAACAGCTGCGTTTCACTACCATTCTGGATGAGTCGACCACCGTTGAGAATATGCTCTCAGAGCTCTTATACAACGTGCTCACCGCCGTCGTGCTGGTATTGATTGTGGTCGTTGCGGCAATGGGCTTGCGTATGGCATTGCTGGTCGGACTTACCATTCCCGGCGCTTTCTTGACCGGTATCCTGCTGGTTTGGGCGTTTGGCTTTACGCTCAATATCGTGGTGCTGTTCGCGCTGATTCTGGTGGCTGGCATGCTGGTGGACGGCGCGATCGTAGTCAGCGAGCTTGCCGACCGTCACCTGCGCGATGGTCAAGAACCCCATCAGGCATGGCTTAACGCCGCTTCACGCATGAGCTGGCCGGTCATCGCCTCGACAGCCACGACGCTTGCGGTGTTTATTCCCCTGCTGTTCTGGCCCGGCGTGGTCGGCCAGTTTATGAAGTACCTGCCCGCAACGGTGATCTTGTGCCTTTTGGCCTCGCTTGCCATGGCGCTGGTGTTTTTGCCTACCCTGGGCCGCTTGTTTACTCGCTCTAAAGCCAAGCAAATAGACGCAACGCAGGCTGATGCTGATCATGAAAAGGCCGCCACGGCGTTTGGTCGCGGCTATCGCCTCCTGCTGGCCAGGCTGCTCAAGCATCCAGCCTGGGTACTGCTGATAACAGTGCTGTTAATGGCGCTGCTGTATACCGGCTATGCGCGTTTCAACCACGGCGTCGACTTCTTCCCAAGCGTCGAGCCCGACAGCGCCCAGGTGCTGGTGCGCGCCCGGGGTGATTTTTCGGCGCAAGAAACCGACGCTATCGTGCAGCGAGTGGAAGCCAAACTCTCTGGTATGAGCGAAGTGCGCGCACTGTATGCACGTTCCTTTGCAGTGCCCAACGAGCAGATGGGCAACGACGTCATCGGCATGCTGCAGTTCCAGTTTATCGACTGGCACGAACGCCGCCCCGCCCAGGCCATTTTGGACGATATGGCCGAGCGCGCGGGGGATATTCCGGGCATTACGCTGGAATTCCAG
>JAIVHM010000068.1 GCA_020201095.1 Halomonas sp. | reverse complement strand
ACTTTCTGCAGATCAGCCTTGTATTCATTCCATAGCGCCTGCTCGGTATAGGGGAGCCAAGCATCCATGAAGAAATCGATTTGCCCGATCTGCATGGCTTGAAAAATTGCCGGTTGCGCCAGTAGCTGGTTTTCAACCGTGTAACCTGCTTCTTCCAAAATCTGCGTGGCGATAGCGGTGGGAGCCTCGGTGCTGGTCCAGGCCGGCATGCCGAACGTGATGGACGTGTCATCTACCCCTTCACCCGTCAGCGGCGCCTGATCTGCGGCATGAGCCCATGCAGCGATCAAAGTGGATACTAAAACGTGGTGGATGCAATGAGAAATTTCATACGCTCTCCTTTCTTGTTGGGCTGTCGAGTTTACTTAGATGATGATGCTGACGGTGCGGTTAGCTTG
This sequence comes from Halomonas sp., assembly GCA_020201095.1. Lineage (GTDB taxonomy): Bacteria > Pseudomonadota > Gammaproteobacteria > Pseudomonadales > Halomonadaceae > Vreelandella. Next base: position 4,013 of record JAIVHM010000068.1, on the reverse strand, counting down.
CCGAAGGTGTCGCGCAGGGTCTCCGGAGTGAACTGAAGTGCGTCAGCTTCGTCAGCATGCCAGGAAGCGTAGTCTTGACCTTCCAGGCATTGGATCATGTTGTCGGTATCCAATACCTCGAGGGCGTAAACCCAGTTCGCCATGATCGTTAACGCGGCCATGTGCGAACCTTCATTGGAAGCGGTGCACATGTCGTGTACCAGCTGAATACGGTAATCGCGAAAATAGGCGTCAAACACCGAGGTCATTAAGCAACCGTCGGTCACGACACCACCGATGATCAGGTGCTTTACCTCCAGGCTTTTCAGCATCAAGTCCAAGCTGGTATCGAAAAACGCGCTCCATCGATATTTATCAATCACGATATCGGTGGCCTGTGGTTTGACTGCCTCCATGATCTCGATGCTGTCGCCGTTATCTGGATAGAATTGCGGTTCGCCGTTGGTGCGGCGTGGTTCGTCGAGCGAGAGTCCCACGCCATCATGACGGTTAATTTGGCGTGTGTAGATCACAGGAATACCGCTTTTACGGCAAGCATCAATGGTGCGCTGGGTATTGCGCACCACGCCATCCAAGCCGACAAGGCCAAAGCCGCTTTCTTTCTGCAGATCAATCACTATCAAGGCGGTTTCACTTTTTGTCATCGTCAATACGTTCTCTCAGTTGGGTTCACGGCCCGAAGGGCACTCGTCGTGTTCAGGACGGGGAAAATGCGTGAAAATCTCGCCCGACTCCATGGCGTTGGCCAGCTGCATAATCCAGTTCAAATAGGCTTTCGAGCCGCTCACTCGCGATAGGTCTTTAGCGGCGGCGTCTCTTACGCTCTCGTCTTCCGACTGCAGCGCCAGTTCTCGCATCACCGGTTCGGTCTGCTCAATCGACTTGTGAATGACGCTACGCTCCAGGCGCAACATCTTGACCATGAAGCTCAAGAAGTTTTTGAAGAAGTCCTTTTCGGCGATGTAGTGATCCTTGCGGTCCCCTTTCTTCCATACCTTCACTACCATGCCGGTATCTATCAGCTCGCGGATGCCGGTACTCACGCTGGCCTTGCTCATGGCGACTTCATCTTTAATGTCGTCAAGCGTCAGTGGCGATTCGGCAAAGTACAGCACGGCGTAAATCCGCCCAACCGAGGGCGTAACACCATAAGCCAACATGCTCTGAGCAATGGCGCTGATCATGACATCGCGCGCTTCTTCCAGCTGTTCTGCGTCACTCTTATGCATGGTCTCACCTTATTCAATACGTATTGAATATTTTGAATAAAATAAACGCTAGGACACTTCCCGTCAACGCCACTCGATATACGTTAGGAAGATATTCTCGACGAGCATTCCACGACGTAATTGGCTTTCTTCTGGCGTTTGACGTTTAACGTTAAGCGGTATATTTTGACAACCATGATCAAAAGCTTTCGATGCAAGGACACTCAGCGCTTATTTGAAACGGGTAAAACCAGGCGTTTTTCCGCAATCAAAGCCGCAGCAGAACGCAAGCTCATCATGCTTGAAGCAGCTGAGGCCCTGGAGGACCTGAAGTCTCCACCTGGTAATCGGCTAGAGCCTCTGACTGGAGATCGTGAAGGTCACCACAGCGTCCGCATTAACAAGCAATGGAGAGTGTGCTTCCGGTGGACGGATGATGGTCTGGAAGACGTTGAAATTATTGATTATCATTAAGGAGAACGCGCTATGACTCGTAATGGTATGCGCCCCATCCATCCAGGAGAGATTCTTCGGGAAGAGTATCTGGAACCGCTGGAAATGAGCGTGAACGCGCTGTCTATGGCACTGCATGTTCCTGCAACCCGGATGAATGAAATTGTCAGAGAAAACCGAGGCATTACGGCAGATACAGCGATGAGGCTTGCCCGGTACTTTGGCACCAGTGAACGTTTCTGGCTAAACCTGCAAACGGAGTTTTCGCTTCGTCAGGCTCAGATCACCAAGGCAGATCAGGTGGCCAGGGAGATTGAGCCCCACGTGGCGTGATGTGGCTGTTGTGGTGTCGTAATAGGGTAGGTAACAAATCAGACTGCGAGGCTTGCGACGCCAGACAGCCATCATGGGTGCGTCTAAAAAGATCTCGCGTGCTAGCCGTCGGCTTCGTGTGCCCCTGGGCGCCTCAGCCCTTTTCCTCGAACAGTGTCCTGTTCGCTTCGTCGGCATACCGCTGCGCCTCTGCAAGATCGCGCTATCACTTGTCTATATCGTCGCGTAGCGACTGTTGGTATCAAAAAGGCAGAGGTGCCATGGGCCGCGTATCCCTAGAACGTGCAACTTCAACATACAGTCCAAATTGGGCCCAGTGAAAGGGATGTCGTACAAGCATGCACCACTGCAGTAAACCCGGAGGAAAGACCGGCAAGAGGCGACTTGGTCCGCTTTCATCCGAACTCTTATCGCCAGGCGGATATACTACCTTTATAGATATCTGGTACGAGTGTCTTCGAATACAGAACTGTCGTCAGCTTGGAAACCACAATCCATGACCTTTCGACGTTAATGAAGATCTCCCTCGATACTGAGGTTTTCAACTGAGCGATGTCAGCCATCAGACGCCCCTAAACATCGAAGAGGAATCGATACATGCCATCTTTATCGCCTGATGTCTTAGCTGTTCTCCTCCCTCTCGGCATTCTGATCGCCGCCCTACTCCTGTTTGGGACCGGCCTTGTTTGGGCCCGCCATCGCGATCGCCAAAACGAGCGGCAAGATCGAGAAAAGCTCGCTCAAGCCATATTGGATCTGGTCGAACCGTGGGCGGGTTCTCGATCCGCTGCCCTGGCGTGGTACCAAACATATACGATTTCTGCACTGGGAGGACTGACCGCCGAGCAACTGATGGCCCAGGGTAAAGCTGATGAAGTCATCGCTTACATCGCCCACATTCGCCAGGGAGGATACGCATAACACAGTAAGACAGCGGCGTGTAGACGTTTGACATATCAGAAAAATACATTATTCTGATGTCTATCTGTTTGAGCAAAATGCCAGCGACGTAATACGCTGCCTCGGCCTGAAAGCAGACTTATTATTGATAGTCCTTGTGACTATGTTTCGAGTGGGGCCAGCTTTGTGTGCCCTTCTTAAAGACGCTCAGGGGTTAATGACCTCTCAGCGTGTTCATAATACTGGTCTTAGCGTTCGTATCATTTTTTCGAGTGCTGACGATCCCCCAGCATAAATGTGCCTATACGATATGTGACTCCACTTTCGGAATCACTGAGCGCAAAGATCGCTGACGATCCCGCCACTGGCTCGTATCCCTATCGGCCAAAAGCACATGCTCTCCTGAACGCCCCCAGATGACACGCCTTTATCGAATGTCGCTTTTAAGTGCGTCATGGCAAAGGCTATGTTGACTCTCGCCGTTTAAATCATTTGACCACCCTTTCGGCTCGATCCAGCTTGTCGCTAATCGAACGCATGGCTGTGAACGACCCTGGTTCATCGCTTTGATAATCCGTGTGTCTGATCAGTGTCCGTCTGGCTTAAACGTAAAAGCCATCCTGTCGGGCTCTGACACACCTATTGCCTTTTGAACCGCGTAGGCGCTTTTACCCTTATGAAGAGTGAACGACGAACTGTGGTCTTGCTTCAGGTCGTCTTTCAACTCGGATACGAACAAATCGATCTTGTTCGTTCTCCTGATATCAGCTGCAAATCTAACGCGAGCCGTTCGGGATCCGGTGACGGCTTCCGCGTGCCAAATTTCTGCTGAAAGCCCCGCTAAGCGTGGACTGACAATGCCCGTTCAAAAAATTGATCGGGCCGTGGGCATTTTTTCTGCAACTGCCCCTTATCACAGATAAGCACATTTTTTGTCATACACATAGCGGAGCCAACACATGGACATTTCCTTACCACCACTGCCCAAACACCTTTTTAAAATCAACGTCATAGTCGAAAAACGAACGTTTCATGAGCTGTTTTACAGCCAACTTGGACATCACTACAAAAAAAATGCCCAGATCACGACAAAAATTTCAGCGTTGACCCCTCTTGTAC
>JAIVHM010000067.1 GCA_020201095.1 Halomonas sp. | reverse complement strand
AGGTTGGTGGACCAGCCTGGACGAGGCGCCGGAGGCGGTCATTCAGCGTTACAAGGCGCATGCGACCCACGAACAATTCCATAGCGAGATCAAGACCGATCTCGACCTGGAACGGCTGCCCTCAGGCAAGTTCGCCACCAACGACCTTATCCTGCACCTCGCTCAACTGGCTTATAACATCCTGCGCCTGATGGGGCAGTTGGGCATGACCGGTGAGCTGAGCCCGGTCCGCCACCCGGCAAAGCGACGCAGGATACGCACCGTGTTACAGGAACTGGTGCATCGCGCCGCCCTGGTGATCCACAGGGCGAGGCAGATCATCCTCGACTTCGGGCAGGATATTGGTCGTGTGACGGTGCTCAACACCCTGCGCACTCGGCTGCGGTATCCGAGAGGGTCGCCATGCTGATCGTCTGTCGGACAAAACAGTCAGGCAGCGGGCTAACGGACACTGTTAGCCGGAACCACCGCGCCCGACTCTGGTGGAAATGCATGACAAAACAGGCTGTCGTCGTCGCCCGATGCAACAAAAAACGGCCCTAGCAGGCAGGCGTTGGTCGATTGAGACGGTATCGGTGGTCAAAAAATACGTGCTGGCGTTGATAGGGAAAGTATCGGCGTCGTCATCACGGATTCAGGATATTGCCTAGTTTTATAGCGTTGTCATATTCGTTTAAAACGATCACGCAGTGCTTAGTGACTGCTCCCCGCCCTAGCGGGCTAGGCTTCCCACTTCTCAGGCAGCAACCGGCGATATGCCGGATTTACGCGAGCCTCCATGAGCAGAGACGGACAGCCCTTCCCCCTTTAACTGAACAATACCTTGCTGCTTGATATTAAGCGCCGCGTTGATGTCCAGGTCGTGGTGCGTATGGCAGGAGGGGCACCCCCACGACCGGATGTTCAACGGCATGGTCCATTTTGTGGTTCACCTTGTTTTTACGACGAAGTATCGCCGCAAAGTGTTCGACGGCTACATGATCGGGCAGCTCCGAGAGGCATTTGAATCTGCTTGCGAGACACTAGACTGCCGCATCCTGGAGTTCGATGGTGAAGAAGACCATGTTCACCTGCTTGTTGAATATCCACCGAAGCTGTCGATCAGCGTGATGGTCAACAACTTGAAATCCACGTCCTCCCGGCGGGTGCGCTTCTTGAACACGCATATCCCGAGGTTGAGTAAAAGCAGCGCTGCTCTGTGGTCGCGGTCGTATTTTGCTTATAGTGTGTGTGGGGGGGCAACCATCAAAATGCTCAAGACCTATGTGCAAGGGCGAACGCCCCATAGAGAGCACAGGATTTGAGCATGACAGCACTTTGCGCTCGTAGAGGAACGATGTCTCAAGCGGCAACTATAAATTTCATGAATTCCCCCTACGTGTTGCTCTGCATCAATGCTTTAAAGCCCGCAACGTGTTTACTATCTTGCATCCTCTCAACTCGCTCATGTCGGAGAAACAATGGCTGCTCCCAACCGCATCAAGCAAACTGCCTGGCATGCCCTGGAGGTAGGTGAAGCGCTCAAGCAACTCGACACCACAGCCGATGGCCTCAGCGTTCAGGCGTCCGAGCGCCGGCTAGCCACTCATGGGCCCAACCAGCTCGAACAAACGAAGGGTCGTCCCTGGTGGCAGCGGCTACTCGCGCAGTTCAATAACATCCTGATGCTGGTACTGATCATGGCGTCCGTTGCCAGCTTGGGGCTGGGCCACGCCATTGATGCGGTCGTGATTTTTTGTGTGGTGCTGATCATTGCGCTGATCGGCTTCATACAGGAGGGCAAGGCCGAGAAGGCACTGGATAGCATCCGCCAAATGCTCTCACCCCAGGCCGCAGTGCTGCGCGACGGAAAGCGTCTGACCATTCCTGCCGAGGAACTCGTGCCAGGTGATATTGTGCTGGTTGAGAGCGGTGATCGAGTCCCGGCCGACCTGCGCCTGCTGACGGCGCAGCGTCTTCGCACCGAGGAAGCTTCATTGACTGGCGAGTCCACGCCGGTAGATAAGCAGACCGAGGCGGTAGACGGTGATGCCGACCTGGGCGACCGCACCTGTATGGCCTATGCCAGCACCATCGTCGTCCAGGGCAATGCACAAGGACTGGTCGTCGAGACGGCGGCGCACACCCAGATCGGTCGGATATCGGAGATGCTACGCGACGTCGAGCAGCTCAAGACACCGCTACTGCGCCAGATTGACCGCGCCGGCCAGATACTTGCCTTGTTTATTCTTGTTGCCGCCATTCTCACGGGCGCTTTCGGCTTGCTGGTGCATGGTCAACCTTTAGGCGACATGTTCATGGCCGCCGTGGGGCTGGCGGTAGCTGCCATCCCCGAGGGCATGCCGGCTATCGTCACCATTGGGTTAGCCTTGGGCGTGCAGACCATGGCTCGCCGCAACGCAATTATCCGGCGCCTTCCGGCGGTAGAGACGCTGGGCTCCATTTCGACGATCTTCTCCGACAAGACCGGCACCCTGACCCGCAACGAGATGACCGCCGAGACAGTCTGGCTACCCGAGGGTGCGATACGCATTGAGGGCACCGGCTTTTCCCCGCAAGGTCGTTTCTATTGGATGCGAGAAGACAAGCCGGCGTCACGATTCATTGACCTGGATAAAGCTCATGGACTGCGCCACTTCCTGAAGGTTGGCGTGCTTTGCAATGATGCCGAGCTCGCCGAGGATGAAGGTCGCTGGCGGATCCATGGCGACCCCACCGAAGGCGCCCTGGTCGTGGCCGCCGCCAAGGCAGGGCTTGAGGCCGGTACGCTGCGAAGCGACCACGCCAGGCATGCTGCCATTCCTTTTGAATCCGAACGCCAGTACATGGCAACGCTCCACGAAGCGCACGGCGAACGCCTTTTGCTAGTAAAGGGTGCACCCGACCGCCTACTTGAGATGTGCCATCAGGTGCGCGATGGAAACCAGCACAGCGAACTGGACGTAGCGCTTTGGGAGGAGCATATCCAAGCGCTCTCCTCCCGCGGCTTGCGCGTCTTGGCACTGGCGGAGAAGCAGATCCACGATGACCGCGACCTGGAGGATGAACATGCCGAAGAAGGACTGGTGCTGCTGGGCTTGGTGGGGCTGCTCGACCCACCTCGTGAAGAGGCCATCACATCGGTGAAAGAATGCCTTGCCGCTGGCATTCGTCCGGTGATGATCACCGGCGACCACGCCGCGACGGCATTGGCCATCGCTAGGCAGCTGGGTTTTGCCCATACCGAGCGGGCTATAAGCGGACGTGAGATAGAGGCCATGTCTGATACCGAACTCGAGGCCATCATTCTCGACGTAGACGTCTTCGCGCGCGCCGCACCAGAGCATAAGCTGCGGCTGGTGAAGGCAATGCAGGCCCGCGGCGGCATCTGCGCCATGACAGGCGACGGGGTCAACGATGGGCCAGCTCTGAAGCGCGCCAACGTGGGCGTGGCAATGGGCATCCAGGGCACTGAGGCTGCCAAGGAGGCCGCCGAGATGGTGCTGGCCGACGACAACTTTGCGACCATCGTCGGGGCCATCCGTGAAGGCCGCAAGGTCTACGACAACATTCGCAAGACGATTACCTTTATACTGCCAACCAACGGCGGCCCTACCCTGCCGGTCACGCCACTACAGGCGCTTTGGGTCAACATGGTCGTCGCAGTGACGCTGGGCCTTGCGCTCGCCTTCGAAGGGGCCGAAAAAGATATTATGATTCGCCCGCCACGAGACCCCGACGCCTCACTGCTTGATCTGTTCCTTCTCTGGCGGGTGGTTTTTGTCTCTCTGCTACTGCTGCTCGGTGTATTTGGAATGTTCGGCTGGATACTCCTGCACGGCGGCAGTGAAATGCTGGCGCGCACCGGTGCGGTCAATATGCTGGTAATGGGGAGTGCTGCCTATCTGATCAACAGCCGCTACCTGCTGCGTAGCACCCTCAGCCTGGAGGGCCTCTTCGGCAGTCGTCCGGTATGGATTTCCATCGGTACGATTGTAGTGCTCCAGCTCGTCTGGACTTACCTGCCCTTTATGCAGGTCATCTTCGAAAGCGAGGGGCTCCATCTTAGTCATTGGGGCGTTATCCTGATCAGTAGCCTGGCCATTTACCTGATCGTGGAGCTGGAAAAATACGTGCTGCGCGCCCGCGGGTTAAAGTGAGAAAACTTGCAGGCATTGATACCTGACGCTTTTGAGACTGGGCAAAACTTAATAAGCAAAACTATTTAATATTCGAGGATTAGTTATAAATAACTTATAGCACATGAATTTTAACTAATAAAACTCACACCAAGGTATTACCTATATAAGTAACACCCCCCAAAAAGCATTTCCTCCATTTTAGAGAACGTATTTGGGCTGAACTGTGAGAGTACTTGGTGCTTACAGCCCTGCATGCCAGACAGAAAAGCACTGCTGGAAGACCTGAAGGCTGGGCGCCTGACCCGGGGACTACGCTACGCAGATCATCAGCAAAAGACACTCTGGACAAGGGTCTTGAAGCGTTGAGACAAAGATATTACTGACATTTCCAACCACCCCACTCATTTGGCATTGCCTTTCGCCTGGAAACCGACTAGCTTTGGGAACGTTCCCATTTTTATTATAGCGTATCTTCTCCTATGCCTTTGCCGCCTACCCGGGCCACCTTGATCGACGTTGCCAAGCTAGCGGGCACCTCCAAGTCCAGCGTGTCACGCTTCTTCGGCCCCGAACGCGACAAGCTTTCCCAATCGCTGCAGCAGCGCGTTGCCGAGGCGGCGGCGGCATTGGGCTATCATCCCAACCAGATGGCGCGAGGGCTCAAAGGCGGCGGCTCCCGCCTGCTGGGGATGATGGTGGCGGATATACGCAACCCCTTTTCGGTGGCCGTGATGCATGGCGTGGAGCTCGCATGCCGCGACTTCGGCTACTCGTTGATCGTCTGCAACACCGATAACAACGCGGCGCTTGAAAAACACCACCTGGCGACGCTCGCGGCCTATCAGGTCGAAGGGCTGGTTATCAATGCCGCCGGGCAACCGGGGCAGGCATTGTTGGAAAGCGGCGTCCCCGTGGTCCTGCTCGATCGTGACATTCACCATCTCGACGCCGAGGTGATCAGTCTCGACAACGCCCTAGCGATCGATATGGCCCTGGCGCACCTGGCGCAGCAGGGTTATCGCTCGCTTCTGTATGTCAGCGAAGCGCCCGAACAGACCAGCACTCGTCAGGCGCGGCTGGATCGTTTTCAGCAGCAGGCAGACGCCATGGGATTTACCCGCCAGACGCTGATGCTCAGTCGCCAGGACATCGACACGCCCAGTGCAGGCTTGGCCGCGTTCGTGGAATCCCATGCGCCCGGCCATTGCGCGGTGCTGTGCGCCAATGGCAACGCCACGCTCGCCATGGCGCGATGCTTCAAGCAGCTCAACGTCGCGATGGGCCCGGTGGGGTTAATGGGCATTGACGAACTCGAATGGTGCGAGCTGATGACACCGGGCATTACCACGCTGGCCCAGCCCACCGACAGCATCGGCCGTGATGCCGTCGCCTGTCTGGCCAACCAGCTTGAGCGACGCGCTACGCCGCTGGCGTTTCACAGCCGCCATTCACCTCGGTTACTCGCTAGGGGCAGTACCGCTCCATGACCGTTACCTTTTTTCACTTGCTAGAGGCTATCTCCATGGAAAACAGGCGCTCTTCTTCCCCTCAGGTGCTTACTTTCGGCGAAGCAATGGCCATGTTCATTGCCGATGCCCCAGGTGACCTATCGGCGATCGAGCACTTCCATCGCCGACTGGCCGGTGCCGACAATAACGTGGCGATTGGCCTGTCCCGCCTCGGGTTTCATGTTGGCTGGTTGAGTCGTGTCGGTACCGACAGCCTCGGCCGGTTTATCCAGCACGCCTTGAGCGCTGAAGGTATCGATGACCGCTACATCCATACCGATACGCAGCATCCGACAGGGCTGATGTTCAAAGAGCGCGCCGTGGAAGGCGCCGACCCTCGCGTGGAGTATTTCCGACGCGGCAGTGCCGCGAGTTACCTGTCCGTCGACGATGCCTCGACCATCGACTTCTCGTCGCTCACCCATCTACACGCCACCGGGATTACCCCCGCGCTCTCGGAAAGCGCCTGTCAGTTGACGCGCCATTTAATGCGCCAGGCCCGCGCCCAGGGTGCCAGCGTCTCCTTTGACCCCAACCTGCGCCCTTCGCTTTGGCCAAGTGAAGACGCCATGCGCGACACCCTGAATGAGCTTGCAAGTCACGCCGACTGGGTGCTCCCCGGCCTTGCCGAAGGGCGCTTACTGACCCAGAAGGAGACCCCGGGTGCCATCGCCGACACTTACCTGGCGCGCGGCGCCAAGGCGGTGATGATTAAACTGGGGCCAGAAGGCAGCTACTATCGGGGAATGCTTACCGGCAAACTGGAGAGTTTTACCGTGCCGGGTCAGCCCGTGGCCAAGGTAGTGGATACGGTCGGCGCCGGTGACGGCTTCGCCGTGGGCTTGATCAGCGCGCTACTCGATGGTCTTTCACCCCAGCAAGCACTCAACCGGGGCAACCTGGTGGGCGCCCAGGCCGTTCAGGTGGTCGGCGATATGGAAGGGCTGCCCAATCGCCAGCAACTCCAGGCGTTTGAAGCCGACCACCTCGATGCCTGACGCTGGCGATACGTTAAAAGGCTTTTACCCAGGAGATAACCGTGAAGAAACGTTTGGTAGTTCAGGGACGACTCAGCGACGCCCTGCTCGACACACTCAACGACTTATTCAAGGTGGACGTACTGCCCAAACCCAGCGCGCTGGATGCGCCTGAAAATCGCGCAGTACTGGCGGGGGCGCAGGGCATCATCGGTTCCGGCTTGGCGATTACGCCACAGCTGCTGGACGCAGCACCTAAGTTGAAAATCATATCCACCATATCGGTGGGCTACGACAATATCCCCGTCGATGAACTGACAAAGCGCGGCATCATGCTGTGCAACACCCCCGACGTGCTTACCGAAACCACCGCCGATACAGGCTTTATCCTGATCATGGCCACGGCCAGGCGCGCCGTTGAATTAGCCGAGTGGGTGAAAGCCGGGCACTGGCAGTCAAGCATTGGCCCCGATCGGTTCGGTAGCGATATACATGGCAAGACCCTGGGCATGGTGGGCTTCGGCCGGATCGGTCAGGCCGTCGCCAGGCGTGGGGCTCTGGGGTTTGGCATGCAGGTACTCTACTCCAACGCCTCGCCCAAACCCGCACTGGAAAAAGAACTGGGCGCCCAGCGCCGCGAGCTAGACGAGCTGCTGGCCGAGGCCGACTTCGTGTGTGTAACGGTGCCCCTCACCGCCGACACCGAGCGGCTGATCGGCGCCCAGGAATTCGCCCGGATGAAGCCGTCGGGCATTTTCATCAATATCGCCCGGGGCAAAGTGGTCGATGAAAACGCCCTGATAGACGCGCTTGAAAACGGCGTCATACACGCGGCGGGGCTCGACGTGTTCGAGCAGGAGCCGCTGCCGGCATCGTCGCCGTTGCCGAAGATGCCCAATGTGGTCGCCCTGCCCCATATTGGCTCTGCCACCCATGAAACCCGCGACGCCATGGCCCAGCGGGCGGTGGATAATATCCGTTTGGCACTTCAGGGCGAGCGGCCAATCAGCCTAGTCAACCAGGAAACCTATCAATGAATTCTGCGCTGAACACGACCACGCCCCTCTGCCTGCTGTTCGACTGCGATGGCACCCTGGTGGATAGCGAGATACTGCTCGCCGAGGTGATGGGCGAGATTCTGCCTGAATTCGGCTTACCCTTTTCAGCCCGGCAGTATATGGATGAATTTCGCGGAGTGCGTTTCCAGACCATCGTTCAAACCCTGGAAAGGCATTTTCAGGTACTTGAAGAAGACGCCTTCTCTCAGCTTGAAGCAGGCATGCGGGCACGCATGGAAGCCCGGATGCGTGCCGAACTTGTGGCAATCCCCGGCATGCCTGCAGCTCTTGAACAGTTAAACAACCACCCCATGGCCGTGGTCTCCAATGGCCCCGAGCGCAAA
>JAIVHM010000066.1 GCA_020201095.1 Halomonas sp. | reverse complement strand
CTCTTTGGGTGCGGTCAGGGTCAGCCCGGCACTCGCCAAGCCTTGGGTAAGCAAATCAGCGCGCAGTGGGCCTTCCGGTGAAGGCACAGGTTGGCCGCGCAGCAGAAACGTCGGCGGCGCGTGATAGGCCTGGTCAGGATGGTAGAAGCATTTCATATTCAAATTCGCAATCCTTGGCAGCCCGTTAGAGTAAAGAAGGAATCCAGGTAGAAAGCGCTGGGAATGCCGCCAGCAGCACAATCACCGCTAAAAACGACACATAAAACGGCAGCGAGGCAATAATCGCCTTTTCATAGGGCACCTCGGCGATTCGCGCGGCGGTCATCAGCGTCATCCCCACCGGCGGTGTCACATTGGAGATATTCAGCACCACGATCATCAAGATGGCGAAGTGCAGCGGATCAAACCCCAGTTGGATCATCGCGGGCACGAGCACCGGGGCAATCACCACCAGCGCGGGCAGCACATCCATTACCGTACCAATCACGATGAGTAGCAGGCAGACCAACATCAATTGCACAAAGGCAGCATCGCTGACGGTGGTGATCATGCTGGCTGCATCCCTGGCTATGCCCGAGCGGGTGACGAACCAGCCCAGCACCGCCGAGGTGGCTAACAGGAAAAACACCACGCCAGAGAAGCGCACCGTGGTCACCAGCGAATCCCAGATTTTGCGCCAGGTCAGGTTGCGGTAGAACACCACGCCAATCACGATGGCGTAGACCGCCGCAAAGCCCGAGGCTTCGGTAATCGTCGTCAGCCCTGAGAGGATCCCGCCGAGGATAATCAGCGGCACGACCATGGCGGGAAGCGCGACGAGAAAGGCGACGATCGCCGCTTTAAAGGGCGTTGGCGCTTGCTTGGGGTAATTGCGCTTCCAGGCCAGGAAAAAGCTCACGCCCAGCAGCGCCAATGCCATTATCAAGCCGGGAATAATGCCACCGGCAAAGAGGTCAATCACCGAGATATCCCGCAGCAGCGTGGCGTAGACCACCATCACCACGCTTGGCGGAATAATCGGCCCAATGATCGAGGAGCAGGCAGTGACCGCCGCGGCGTACTCGGCATCATAGCCCTGCTTTTTCATTTCGGGGATCATGATCTTGCCAATCGCCACGGTATCGGTGACCGCCGCGCCGGTCAGCCCGGCAAAAAACACCGAGACCGAGATATTCACGTGGGAGAGCGAGCCGCGCACTCGGCCAAACAGCGCATTGTTGAACGCGATCAGTTTATGCGTCAGCCCACCCTGGTTCATCAGCTCGGTGGTGAAGATAAAGTAGGGCACGGCGATCAGCAGAAAGCCCGATACGCCGGAGAACATACGATCAGCAATGATCCCCAGCATGCGCTCGCCGCCCAGCGCAAAGCCACCGGCCAGCCCTGACATGGCCATCACCACCGCCACCGGCGCGCCGATAAACAGCAGCAATACGAACACCACGATTGCATGCGTCATGAGCGGTGCTCCCCATCGGCCGTTTCAATCAGTTCATCGATCACATGACTGTCATCGAGAAAGTGCTCCAGCAGGGCGAAACCATGCACCAGGTGGAGCAGCATAATGACGCCGCTAATGGGCAGTACAACAGCGGTAAACTTGCTGGAAATTTGAATTTGCGCGGACACCATGTAGACCTGGGTGGCGCTAGTGAAGTACTCCCAGCCGTACCAGATCAGCATCAGCGCAAACAGCGCAATCACCGCCAAACAGAGCCCGGCCGCGATTTGCAGCATGATTCTTGGCAGGCTGCGAACCAGCAGCGTCATGGCCACGTGCTCGCCGTAGCGCAGCGAGATAGTCATGGAGAGAAAACCGATCCACGGCAGAAACAGCCGGGCCAATGAATAGGTCCAACTCAATGTACTACCGGTTACCAGTTTGTAGAGAAAGGCGGTAAACGAAATGCCCAACATCGCCAGGATACAGCCCACACACACCACGATGGCCACCTGATTGACGCCATCGCTCAGGCGGCGCAACGGTTGCAATACGCTCATAAGCACCCCCTACGCCGGGACGTACCATGCCGCCCCAGCGTTGATTAGCCGCTCTGGTCACGTCGATACGGGCCTTACCGTTACTGGCCCGGTTTTACTGGCCCAAATTTACTGATCCGACTTTACTGACCGTAGATGCGGAAATCATCGTCCGCTACTTGCTGGCCGACACTCTCAACCTCGTCCAGCAGCCCCTGTACACGGTCTTCGTCCATGCCAAAGTCATCGACGATCCACTCCTGCCAGGCGGGGCGGGCAATCTCGGCCATGCGTTCGCGCTCTTCATCGGGCATCAGGTAGCATTCTTCAAACCGCTCACAGGACTCCACCCAGCTTGCGGTTGCCAGGGCGCCTGACATACCGTGGCTCATCTGGATCGCTTCCCGCGCGGAGTTGATCAGCACCTGCTGCTGATCTTCGGGTAACGATTGATACCACGACTCACTAACGACCCAAGGGGCGCTGTTGTAAACGTGCCCGGTAAGGGTGGTGTAGTCGGTCACCGCATCAAAGTTGAAAGTGGTATTGAGCACCGGCGCGTTGAACTGGCCGTCAGCCAAGCCGGTTTCCAGCGCGGTGATCAGTTCGCCCCAGGGCAGCGGTGTGGCAGAAGCCCCCAAGGCTTGCATGATGGCGACGTGGGCGGGGTTCTCTTCCGTGCGAATATTGAGCCCCTCCAAGTCTTCGACGGTCTCAATCAAGTGCACATTATTGGTAAACGCTACAAAGCCACCGCCATCATCGAAGGTGCCCAGGTAGCGCATATCGGCGTCTTCAACGGTGCCGGACATGAAGTCAGCGAACCACTCGCTGTCAAAGAACGTCCAGGCTTGGCGCCAGTTAGTGAACAGGAATGGCGCCGTGACCACCTGGTAGTCTTCATAGAAGGACGACATTGCGCCAGCCGACATGATCGTCGACTGCAGCGTGCGCCCGCCCTGCACTTCCGAGCCATTCTCTACCTCGGAGCCTAACTGGCCGCCACCGAAGATGTTGACCGCAAGATCCCCGTCGGTACGCGCCTCGACAAGGTTTTTGAAGTGCACCAGCGCCGGGTAAATAGCGTTATTGCTCATGTCCTCCGGAAGCTGAGTGGCGATCACCATTTCATTGGATTGCGCTTGGGCATTCGCACTGGCAATCGCCAGCGGGAGTGCTGCCAGTGTGGCAATCAACATGGATTTTTTAGCGTTCATAACATACCTCGTTTTGGTTGTTGGTCGGTCTTGGTTATGACTGGCGTTACCACCTCATCGGCAGCGATTTTTTTGTTGTGTGGGTTATTCGGGAAGTGATTCCCATACCTCAATGGCGGCGGCGAGATCTTCAAGCGAAGCCCCTACCGATTTGAACAGCGTAATCGCCTCCTCTCCCGAGCGTCCGGGTTTAGCGTCAGAGAGCACTTCAGCAAGCTCTGCCTGAATCTGGTCAAGCTGAAACTCACCTTCGTCAATCGCTTGCAGAATATCACCCGCCTCGCCTTTGGCGCCGGCGTAGGTATCCACAAATACCTCTGAGCGGCGCAAACACAGCGCATCGGTCTCACGCATTTGCGGCCGAAACGCGCCGATCAAGTCCAGATGAGTACCGGGGGTCAGCCATTCACCCCTGATCAGCGGTTGGGTGGAAAGCGTTACACAGCTGATGATATCGGCCTCGGCCACGGCGTCGGCCAGCTCTTCTACAACCTGGGTTTCGAAGCGCTCGGCGTAATCGTTGGCTATCGCTGCCGCCTTGCTGGGGTTACGCCCCCAAATCAGCACCCGCTTGATGGGCCGCACGCTGGCGTGGGCTTCAATCACCATCGGCGCCAGCTTGCCCGTGCCTACGACCAGCAGGGTTTCTGCGCTTTCATTCGCCAAGGCCTGGGCAGCGAGCGCCGACGCCGCGGCCGTGCGGCGCCGGGTAAGCTCGCTGCCATCGATACACGCCAGCGGCTGACCGTGCTTACCCTCGCTGAGCAAATAAAGCCCGGAGATAGCAGGGACACCATGGTCGGCGTTTTGTGGAAACACATTGACCATCTTGACGCCGATATAACCCGCTTCTTCCCAGGCGGGCATCAGCAGCATGGTGGCTTCGCCATCCGGTCGGTGCATGGCGTGATGGTGGCGCGGTGGAGACTCAACGCCATTCACGAAGGTGGAATGCAGCCGCTTGACCAAACCCTCCCAACTAAGCGTTTGAGCGACGTCTTGTGCAGATACAACCCGCATATCAGGCCTCCGGCAGCGAGGCAATCACCATGATTTCCACTTTCCATTCGGGCTTGGCGAGTTTGGCTTCGACGGCTGCGCGCACGGGCGGACGACCCGGCACGACCCAGGCATCCCAGGCGGCGTTCATAGGGTCGAACTCTGCCATGCTGGTGACCCAGATTTGCGCCGAAAGCAGATGTTCTTTGGAGGTGCCTGCTTGGGCCAGCAGTTGA
>JAIVHM010000230.1 GCA_020201095.1 Halomonas sp. | reverse complement strand
ATATCGCGACGAGCAGCACGCCGAGCGAGACCACTAATTACTTCGACAATAGCATTTTTTCAACCAACCAGCATGGCGTGTGGCATCAGTTAGTCAAACGCCCCGCCTTGTGTTTTACCGGGTTGGCGTATTGTGCCAACCAATAAGGGCGAAGCGGCTCGGGTACGTTTGCCAGCCGCGCATTGAAGCGATCTCTGTCTTCCCGTGTAATGGTGCGACGGGCCACCAGTTCAGGGGCATCTCCCAGCGCTTCAAGCGCCAGATAATGGCTGGGAAACAGCCGGTAGCCGCCGATCACCTGGCGGTCAATTTCAGCAGCGACTTCGTCGGGGGTGGCCATGTCAGCGTCCACCGGCGTGCCAAAGCGCAGTTGAACGCGCCCCTTGGTGCCGGTAATGCCGGCCACTATGGAGCGAATATCTTCGAATTCGCCTTTTGCGTAGTGGCCCTTCGTATCGATATCGTGAAGTTCCTGGGCTTTTTGCAGATCGCAGGGGTCGTACTCGTAGCTGATCGAGACGGGCACAAGCTTGAGCTCAGCAATGGCTTCGCCAAATTGAGCGTC
This sequence comes from Halomonas sp., assembly GCA_020201095.1. GTDB lineage: Bacteria > Pseudomonadota > Gammaproteobacteria > Pseudomonadales > Halomonadaceae > Vreelandella. Next base: position 6,364 of record JAIVHM010000230.1, on the reverse strand, counting down.
ACGGTTGCTGGTGCGGCTAGCAATCGTCAGCATCTTGATAATCGCAGGGTCGGTTCGGTCGATACCGTTTTTGGCCCGACCTTCCCGCTGCGCCATCCAGATCGAGTGTTGATCTTCGGTAATCGAATGGCGGATATAGGCTGAAAGCTTCTGATAAGCCGCGAGCATGGCGCGCTTGCCGCGCGCACTGCGAGGGACGATAAAGCTTTTGTTAAGCCGCATGAGGTCGGTGACGTAGGGCTTTTTCAATAAGTTGTCACCAATCGCAATACGCACCGTGTCTCGCTCTGCCTGGTACAGGGCATAGTTGACGAAAGCCGGGTCCAGCGAAATATCCCGGTGATTACCGATAAATAAATAGGCACTGTCCGGATCAAGTTTGTCCAGGCCTGTCACCTCAAAGGCATCGGTGGTGGTGCGAATCATGCGCACCATATAGCTTGCTATACGCATCTGGAATTCGCGCACGCTGGTGACGTCCTTGATTTCACGACGCACAGCGTGACTGGCGATAGCACGTGCCAGGGGCGGTGCCCAGCGAGCCAGACGGGGTAGCCGAAAACGGGTAAGCGCATTCAGTAGCTCGTTATCCCGCGAAAGCTTGGCAAGCACGTCAGCCACTTCATGATCCATATAGGGGCGAACATCCGCCCAAGGGTCTGATGGCATCGAGTCAGTCGAAGCGTTGTTGTGATGTGTCATGCGATCCGTAAGATTTCTTTAATAAAATCAAATGTGTGAGCAGTGGCCGTTGACCGTGTGTCGTCACCTGATCAAGCCGGCGAAGGTTCTCGCTGTACGGGTTCTTGCTTTACTTCTCCGCCAAGCCATTCCATTAAGCGGGCAATGTCGTCAGAAAGGGCATTCGCCATGAGAATAAAGTCGGTCTCAAGCCGGACAAGCGCGTCGTCGCCATCGTCGGCCTGGTCGGCTTCTTCTATAAGGGCATCGCCAAAGCGTAGCGATTTAAGAGCCAAGTCGTCGTGCAAGACCAAGCTCAGACGGCCTTCGATGTGGATGGCGAGTTTACTGGCTTGGCGGCCACTCTCGAGGAGTTGCTGGATTTCATCGCTATCCAGATCAACTTGCCGGGCACGCAGAACATGGGCAACGTTTGGGAGGCGAGCGGGGTCACGTTCAAGGTGCCCAGTGATTCGCGTAGCAGGTCGAGAATATCTTCTGCCCGCGTACGCGAGCTGGCACTCACACCGATTAACTGGCGGCGCGTATCCCACCACACATCAATTTTCTGACTGCGGATAAAGGCGCGAGGTAACAGCTCCTCAGTCACTTGTTCCTTTAAGGCCGTTTTTTCCTTGCGGGTCACCTTGCGACCTTCGCTTGCTTCAATGCTTGCCACCTGTTCGTCGACGTCTTCTTTAACGACCGAGGCAGGGAGCAGGCGTTCCTGACGCAGCGCCGAAAATAATCTGTGCCCCTGGATTTCATGCAGTCGCTGGCCGTTGCCCAGCCGTCCGGCAGGCGCTGTCCAACCCAGGCGGCGGGCGTCAGCATTGCCTAAGGGTACCGCTGCGTGAGCCTCTAGTGCCTCGCTAAGGGCTTCCTGGCTTAGCTCGGGCGCGCTGTGTACGCGATATAAATGCAGGTGTTTGAACCACATGTCGCCTGTCCTGTGTAAAAGGTGGCACATTATGTCGAAAGCGGCGCTTTCCTACCAGCATCGTCGCGAAGTGGTTGGTTGTTGCGAGTGTTTCAAACTTGTGTTTGATTAAGGTCGGGCTGCTCAATTAAAGCTGGTCAGCCGCTAACATCATTAGCCCAAACAACCCAGGAGTATGTATGTCGATAGAATCAGTCTCGCAGACTCATCTTCGCGTGCGTGGTTATCATCTTGATGGCTACGGCCACGTCAACAATGCCCGTTACCTTGAATTCATGGAAGAAGGGCGTTGGGCATTTTTCGATGAGCATCCCGCGCTCATGAAAGAACTGCATGCCGCCGGCCGGGCGTTTGTAGTGGTGAATTTAAATATTGATTACCGCGCCGCCGCTGTTCAAGGCGATGACCTGGTAGTGATGACGGGAATTATCGATGTTGGCGATCGAAGTGCGGTATGCCATCACCAGATTCGCCAAAAAAATGGCCGCTTGGTGGCGCAAGCGGATCTTACCTTTGTGTTGCTGGACGTACGGGCCAACAAGGCGAGTCCAATTGATGGCAATGTAAGCGAGACGCTTGATGCATTAACCGTCGATAAGTCGATATTTGCCGATTGAAACATCTTGGCATTGCGACTGGCTGCCCTTGATGCAAATGCAGTGGTATGATGGGCAATTATTTGGGCGCCGCTATGCTGTGTCTTTTTAGGCCGTATTTATAAGCGCTTTCAACTCTCGCAGTGCCAATGCAGTGCAAAGGATCTGACTTTCATGGGTGACATCGCCAGAGAAATATTGCCCGTCAATATTGAAGACGAGCTCAAACAGTCGTACCTCGACTATGCGATGAGTGTCATTATCGGCCGCGCGCTACCTGATGTGCGTGATGGTCTGAAACCGGTTCATCGGCGTGTGCTGTTCGCCATGCATGAACTGAATAATGACTGGAATAAACCGTACAAGAAGTCGGCACGTGTCGTCGGCGATGTGATCGGTAAATACCACCCGCACGGTGATAGTGCGGTATACGACACCATCGTTCGCATGGCGCAGCATTTTTCCATGCGCCATGTGCTGGTTGACGGTCAAGGGAACTTCGGTTCGATTGATGGCGACAATGCGGCTGCCATGCGTTACACCGAAGTGCGCATGGCGCGTCTCGCCCATGAGCTGCTTGCCGACCTCGAAAAGGATACTGTCGACTGGGTCGATAACTATGACGGTACCGAGCGTATCCCCGATGTTTTGCCCACCAAGGTTCCCAACCTGCTGATCAATGGATCGTCAGGCATTGCCGTGGGTATGGCGACTAATATCCCGCCTCACAATATGCGTGAGGTGATCGACGGCTGCCTGGCATTAATCGATGACTATACGCTCAGCGTCGATGACCTTATGCAGTATATCCCCGGGCCGGATTTCCCTACGGGTGCCATCATTAATGGCCGCGCGGGGATTCTCGAAGCCTACCGTACCGGGCGAGGGCGGGTTTACGTACGCGCCTGTCACACCATTGAGCATGATGATAAAACTGGTCGTGATCACATCATCATCACCGAGTTGCCTTACCAGGTTAATAAGGCGCGGTTGATCGAGAAGATCGCCGAGCTGGTCAAAGAGAAAAAGATCGAAGGCATCGCCGAGTTGCGCGATGAGTCCGACAAGGACGGCCTGCGGGTGGTGATTGAAATCAAACGCGGTGAGTCCGGCGATGTCGTGGTGAATAACCTCTTCGCCCAAACGCAGTTGCAGAACGTCTTCGGCATCAACATGGTGGCGCTTGAGAACGGCCAGCCACGCACGTTGAACCTCAAGCAAATGCTCGAAGCGTTTATCCGTCACCGCCGCGAAGTGGTGACTCGGCGAACGTTGTTTGAACTCAAAAAAGCCCGCGAACGCGGCCATATTCTGGAAGGCCTGGCGGTTGCGATTTCTAATATTGATGAGGTGATTGAACTCATCAAGGCATCGCCTAACGCGTCCGAGGCGAAAGATAAGCTGCTGGCCAATGTCTGGCAGCCGGGCAAGGTGACCAGCATGCTGGAGCGCGCGGGGGCTACCTCGTGCAAGCCTGAAGACCTTGACGAAGGGTTTGGTCTAAATCCCAGCGCGACCGAGTACCGGTTGTCGCCGGCTCAGGCCCAGGCCATCCTGGAACTGCGTCTGCATCGGCTGACCGGCCTTGAAACCGAGAAACTGCTGGATGAATACCTTTCCATTCTGGAAAGAATTGCCGAGTTGACCGAGATTCTTGCCTCGCCGGATCGCCTCATGGAAGTCATCCGTGAAGAGCTACATGCCGTGCGCGACCAGTTTGGCAATGACCGTCGCACTGAAATTCAGGCCAGTCACCTTGATCTTTCGATGGAAGACCTGATTGCCGAAGAAGATATGGTGGTGACAGTCTCTCGTTCGGGCTACGCCAAGACGCAGCCGCTTTCCGATTACCAGGCTCAGCGCCGTGGGGGGCGTGGCAAGTCTGCCACGTCCATGAAAGATGAAGACGTGATTGAGCACCTGCTGGTGGCGTCGACCCACGACACGGTGTTGCTGTTCTCCAATCGCGGTAAGGTGTACTGGCTTAAAGTCTACGAGATGCCCAACGCGAGCCGTGGCTCCCGTGGCAAGCCCCTGGTCAACATGCTGCCCCTTGAGGAAGGTGAGGCGGTCAACGCTATCCTTCCGGTGCGCGACTATGACCCTGACCACTACATCCTGTTTGCCACCGCTCAGGGGACGGTCAAGCGTACCAGCCTTGAACAGTTCTCCCGCCCACGCAGCGTGGGCCTGATTGCGATAGATCTGGAAGAGGGCGATCGCTTGGTGGGTGCGGCGATCACGTCGGGTTCCGACCACGCCATGCTGCTGTCTTCCAACGGCAAAGCGATCCGCTTCGAGGAAGGTAATGTGCGGGCGATGGGTCGAACGGCCCATGGCGTTCGCGGTATGCGCCTGACCGACAAAGCGGAAGTGATCAGCCTGATTATTCCTAAAACGCAGCAGATTGATGACGGTGAGGACGACGCGTCAGACAGCGATGTCGATGGCCAGTCTGACGTGGGCCATATCTATATTCTCACCGCGAGCGAGAATGGTTATGGAAAACGTACCCGTCTCGAAGCTTTCCCGCTTCGCGGTCGTGGCGGCCAGGGCGTGATTGCCATGCAAACAAGCGAGCGTAACGGTTCGCTGGTAGCGGCCATGCAGGTCTATGACAGTGACGAAATGATGCTGATCACCGACCGCGGCACGCTGGTCCGCACACGTGTGGAAGAGGTCTCGACCACGTCGCGTAATACCCAGGGGGTCATGCTGATTCGCCTCGGTAAAGAAGAAAAGCTGGTTAAAACCGTACGCGTCGAAGAGCCCGAAGAGGTCGATTTTGAGGTGCTGGAAGAGTCGGAGACAGACGACGCCAACCATAATGACGCACAGGATGCCGGAGCCGATGACACGTCGTTATAATTTTTGTGCGGGGCCTGCAGCACTGCCTGAAGCCGTACTGGCAAGAGCCCGCGACGAACTGCTCGATTACCAGGGTCGCGGCTTATCGGTGATGGAAATGAGCCATCGCAGCGATGAGTTTGTGGCGATCGCCGAACAGGCAGAAGCCGATTTTCGTGAGTTGCTAGGGGTTCCCAGCAACTACAAAGTGCTGTTTCTGCAGGGGGGCGCTAGCCTGCAGTTTCTGCCTACCTGCACTATACCTCCAATGAAACGATTGGCGGGCTGGAGTTTGATTACACGCCACAAGTGCAGCGTAGCGGTGGCACAAGCGTCCCGCTGGTCTGTGATATGTCATCCAACATTCTTTCCGGGCCGCGGGACGTCAGTCAGTTCGGGGTGATTTATGCGGGCGCACAGAAAAACATTGGCCCGGCGGGATTGACCTTGGTTCTCGTGCGCGACGACTTGCTGGGTAATGCGCCGCCTACCATTCCCTCGCTGTTTGACTATCAGATGCTTGCCGAGGCGGGCTCGATGGTCAATACGCCGCCGACCTATGCCTGGTACCTTGCGGGACTTGTTTTCCAGTGGTTGAAAGCGGATATCGGCGGTTTAGAGGCGATGGGGTCGATCAACCAGCGCAAGGCTCAAAAGCTCTATGCCGCGATTGACGAAAGCGACCTGTACAGTAATCCAATCGCACTTAATAACCGCTCGCGCATGAACGTGCCCTTTGTGCTGGCGGACGCCAAGCTCGATAACGCCTTCCTGAATGAGGCCGATGAAGCGGGACTCCTGAACCTGAAGGGGCATCGCAGCGTTGGCGGCATGCGTGCCAGTCTGTACAACGCCGTGCCAGAGGAAGCGGTGGACGCTTTGATTGCCTTCATGGCAGATTTCGAACAACGAAGGGGCTAATCACCATGGCCGACACGTCGACCAATCTGGACACATTACGCCAGCGTATTGATCAACTGGATGATGATATCCTGCGCTTGATCAGCGAGCGGGCTAGCTGTGCGCAGCAGGTCGCGCATCTCAAACTTGCTCAGGATAAAGACGCGGTATTTTACCGCCCCGAGCGCGAAGCCCAGGTGCTGCGTCGTATCATGGCGCTCAATGAAGGCCCGCTTGACGCCGAAGAAATGGCGCGTCTGTTCCGCGAGATCATGTCCGCCTGCCTGGCGCTCGAAAAGCCCATCAAGGTGTCTTACCTGGGCCCAGAAGGGACCTTCACCCAGCAGGCGGCATTAAAACACTTTGGCGAAAGTGCGATCAGTCTGCCCATGGCCGCCAT
>JAIVHM010000009.1:31686-47880 GCA_020201095.1 Halomonas sp. | reverse complement strand
CTGGTGATTGCCGCCCACCTGTTATTTTTGGCGCCTTATCTCTACCTGTCGCTCTCGGAAGCCTATCGACGCCTGGATCCGCGCTGGATGCAGGCTGCCCATTCGCTGGGTGCCTCGCCCTGGCGGGCCTTCTGGCGGGTGCGCCTGCCGCTGCTGCTGGCGCCGCTGCTGACCGCCTGCGCGGTCAGTTTGGCAGTGAGTATCGGCCAGTATTTGCCCACATTGTTGCTCGGCGGTGGCCGCGTCACCACCATCACCACCGAAGCGGTGGCCATGGCATCGGGGGGCAATCGTCGCCTCATCGCCGTCCTTGCACTGCTCCAGGCACTGCTTCCCTTTATCGGCTTTAGTCTGGCGCTATTGATACCGCGCCTGGCCTGGGCAAAACGTCGCCAGATGCGAGGAGTTGCATGACACCGAACCCGACGCTACTCATCCAGCAGGTACACATCACGCTGCATGGCGAAGCGCTGCTGGCCATCGATCGAGCCATTGCACCCGGCGAAGTGCTCACCGTCATGGGCCCCTCCGGCTCGGGCAAATCAACCCTGCTGGCCTACCTGGCGGGGTTTATGTCACCCGCCTTCAAGGCCCAAGTACAAGTCTTTCTGGCGAACACGCGGCTGGACACCCTGCCCGCTGAAAAGCGCGGCCTGGGGCTGTTATTTCAGGATCCATTGCTGTTTCCTCACTTGAGCGTGGGCGGCAATTTACGCTTTGGCATCCCCCAGCGCACGGCCAACAAACAGACGCAGCTTGCCCAGGCGCTACACCAAGTCGGGCTTTCCGGCTATGAGGACCGCGACCCGGCCACGCTTTCCGGTGGCCAGCAGGCGCGCGTAGCATTGATGCGCCTGCTGCTCTCCCAGCCGCGCGCGGTGCTGCTCGACGAGCCGTTTTCCAAGCTGGATACGGCGCTGCGCCAGGAAATGCGCTCGCTGGTGTTTCGCCAGCTACGCGACGCGGGCCTCCCCGCCCTGCTGGTCACCCATGACCACGAGGATGCCAAGGCAGCAGGAGGACCGGTAATTGAGCTCGGTTGAAAGCTTTGTTGAAAACTCTGCTGAAAAGACGCCTCAACTCAGCATCGTGATACCGGTGCTCAACGAGGCGGCCACCCTGGCACGCCATTTGACGGCACTGCCCTCGCTGGGCTGCCAAGGCATCGAAATCATTGTGGTCGATGGCGGCAGCGGCGACGACAGCGTTCGCATCGCCACACCGCTGGCTGACCTTGTGCTCAGCAGCCCTCCAGGGCGAGCACGGCAAATGAACCTGGGCGCGCAGCACGCAAGCGCCCCGGCGCTGCTGTTCCTGCATGCCGATACTCAACTGCCAGACAACGCCATTAAGCAGATAACCCAGGCGCTTGACCGCCACGCCTGGGGGCGCTTTGCTATCAAGCTCTCAGGCCGCAGCCGCTGGCTGCCCGTAGTGAGCATGATGATGAATCTGCGTTCTCGGCTCACTGACATCGCCACCGGCGACCAGGGCATCTTTGTGCGCGCCAGCACATTTCAGGCAATCGGGGGCTTCCCCGAGCAGCCGCTAATGGAAGATATTGAACTGTCTAAACGGCTCAAACGGATAACGCGCCCCGCCTGCCTGACGGCGAAAGTGATAAGCTCGGGCAGGCGCTGGGATCAAAACGGCGCTTGGCAAACCATATGCCTGATGTGGCGGCTGCGCTATCGCTACTGGCGCGGCGTGAACGCCACCCAACTGGCCAAGGAGTATCGCGATGCCCGCTGACACGCCCCACCTGCACCTGCTGGCCAAAGCACCGCTGGCTGGGCAGGCGAAAACGCGCCTGACGCCGTTACTGGGGGCAGAGGGCGCCGCCAACGCCCACGCGGAGCTGGTCCGCCACTGCGTGGCCAATGCCTGCAAAGCGCTGCCTGCGGGCTATATCACGCTATGGACGGCACTCGAGCATACTCACCCACTGTTTAGCGAGCTGCACGAAGACTTTGGCGTGATGCTCGCCCCCCAGCCTGAAGGCAATTTGGGCGACCGCATTCGTCATGCGCATGCTACCCGCCGAGGACGGCGGCTATGGGCTGATTGGCACCCACCGCGACTACCCGGGGCTGTTTGAGTTGATCCCCTGGGGAAGCGGCAGTGTGCTTAGCGCAACCCGGCAACGTATTGAAGCACTCGGCCTTCACGCCCGTTACCCCGCCACCGTATGGGACGTTGACCGACCCGAAGACTGGCAGCGCTGGCAAGCCATCAAGTCATCGGTGTAAGGAAATACGCTGCCCGCCCACTGACCCCTACCCTGACATGCTTTCGCTGGAGATGACCGTGACCCGACAACGTTTACTGATGGCAGCGCTACTCATTGTCGCCATCGGCGCTTTTTTCCTGAGCGGTGCTCACCAGTGGTTTACCCTCGATACCTTGAAAGCCTACCAGAGCGACTTTCAGGCGGCGTTTAATCAATCCCACTGGCAAGTAGCGGGTCTCTTTTTCGCCGTGTATGTGGTGATGACCGCGCTATCGCTGCCTGGGGCGACGCTGCTGACGCTATTGGGTGGGACACTGTTTGGGCTGGGCTGGGGGTTATTGATCATCTCTTTTGCCAGCACCATGGGCGCTACGCTGGCGTTTTTACTGTCACGTTTTTTATTCCGCCAGCCGATTGAAAAGCGCTTTCCGCGTCAGTTTGAATCGGTGAACCGTGGGGTCGAACGCGACGGGGCCCTCTATCTTTTCACCCTGCGTTTAGTGCCGGTATTTCCGTTTTTCATGATCAACCTGGTGATGGGCCTGACGCGGATTAAAACCCTTACGTTTTACTGGGTAAGCCAAGTCGCCATGCTTCCCGGCACCGCTATTTATGTTAATGCCGGCGGGCAACTGGGCGAGCTTGAAAGCCTCGGCGGGATTATTTCACCGACGCTGCTGGCATCATTTGCGCTACTGGCGATTTTCCCCTGGATCGCCCGGCGCATTGTGCTGTTGGTGCAGAAGCGCAAGGCCTACCAAGGCTTTACCCGGCCAGCGCGCTTTGACTACGACATTGTGGTCATTGGCGGTGGCTCGGCCGGGTTGGTGACCAGCTATATCGCCAGCGCCGTCAACGCCAAGGTGGCATTGATTGAAAAGCACAAGATGGGGGGCGACTGCCTGAATACCGGCTGCGTACCCTCCAAGGCATTGATACGCGCCGCCCGCGCCGCCCACGAGATTCGCACCGCACCACGCTTCGGCGTAACGGCAAGCGAACCTGCGATCGACTTCGCCAAGGTCATGGGGCATGTACATCAAGCGATTCGCGATATCGAGCCCCACGACAGCGTCGAGCGCTATACCCAACTGGGCGTTGAGGTGTATCAGGACCACGCCACCCTGACCTCACCCTGGGAGGTTCAGGTAGGCGAAAAAACCGTTACCGCCCGCCATATCGTGCTGGCCACCGGCGCCCGCCCCAAGGTGCCGTCGCTGCCGGGCATTGAGCACGCGCCCGTGCTAACCTCTGAAAACCTGTGGTCACTGACTACATTACCTAAGCGGCTGGTGGTCCTCGGCGGCGGCGCCATTGGCTGCGAGCTTAGCCAGAGCTTTGCCCGTCTGGGCAGCCAGGTCACCCTGGTGGAAGGTATGTCTCAATTGCTGGGACGGGAGGACCAGGAAGTCGGCGAGGCGGTCGAAAACACCCTGGCGAGCGAAGGGGTGACGGTGATGACCGACACCCAAGCGCTGGAAGTGGTCAGTGACACGTCAGGCTATCAGCTGGCCGTGGAGCATCAGGGCGAGCGCTCGGTAATCGCCTTCGACTATCTGCTGGTGAGCGTTGGCCGCCAAGCCAATATCGAAGGGTTGGGCCTTGACGCGCTGGGCATATCCACTTCGCCCACTGGTACGCTGGAGCTTAACGAGCGACTGCAAACCCGCCTGCCCAATATCTGGGCCTGCGGTGACCTCGCCGGACCTTACCAGTTGACCCACGCGGCTGCTCACCAGGCCTGGCATGCGGCGGTTAACGCGCTATTCGGCGAGCTGAAAAGCTTTGCCGTGGATTATCGGTACATGCCCGCGGTCACCTACGTCCAGCCGGAAGTCGCCCGGGTCGGCCTGAACGAGAAGGAAGCCAGGCAGAAACACATCGCCTTCGAGGTAACCCGTTACGCCATGGCAGACAGTGACCGCGCCATTGCCGAAGGCGCCACCGAGGGGTTTATCAAGGTGCTCACCGTGCCGGGCAGGGACAAGATTCTCGGCGCGACCATCGTGGCGGAAAATGCCGGCGAATGGCTGGGTGAATTCACCCTCGCCATGAAACACGGCCTGGGCCTCAACAAGCTCCTGGGCACCATTCACCCTTACCCTACGCTAGGGGAAGCCGCCAAGGCTACCGCTGGCGTATGGAAGAACGCCCACAAACCTGAACGGGTGCTGGCGTTACTCAAGCGCTACTTTAACTGGCGGCGCGGTGACGCTAAATGATTCAGCTGCTGCTGATCGGTGCAGGCCATGCCCACGCCTTTGTGTTGGAAGCCTTTGCTAAGCAGCCAGAATCGGACCTTGCCATCACCGTGGTCAGCGACAGTCCGCTGGCGGCATATTCCGGCAGCGTACCGGCCTGGCTGGCGGGCGAATGTACACTGCGCGAGACGCAGATTGACGTGGCGGCACTTTGCCAGCGGGCAGGGGCGCGTTTTATCGACTCCCCCGCGGAGGCGTTAGACACATCGGCGCGCCGGGTCACCCTGGCTAACGGCGATGTGCTTCACTTTGACGTAGCCTCGCTCAATGTGGGGTCGACGCTGGTACGTCCCGAGCAGCATGGCCAACACCTGCCCCACCTGCTGGCCATGCGCCCGCTCAGCTCACTCCACCACCGCTGGCAGGCATTACGCGATAACGTCGAACAGCTGCCCCCTGGCGCCAGCCAGCGGGTGGTAAGCGTGGGCGGCGGTGCGGCCGGCTGCGAAACCTTGATGAGCGTGATGGCGCAGCTCCGCCACCAGCGCCCGGACATTCACTGGCAAGGCTATCTGCTCAGCGCGTCACCCAAGCTGCTCCCCGAGGCCGGACGTTTGCCACGCTGGCTGATTCAACGGGCGTTAGCCAAGGCAGGCATCAAGGTTCACGCCCGCGTGCGCGGCGAAGCGCTGGTCGACGGCGGCATATTGGCCAGCGATGGCAAACGTATTGAGGCGGATATCGTGCTTTGGGCCACCGGGGCTGTCGGCCACCGCTGGCTTTGTGATACTCGGCTGCCGCTGGATGCGCAGGGGTTTGTTCAGGTGGAAAATACCCTGGCCGTGGTCGGCCAGCCGAACCTCTTTGCGGCCGGCGATTGCAGTGCCTTTGACCCACCGCTGCCCAACGCAGGAGTCTATGCAGTACGCATGGGGTCGAGCCTGGCAGGTAACCTGCGGGCGGCGTGCCGCGGAGAAACGCTATCAGCCTGGCAGCCACCCAAACGCGTTCTGGCGCTAATCGGCACCGGTGGCGGCCGCGCCATTGCCAGCCGCGGCGCCATGGGCTTTTCCGGCAGGTGGGTGTGGCAATGGAAAAAGCGGATTGATGCGCGCTTTATCGCCCGCTTCAATCCGCCTTTTGAGGACTGATTACATTAGTTACCTTCGCGCCAGCCGCCTAATACCCGGCTGTCTGGCCCAAAAAACACCAGCCGGTCGTGATCGATCAGGTAACGATAGGCGGTCTCCAGCATATCGGTAACGCGCTCGGCATCTTCAAGCTTTGGGCAGCCGCGGCGCGTAGTGGCAAGCTCGCTGAATTCAATACGCTGGTTATCACCGAGTTCGGCCTCGCCGGTGAACCGATTGCAGCCGTCCGAACCGCTCACCTTACCGTCACGGCTCACTTCGAAGTAGGCTGTCTCAGGCATCGAGAGGCGCTCGTTGGTGCCGACCAGCAGCAGGTTCCAGCGCTGTTCGATGATCGACCCTGAGAGCGAGTCACCGTCTGGTTCAGCGTCTGGCGCGGTGCCAGGGCCCGGCGCGCTGCTGCAGGCGCTCAGCACTAGCGTTGCCGAGGCAAGCCATGGCAGTAACCGCCAGTTTTTGATGGTCATGGTGATCTTTCCTTATCGCCTGATTACCAGCTGCCGGTATTTTCCATGGAGGCCCAGGGCTCTTGCGGTGCCAGGGCATCGCCTTTTTGCAACAGCTCAACCGAGATGCCATCTGGCGACTTGACGAACGCCATGTGGCCATCACGGGGCGGGCGATTGATGGTCACCCCATTATCCTGGAGTTTCTGACAAAGCGCATAGAGATCATCAACTCGGTAGGCCAGGTGACCGAAATTGCGTCCGCCGGTATATTCTTCAGGGTCCCAGTTGTAAGTCAGCTCGAGCTCCGGTGCGGTAAGGCGTGAAGAGCGGGCTTCATCTTCCGGTGCAGCAAGAAACACCAGCGTAAAACGGCCTTTATCGTTTTCTTTACGACGGACTTCCTTGAGTCCCAGCAGCTCACAGTAGAAGTGCAGCGATGCGTCTAGATCACTGACGCGTACCATTGTGTGCAGGTATTGCATGCCATCTCTCCTTGTTGCGTCGTGTGACGAAATTAAAGCAAACGCGTCCAGCTTAGCACCCCAGCAACATTTTTGCGGCTGATTATGTAAGTCAGGGACAACCAACGATCTGATGCCTTTAATTATACAACATCTATACAGCCGCAGCTTTTAGCAGTAGTGTCGTATCATCGATATTGTAACGGAGAAACACCTGTGGATTCAGTCACACAGGCCGCGCTCGGGGCTGCCGTTGGGGGCGCCGTTTTAGGGCGTCGGCTAGGCCGTAAAGCCGTCATCCTTGGCGCATTGGTAGGTACCCTGCCCGACCTCGATGTGATGATCGACTTCGGCGATGCGGTGGCCAACGTCACCGAGCACCGTGGCTTTAGCCATTCACTGTTTGTGCTCATCGGCGTTGCCGGTTTGCTGGCGATACTCAGTACTCGATTTGCGCCCGCCAGGGATATATCGCTTGCTCGATGGGGCGCTTTTTTCGGCCTGATCCTGATTACCCACCCGCTTCTGGATGCCTTGACTACCTACGGTACACAGCTTTTATGGCCGCTTGAGTTACCCCCGGTGGCCTGGCCGATTGTCTTCATTATCGATCCTTTTTACTCGCTGCCTCTGCTGGCCTGCCTGGTGATTGCATTGTGCACTCGTCGAGTCAGACGCTGGTGTGCTTGGGGCTTGGCAATATCCTGCGTTTACCTGTTACTAGCCTTCAGCGCAAAGCTGACCGTTGAGCACCGGCTTGCCCCCGTACTCGCCGAGCAGGGGCTTGAGGACGCGCCAGTTCTGGTCCAGCCAACACCGTTCAACATTCTGTTGTGGCGCGCCACTGTGGTTGACGGTGACCGCTACCATGAAAGCCTGGTGAGCGTTTTTGACCGCGACGCGCGCCCAAGGCTTGAGCCCTTACGCCGCGGGGCGGCACTGGAAAGCGCCGCGCTTGATAGCCGCGCAGGGCAGCGTTTGGCGTGGTTTGCCGGGCCGTTTTTACGTTACGAGATGCGCCTGATCGATGGCGAGCTTACCCTGCTGGCTACCGATCTTCGGCTGGGCTTTCCGGGGTATCATCCGTTCAGCTTTACCCTCGCCACACGCCAGAACAACGCCTGGCAGCCGGTTGCCAACAGCGTGGAAATTGGCAGCGAGCGAGGGGTAGAGTTTACAACGCTATCGCGCTTGGCGGCACGCGCAGTGGGCGACCGCAATGCACTCTGCGCCACCGCCTTTGTCATGGCCAATTGGCAGCCCGAGCCTCTTGCGCTGCCTTGCGCGCCATTCACCAATCCCTAGGCTGACGGCGCGATCCCCTGACCACACCCACTGTACTGCTCGCCGTCGAGGGTGAGCGTGACCCGGGCCGGGAAGGGGTAGCCGCTCATATCATCGAAACAGGCACCGGCTTCGATACGCACCCGGAAAAAGTCGTCGGCATCGGCGTTCTCAAGCACCACACGGCCTGCTTCGTTATCCATCACGCTGACCATATAAGGAAGCGTTTCAACGTTATCGCCGTAATCGGTCGATAGCGTCAGTTGGGGCGCATCATGGGCAAGTTCTACCGTCCAGCCCGGCTCGTTGCCCTGGCCACGGAACATGACACCGGGATGATCCTCACGGGTCGAGGCGTCTCGCTGGGCGGCCAGTTCACACTTGAGTTGACCGCGCGGCGTTTCGACAAGCGCCTGTTCACCGCGGTTCCAGAAGCTGACCTCACCGTCCTGGTAACGGGCGCCACTGGCAACAACCGCTTGCGGCAAGCGCCAGGCTCCGTGCAACGACCAGAGCCTTAGCAATTCACCATCGACCGCCGTGATTAAATGCTGCTTGGCCGGACTACAGTGCCAGGCTTCAAATTGCGCCGCCTGACCGGAAAACAGGGCCGAAGGTAGCAAGGGCGCTTTGGTATCGAGCGTAGCATCACCTTTTGCAGCCTCCGCACTTGAAGGCGACTCCATTGACGCGCAACCGCTCATCGCTACAAAAGCACAACCTAATACAAAAAACCTTGTCGGTGTCGTCATGACAGTACGCTCCTGAGTGACTGATTAGCCACGTTTAAAGGCATGCAAATCTTGGGTATCAAACTGCTCGACCTGGCGTGGCAAGGCAAGCGCTTCGCGCCGCTCGCTGACCCGCTGGCGTTCGCCATCATCACTGGGCGTACGGCCATTGAACTCGGCCAGTTGTGCAAGCCCCTGATGGTAAAACGCCAGAATATCCAGCGCCGTGCGGTTGTCGTCTTGCATCGCCTTGCGTAGCGCTGGCAGATGGCTGTTGATCCGTGATAAATGCTGCTTCAATTGCCATACGTAGCCCACTTCCTGCATCCACGGCCGGTCGCGCAGGGCCGCAAACATGGCGCTGGTGGCCAGCAGCCCCAGTATGCCGCCTAATACATTCAGCCATAGGCTCTGACCAAAGGTGGCGGTCAGCAGCATGGCAAACAGCAGGCCAAAAATCAGCAGTTGCCCGACCATGATGAAGGTGATCATGCGCGCCTTGCGGCGGTAAGTAGTGGAATCATACGGCTCTAGGGTAAACACCATGGCCAACCTCGCAAACGAGAAAAGAGTGACATACACCCATGATACGGGGCTGGCCAGGGCAAACAAGTCATTGTGTTAGATGCCTTAACTCAAACGATCTGCGGCGGTTTTCAGCAGGTGCTCGGTGGTCTCCCAGCCCACGCAGGCATCGGTGACCGATACGCCGTAGCGCATGGCACCGGGCTTTAACGGTTGCTTGCCTTCAAACAGATGGCTTTCCAGCATGAGTGCCACTAGATTGGCTTCTCCCGCCTGGCGCTGGGCCAGCACATCAAGCATGACTTCGCTTTGGCGACGGTGGTCTTTTCGCGCATTGGCGTGGCTGCAGTCAACCATCAACCGCGGGTTCTGCCCCGCTTCACGCAGCGTGTTAACCGCCTTACGTACATGGTGGGCCTGATAATTGGGTTCGCCATGGCCGCCACGCAGCACCACATGGGTATGCGGGTTGCCCGCCGTTTGCTGCATGACCGGGCGGCCTTCGTCGTCAAGGGCAAACCGCTGATGCGAATGCGCTGCCGCCTGCATGGCGTCGATCGCTACCTGGACATCGCCGCTCGTGGCGTTCTTGAAGCCAACTGCCGCCGCCAGGTCGCTGGCAAGCTCCCGGTGCAGCTGCGATTCCGTGGTACGCGCGCCGATGGCAACCCAACTGAGGACATCCTGTAGATAGGGCGCCAGCATGGGTTGGAGCAGTTCCGTCGCGACCGGTAACCCCCGCCGTGCCACGCCCTGCATCAACTCACGGGATAGCGCTAGGCCCTGCGCCATGTCGCCACGGCCATCCAGATGAGGGTCGTAAGCCAGCCCTTTCCAGCCGACAGTGGTACGCGGTTTTTCGACGTAAACCCGCATCACCGGCAGCAGGTAATCGCTTACCTCGTCACTCAAGGCGGCAAGACGGTCAGCATACTCGAGCGCGGCGTCTGGGTCGTGTACCGAGCAGGGGCCGACCACCACCAGTAGCCGGTCGTCCTGGCCGGTGAGGATGCGCTGCACGGCACGGCGCTGTTCGGCAATTTGTTCATCAAGGGCGCCATCGAGCGGCAGGTCGCGACGTAATTCGAGAGGCGTAGGCAACATCGCGGCAGGCTCGCTGGTAGCAGTAGAGGTGGCGGCAGTTTTAAGCATCGAGCTTGCAGTGGCATTCATTGGGTTAACTCTCCATAGGGGTCTGACATCGACCGTGACATCGTGTATCCAGCGCGCCACCGGCTAAGGCACAGTCGGAGGTGGCAGCTGTCACCGACCGCGCGTCGCTAAATCGCCAGCCATAGCGGTAGCCGGGATAGCGGTTCACCATGGTGTGGAAAAAAGCGCGATAGGTCATGGGTCAGCTCCTTAATGAAATACCTGTGAACAGG
Source organism: Halomonas sp. (assembly GCA_020201095.1). Taxonomy (GTDB): domain Bacteria; phylum Pseudomonadota; class Gammaproteobacteria; order Pseudomonadales; family Halomonadaceae; genus Vreelandella. The sequence continues at coordinate 37,463 of JAIVHM010000009.1, read as the reverse complement.
GAACAACGCTCGAAACGCAAGAAGCCCCGGTGGGGTTACCAGCCGGGGCTTCTTTGCATTCGGCAGGCAACCCTTGGGGTGTGCCTGCAGGCGCGACGTTAGGCGTCGGCCATCGGCACACCGTCGCTAAACCAATAGCCATAGCCAAAGATGCCTTGCACGCAGCTTCCACTTGCCATTCCTGGCAGGCAGTCAACCGTTAAGTTAGCGCGTGATAATGACATAAAGCGTCTCGATGGAAATATTGGCCGAATGCGGGCCGAACGTTGCAATCTCTAGGTTTATCCTGCCTGTATGCGCCGCGAATAGCAACCAGTCACCAAGGTCTATTGGCTGCGCGGTGCGTAGGAGAACACATCTGAGAATACTCGACTCTCATCGAGCCCCTTGCGTTCCAGCACATCCATGCAGGCATATACCATCCCGGGCGAGCCGGAAATATAGACGTCCCAATCACTGGGCGTCATGGGCGACTGTTCAAGCGCCAAGTCAATACGCCCCTGATGATGGCTAATGCGCTCACCAGCGGCCATCGGTTCGGTCAGCGGAAACTCGGTAACTGCCTGAAAGTCGACATTGGGATAACGCTGCGCCCAGTCACAGGCCAGCACTTCGGCGTAGAGGTCGCGATGCTCGCGCACCGCCCACCACAGCGAAATCTGCCTTTCAGGCTGGCTTTTCAGTGATGCTTCAATGATTGCCTTCATTTGCGCAAAGCCGGTACCCGCCGCAATCAGCCACAGCGGGCGCGTGCTTTGGGTATCCAGAACGCAGTCGCCACCGGGCAGCCGCACGGTCAGTTGATTGGCGACCTGAAGTAATTCCCTAAGGCGCGCCGAGTTTTCACGCTCTGGCCAGTGCTGAATGTGCAGCTCAATGATACCGTCGCCGCGCTCGGCACTGGCAATCGAAAAGGGTACCCAGGTCGACTCATCAAGCTTGAGCTCTAAATATTGCCCTGGCGCGTGCTGCATGGCTTCAGCGCGTCCTTCGAGGGTGACACCGAATACGTCGGGATTAAGGTCCTCGACGGCCGTGACCTGGCAAGTCAACATCCTTGCACTCATGAAAGCCTCTTTGGTTAAAAATCAGTCGGGATACTGGCTAAGCGCCGCTGCCTTTACGCGGGGACGGCAAGGGAATATCAATCCCCAGGCTTTCCCAGCGCGCATCGACCCGGGCTTTGATGTCTTCGTCCATCACGATGGGCGTTCCCCATTCGCGATCGGTTTCACCCGGCCACTTGTTGGTGGCATCGAGACCCATTTTCGACCCCAACCCCGACACGGGCGACGCAAAATCGAGATAATCGATCGGGGTGTTTTCGACCATGACGGTATCGCGGGCCGGGTCCATGCGCGTGGTGATGGCCCACATGACATCTTCCCAATTGCGCGCGTCTACGTCGTCATCCAACACGATGACAAACTTGGTGTACATGAACTGACGCAAAAAGCTCCATACCCCCATCATCACGCGCTTGGCATGGCCGGGGTACTGCTTCTTCATGGTCACGACGGCCATACGGTAGGAACAGCCTTCAGGCGGTAGGTAGAAATCAATGATTTCAGGGAACTGCTTATTCAAAATGGGCACAAACACTTCGTTGAGCGCTACGCCCAAGATGGCTGGTTCATCTGGCGGCCGGCCGGTGTAGGTCGAATGATAGATCGCGTCGCGGCGCATGGTCATGCGCGTCACGGTAAACACCGGGAAATGATCAACCTCGTTGTAATACCCGGTGTGGTCGCCGTAAGGGCCTTCGGGCGCCATGTCGTCGGGGTAGATAAAGCCTTCGAGGATAATTTCCGCCGAGGCGGGCACGTCCAGTTCGGCGTGAGCACATTTCACCAATTCGGTACGCGAACCGCGCAGCAATCCGGCAAAAGCATACTCGGACAGCGTATCGGGCACCGGGGTCACCGCGCCTAAAATGGTCGCTGGGTCGGCACCGAGGGCAACCGCCACGGGGAACGGCTCGCCCGGATGCGCCTTTTGAAACTCCTGAAAATCCAGTGCCCCGCCGCGATGGGATAGCCAGCGCATGATCAGGCGATTTTTGGCGATTTTCTGCTGACGGTAGATACCCAGATTCTGGCGCTTTTTATGCGGCCCCTGGGTGATCACCAGCGGCCAGGTCACCAACGGTGCCGCGTCGCCCGGCCAGCAGTGCTGAATGGGAAGACGCCCAAGATCGACCTCATCGCCTTCAAACACGACCTCCTGCACCGGCGCCCGCTTGACCTGCTTGGGCCCCATGCTGAGCACTTGCTTGAAGATCGGCAGCTTGCTCCAGGCGTCTTTGAGCCCCTTGGGTGGGTCCGGCTCTTTCAAAAAGGCCAGCAGCTTGCCGACTTCGCGCAGCGCCTCGACTGAATCCTGCCCCATGCCAAGCGCCACTCGTTTGGGCGTACCAAACAGGTTGCCCAGCAGCGGCATGTCGTGACCCTTGACGTTTTCAAACAGCAACGCGGGGCCACCGGCACGCAGCGTGCGGTCGCAGATTTCGGTAATTTCCAGGTAGGGATCGACTTCAGCGGTAATTCGCTTTAGTTCACCTTGGGCCTCAAGGGCCGCGATGAAATCGCGCAAATCATGATATTTCAATGCACACTCCCTGGCGGGCCATCGTGCCGCTAGGTCTGTTTAAGGAAACCCTAACGGCGCTTCATCGCGTCAAAAAACTCCAGATTGGTCTTGGTATCTTTCAAGCGGTCAATCAGGAATTCGGTGGCAGCGGTGTCCTCCATGGGATTCAACAGCTTGCGCAATATCCACATGCGCTGCATCTCTTCTTCGGAGGCCAGCAGGTCTTCACGACGCGTGCCGCTGCGACGGATGTTGATCGCCGGGAAGACGCGTTTTTCTGCCAGTTTACGGTCCAGGTGCGCTTCCATGTTACCGGTGCCCTTGAACTCTTCGAAAATGACTTCGTCCATTTTTGAACCGGTATCCACCAGCGCCGTGGCAATAATCGTCAGGCTGCCGCCCTCTTCGATATTACGCGCCGCGCCGAAGAAGCGTTTGGGCTTCTCGAGCGCGTGGGCGTCAACACCACCGGTCAACACTTTGCCGGAGCTAGGCACGACGGTGTTGTAAGCACGCGCCAGGCGGGTGATCGAGTCAAGCAGAATCACCACGTCCTTTTTGTGTTCAACCAGCCGCTTGGCTTTTTCGATGACCATTTCAGCTACCTGCACGTGGCGGGCGGGCGGCTCATCGAAGGTCGAGGCGACCACTTCGCCACGCACGGTGCGCGACATCTCGGTCACTTCCTCGGGACGTTCATCGATCAACAGGACGATCAAATGACACTCGGGGTTATTGCGCGTGATCGAGGTGGCGATGTTCTGCAACATCAGCGTCTTACCCGCTTTGGGCGGTGACACCAGAAGGCCACGCTGACCTTTGCCGATCGGCGCTGTCAGGTCGATGATCCGCGAGGTCAGATCCTCGGTGGAACCATTACCGATTTCCATGCGCAGTCGGTCATCCGGGAAAAGCGGCGTCAGGTTCTCGAAGAGAATCTTGTGCTTGGCGTTTTCCGGACGGTCAAAGTTGATCTGGCTGACCTTGAGCAGCGCAAAGTAACGCTCGCCCTCTTTGGGCGGCCGGATCTTACCGGAGATGGAGTCGCCTTTACGCAGGTTAAAACGACGGATTTGCGAGGGCGAGACATAGATATCGTCCGGCCCGGCGAGATAAGAGCTGTCGGCGCTGCGCAAAAAGCCAAAACCATCCTGAAGAATTTCCAGCACCCCATCGCCATAGATATCCTCACCGCTTTTGGCGTGCTTTTTGAGGATGGCGAAGATGATGTCCTGCTTGCGCGAACGGGCCAAGTTATCGATACCCATTTCACGGGCGATATCGAGCAGCTCGGGAACGGTTTTTTGCTTGAGTTCAGTGAGATTCATCGGTGTGATTAGAAAGTTGCTCATGGAAGCTGGGCGCTGAGCGCCGAAATATGACAGGAGGCGTAGCGCTTGATTATATGGCTAGGCGCCGTGTGATGCGTTCAGAGCCCTAGAAGGCACGCACTCGAATAAAGGGGCTAGACTGAGACTTATTAACCACATGATTAATGGTGACTCAGTTCGAGGGTGCTAGTGCTGATAAGTCTGGCTAGCACAGGAACGGCTAAACCAGCGGGCTATCTGACGACTTGGATATCTGGCCGACATCATTGGACGCGATAGTCAAAATCTCAAATGCGTCATTGCGCCAACTACAGCGCTGAATAATGTCTGGGGCGACCTGGGTTATATATGGGTAATTCCGGTCGTATCAAGCCAGTTACCCGATGTTAGTCAACCCCTGCGTCAAACGCAAGCTTTTGGCAATTGACAATAAATAAAGCCCCCCGCAACCTTGGGTCAGTCAACACGAAGGATAGCTCATGCCCAAGGACATTTCGCTCCCTACCGACGCCGCTGACGCAGCGGCCGAGAACGGAGCACCACAACGTTTAGCAGCCATCGACATGGGGTCGAACAGCTTCCATCTGCTGGTGGCCAACTACCAGAATGAGCGCCTTCAAGTCGTGGCACGCCTCGGCGAAAAGGTCCAGCTTGCCGCCGGCTTGGATGAAGAGGGTCAGCTCAGCGAGGCCGCCATTCAACGAGCACTGGATTGTTTGGGACGCTTTGCGCCGTTTCTTACCGGTATTACCCAGCATAATCTGCGTATCGTGGGGACGAACGCGCTGCGCGATGCGCATAACAGCCAGGCCTTTATCGAACGCGCCGAGGCCCAGCTTGGCCACCCCATCGAGATTATTGCCGGTCGCGAAGAAGCCCGTCTGATCTACTTGGGCGCCGCCCATGCCCTGGCGGAAAACGGCCGTCGCCTGATTGTCGATATCGGCGGCGGGTCTACCGAGTTCATCATTGGCGAAGCCTTCGAGCCCAAAGCGCTCGAGAGCCTGCGCATGGGCTGCGTGACCTTCTCACGGCGTTTTTTCCCCGAAGGCGAACTCAGCGAAAAGCGCATGCGCCGGGCCGAGCTGGCCGCACTTTCAGAGCTGGCCAATATTCAGCGCCCTTATCAGCGCCTGGGCTGGGATGACCCGGTGGGTTCCAGCGGTACGATCAAGGCGGCGGCCAGCGTGCTTTTTGCCTACGGCGACACGACCCAGGAGGGCCTGATAACCCGCAGCGGTTTAAAAAAGCTGCGTGAGCGGCTTATCAAGTGCAAACGCCTCGATAAGGTGGAGCTCGACGGTTTGAAGCCCGATCGCGCCAAGGTGTTTCCTGCCGGGATCGCCATCCTGAGCGCTATTTTCGAAGCCTTTGAACTTGAGCAAATGCGCTTTGCCGACGGGGCACTGCGCGAGGGTGTGCTGTATGACATGGCGGGGCGTAATAGCGCCGAGGACACCCGCTCAAAAAGCCTCGACGTGCTTAAACGCACCTATGATGTGGACAGTCGACAGGCGGATAACGTGGCAAAGACCGCCAGCCGGCTATTCGATGCCCTACGTCATGAATGGTCGCTAAGCGACTCGCTCAAGCGTTACTTGGACTGGGCAAGCCACCTTCACGAAAGTGGCCTGGCGATTTCCCACAGCCAGTTTCACCGCCACGGCGCTTATCTGATTGAGCATTCGGACCTGGCCGGCTTTTCGCGCCCAGAGCAGCGACTACTGGCGTTTTTAGTCCGCGCTCATCGGCGCAAGTTTCCCCTTAAAGAGTGGCAAGCACTTCCAAAAAGTCAGCAGGCACAAAGCGCCAAGCTGGCGCGCCTACTGCGACTGGCGGTGTTACTCAACCATTCGC
>JAIVHM010000009.1:18052-31681 GCA_020201095.1 Halomonas sp. | reverse complement strand
AGCCAACGCTTTTGAGTACTGACCTCGAGCAGGAGCAAAGCTACATGGCGACGGCAGGATTCAGGCTGAATCTCGTTGAGTGATCAGTTAAAACCTGGCGCCGTCCGCCCGCCACAATAACGTGGCGGGGGGCTGAACCACGCCCAGGCATTCATCTTCTTGCATGACCACGATCACCCATTCGCGCTGCCAGGGCGGCACCTGGGCTTCTTGCAAAAGCCGCTTGAGCGTCCGATGCCCTCGCCTTGGCAGGCGAATCACCTCACCTCCCTGGCGCCAACGCAGCGTCACCAGCTGGGTGGTCTCGAGCGTCAGCGCGAGCGGGCCCAGCGGCGTTTCGATACCCGCCTGGCCATTCCAGCTCGCTTGCCAGGGTGGTGGATTTTCTAAAGGCAGCATGACAAATAACTGCTCACGCCACACCCGCGCTTCGGCCCCCGGCCAAGTCACTCGCACCTGGGCGTCACGCCCGGCAATCAGTTGATCAAGCAGGGTTTCCAGGCGTTCACGCGGCGGCGTGGGCAAGCCCGACTGCTGGCACAATGTACGCACCAGCAGGCGCTGGCGCGGGCGATCGCGTGAGCGCAACGCGGCCACGTTCAGACCACCATCACCATCCTGCAGAGTTTGCAGCTCTTCGCCGGCGTAAGCGGCCAACAAGTCGTCGGCTTCTCCCGCGTGGCGGGCACTCTGCGAAAGCGCCCGGCGTGCGGATGGCCAGCGCGCTTCAAGTAGCGGCACGATCTGATGGCGCAGCAGATTACGGTCCAGGGCAACGTCATCGTTGGTCGGGTCGTCGCACCAGGCTAGCTGAATGGCCTTGGCCGTTTCTGCAAGCTGATCGCGGCTGATCGCCAACCACGGCCGCAACAGGGTAATACCCTGCCAGTCGCGGCGATAGGGCATGGCGGCGAGTCCGCGAACCCCGCTACCCCGCATCGCGGCCAGCAGCAGCGTTTCAGCCTGATCGTTTTGATGCTGAGCCAGCCACAGTGTATCGCCAGGCGGGATATGCTGCTGGAAGGCGGCCAGGCGCGCCCGTCGAGCGGCACCTTCAATTCCTTCGCCTTGGCGCTCGACCGTTACCCTCGCCACCGTGAGGGGCATGTCGAGCCTTGCGCACATCGACTGACAGTGCGCTTCAAACGCTTCGGCGGCAGGTTGCAGGGCATGGTTGACGTGCAGCGCTCGCAGCGGTTGTTGGGCCTTGCGGCAGACGTCCGCAGCCAGTGTCAGCAGTAGCGAGGAATCAAGTCCACCAGAGACGGCCACCCAAACAGAGCGCCCCGGTGGGGTTTCCACCAGGGCGTCGTTAAGAGCTTCAACCAGCGATTCAGGCGGCTGGGGCGCCATAACTCATCCACCGAATAGGTCGAGTACTGCAGCATCTGCAGTTCGTCGCACACGCCAATCGCCAGCGCGCCGCCGGAGCCGCCCTCACCGACTACCGTCGAGATAATCGGCGTTTTCAAGCGCGACATGACGGCCAGATTGTAGGCGATGGCTTCCGACTGACCGCGCTCCTCGGCATCAATCCCCGGGTAGGCCCCCGGCGTATCGATAAAGGTCAGTACCGGCATCTTGAAACGCTCGGCCATTTCCATTAACCGGCAGGCCTTGCGATAGCCTTCCGGACGCGGCATGCCAAAGTTACGGCGCACCTTTTCTTTTACGTCGCGCCCCTTTTGGTGGCCAATCACCATGACAGGCTTGTCATTCAGGCGCGCGACACCACCGACGAGCGCGGCGTCGTCACCAAAGTTGCGGTCGCCATGCAGCTCGTCAAAGTCGCTGAAGATGTGCTCAAGGTAATCCAGCGTGTAGGGGCGCTGGGGGTGCCGCGACAGCTGGGACACCTGCCAAGGGGTTAAATCCTTGAAAATCGACTCCGTCAGCTTGCGGCTTTTTTCTTCTAGCCGGGCGATTTCGTCGGAAAGGTTGACCTGGCTATCGGAGCTGACCAAACGCAGCTCTTCAATTTTTGCCTGAAGTTCGGCAATCGGCTGTTCAAAATCGAGATAATTAGGATTCATCGGCTCTGCCTGTTAAAAATAAGCCTTGTCGAAACACACGTGTATGCAATCATTATCGCACCCTGACCCTGCCACGCAAGGCGCCACGCGGAACGCGTCTACTTGTAGCGTAACTGAACACCCACCTGCCCCTGCACATCGCGCAGGGTCTGCAGCAAATCATCGCTGGGAGCGACCTTCCATTCGTCCGCCAGTTCCAGCCAGCCCACGGCATCGGGGTGACGATACTGCAGACGGACGGGCAGCCCGGCCTCGTCACGAAATGGCGACAGGCTGGCGCGCAAACTCTCGACCAGACGACCGTTGAGCTGCTGGGCATCCAGCGCCAGCTCCACTGCCTGACCAAAGCGTGCGCGCGCCGCCACCATGGGAGTGACATCCTTGCCGCGCAGCTTGAGGCCGCCGGAGAAGTCATCGTTGGACACCTCACCTTCGACAATCACCACTTCGTCGGCAGCGATTTGTCCTCGCAGCTGTTCGAACAACTCGCCAAACAGTGAGGCTTCGATGCGCCCAGTGCGGTCATCCAGGGTAATGAACGCCATGGTATCGCCGCGCTTTGATTTCATGGTGCGCATGGCCACCACCAAACCGGCAATCCGCTGAGGCTCCCAGGACGCTTTTAAATCACTGATCCGCGTCGATACAAAGCGTTTTAGTTCACGCTCGTACTCGTCAATCGGGTGACCGGTCAGGTAGAGGCCGAGGGTATCTTTCTCGCCGGACAGCCGTTCGCGGTCGGTCCATTCACGGACGTGGCGGTATTCAGCATAGACCTCTACCACCTCTTCTTCGTCAGTAAATGCCTCGCCGAACATATCCAACATGCCCAGGTTCTGGTTGGCGTGATTTTGCGCGGCGGCCTTGAGGGCATCTTCCATGGCAGCGGCGAGCACAGCGCGATTGGGGCCCAAGTTATCAAGCGCCCCGGAGCGGATCAGCGCTTCCAGCGTGCGTTTGTTCATGCGCTTGGGGTCAATACGCTTACAGAAATCGAACAGGTCGCTGAACGCGCCGCCCGCCTCGCGGGCGTCGACGATCGCGCCAATGGGGCCTTCGCCCACGCCGCGAATCGCCCCCAGCCCGTACACCACGCGACCATGGGTATCCACGGTGAACTTGTAACCGCCCACGTTGACGTCCGGCGGGGTCACCGTCAGCTTGAGGTTTCGGCACTCCTCAATCAGCGGTACGACTTTATCCAGGTTGTCCATTTCCGTGGACATCACCGCGGCCATGAAGGGCCCCGGGTAGTGCGTCTTGAGCCAGGCGGTCTGGTACGACACCAGCGCGTAAGCCGCCGAGTGCGATTTGTTAAAGCCATAGCCGGCGAATTTTTCAACCAGGTCGAAGATATTCCCCGCCAGGTCTTTATCAATGCCGCTGGCCGCGCAGCCTTCCATGAAACCGGCGCGCTGCTTGGCCATTTCTTCGGGCTTTTTCTTACCCATCGCCCGGCGCAGCATATCGGCCTGACCCAGCGTATACCCGGCCATCACCTGAGCGATCTGCATGACCTGCTCTTGGTACAAGATGATGCCGTAGGTGGGGGCCAGCACCGGTTTCAACAGCTCGTGCTGGTAATCCGGGTGTGGATAAGACACTTCCGCGCGGCCGTGTTTGCGGTTGATGAAGTCGTCCACCATGCCCGACTGCAGCGGGCCGGGGCGGAACAGCGCGACCAAGGCGATCATGTCATCGAGGGAATCGGGCAACAGGCGCTTGATCAGCTCCTTCATGCCGCGGGATTCCAGCTGGAACACCGCCGTGGTCTCGGCACGTTTGAGCATCTCGAAGGTCTTGCCATCATCCAGGGGGATGGCGTCGATGTTGAGCGGCCCCTGGTTGTTGGCGTCGCGCACCTTGTCGACCATTTCCAGCGCCCAGTCGATGATCGTCAGCGTGCGCAGCCCCAAAAAGTCGAACTTCACCAGCCCGGCATCTTCGATATCGTTTTTATCGAACTGCACCATCAGGCCAGCGCCGTCTTCATCGCAAAGCAGCGGCGAAAAGTCGGTGAGCTTGGTGGGTGCAATCACCACGCCCCCGGCGTGCTTGCCGGTACCCCGGGTGGTGCCCTCAAGCTTGAGGGCCATTTCCCAGATTTCCTCAGCCTCTTCATCGCTGTCGATAAATTCTTTCAGCGCGGCTTCCTGCTCGATCGCCTTATCGAGCGTCATGCCGACTTCAAAGGGAATCAGCTTGGAGAGCTTGTCGCCCAGCGAATAGGGCTTGCCCTGGGCACGAGCGACGTCGCGCACCACCGCCTTGGCGGCCATGGTGCCAAAGGTGACAATCTGCGATACCGCATCACGCCCATAGCGGTCGGCCACGTACTCGATGACCTTGTCGCGCTTCTCCATGCAGAAGTCGACGTCAAAGTCGGGCATGGAAACCCGCTCGGGGTTCAGGAACCGCTCGAAAAGCAGGTCGTAGCCGATGGGATCAAGATCGGTGATCTTCTGCGCGTAGGCCACCAGTGAACCCGCACCGGAACCGCGCCCGGGCCCGACCGGCACATCGTTATCCTTGGCCCACTGGATAAAGTCCATCACGATAAGGAAGTAGCCGGGAAAGCCCATCTGGATGATGATGTTCAGCTCAAAATCGAGCCGCTCGCGATAGCGCTGGTCGATCGCCTGGTACTCCGCCCCGTCGCGCGGATAACGCTCGGCGGGGAACAGAAAATCCAGCCGGTCCGTCAGGCCATCGTGGGAAATCTTGCGGAAAAACTCGTCCTGGGTCATGCCCTCGGGAATTTCGAACTCGGGCAGAAATATCTCGCCGAGCCGCACGTCGACGCTGCAGCGCTCGGCGATCATCACGCTGTTTTCTAGCGCCTCGGGAATGTCGGCAAACAGCTCGGCCATCTCGGCGGGGCTTTTGAGGTACTGCTCTTCGGTATAGCGACGCTCGCGGCGCGGGTCATCAAGCGCCTTGCCGTCACCGATTGCCACGCGGGTTTCATGGGCCCAATAATCATCACGCTCCAGAAAACGCACGTCGTTGGTCGCCACTACCGGCGTCTGGGTGTCAATCGCTAGCTTGACGCTGGCATGCACACAGTCCTCTTCCAAAGGGCGCCCGGTGCGGATGAGCTCAAGGTAGAAGCGGTCGGGGAACGCCTGCTGCCACTCCTCCAGCAACCCCCGCGCTTCGCGCTCATGGTCGGAAAGCAGGTGGCGGCCTATTTCACCGTCGCGCGCCCCTGACAGCGCAATCAGTCCTTCACTTTGTAGGGGTGCGCTTCATCGTGGGGGTTATGCAGCCATAAGTCGCTGCCGATAATGGGCTTCAGGCCAGCACCCTGAGCGGCTTTATAAAACTTTACCAGCCCGAAAAGGTTGGCTTCGTCGGTCAGCGCCAGCGCTGGCATCCCGCGCTCAGCGGTTGTGCTGACCAGCGACTTGAGCTTGACCAAGCCATCGACCAGGGAATATTCACTGTGCAAACGTAGATGAACGAACGGAACCGTCATGGGACTCTCGGTAAAAACGCTGAATAAATAGAAAGGCTACAGCAATGCTAACTGGCGCTGCACTGGCGCAAAACTTCGTCGATGGTCGGCTAATGGCCCATGAACCGCAAGCGCCGATAAGTGCTCTTTGGTCGGGTAGCCTTTATGACGCGCAAACCCATATTCAGGATAGCGCATATCCAGAGCGACCATTTGGGCATCTCGGGCAACCTTGGCCAAAATAGACGCCGCCGCTATTGCCGGATGCCGGGCATCGCCTTTGACGACCGCCTGGCCGGGTAGCGCATGCCCCGGTAGCCGGTTACCGTCCACCAACAGGTACTCAGCCGCCGGGGCGAGACCATCGATGGCCCGGCGCATGGCCAGGTGTGTGGCATAGTAAATATTCAGTTGATCCACTTCGGTGGCGCTGGCCTCGGCCACCGTGAAAGCCAGTGCCTGCTCACGAATCAGGCAATCCAGCGCTTCCCGCTTGCGCGCCGTCAGCTTTTTGGAGTCGGTGAGCCCGTCGATAGGCCTCGCAGGATCAAGAATCACAGCGGCAGCCACCACACTGCCCACCAGCGGCCCTCTGCCCACTTCATCGACCCCCGCCAGGCGATCACCGGCGTAGTCAATCTGCAGCGGCGGAAAATTGGTTGCTTTAACAGCCATCGATGCGGTCATCCTGCAAGGGGAGTGGCTGACCGGCAACCAGCGCGTCGATGGCATCTGCCGCACGGCGGCTGGCATGGCGCTGAAGCGCCTGGTGCATCGAGGCAAAGCGGGCTTCCAGCGCCTGCCGACCTGCATCGTTGTTCAATAGCGCGCTGAGTTGCTCGGCGATCGCCTCGGGAGAGGCATCGTCCTGAATCAGTTCGGGCACAATCGACTGCTGGGCAATCAGGTTGGGTAATGACACCCAGCGCGTCTTGACCAGTCGCTTGGCCAGCCAGTGCGTCATCGGGGCCATTTTGTAGGCCACCACCATGGCGCGGTGGCAGAGCATGGCCTCTAGCGCGGCGGTGCCTGACGCCAACAGCACGGCATCGCTTGCCACCATCGCCTCGCGGGCCTGACCATCGAGTATCACCACGCGCTCGCCAAGCGCCGGATAGGTTTGCAAAAGTTGGTCAATTTCATCGCGGCGCTGCGTGCTGGCCGCTGGAATCACCACCCGAAGCGAGGGATGCTGTTGGCAAAGCTGCTCGGCGGCTTGCAAAAAAGTGGCGCCTAGAAAGCGTATCTCGTTGCTTCGTGAACCGGGCAGTAGCGCCAACACCGGCACCTGTTCATCCAGTCCAAGCGATTGACGGGTGCTTGCGCGGTCATTTTCGAGCGGCAGCTCGTCAGCCAGCGGGTGCCCCACAAAGGCAACCGGTACCTGATGACGGCGATAGAAAGCCGCTTCAAAGGGGAGCAGCGTCAACATGCCGTCCACGGCTTTGGCAATCTTCTTTACCCGTCCTTGCCGCCATGCCCATACGGATGGGCTGACATAATGCGCCGTTGTGATGCCCGCTTCACGAAGCTGCTTCTCCAAGCCAATATTGAAGTCAGGCGCATCGATTCCGATCATGATGTCGGGCTGCCAGGCGACGGCCTCTTGACGCAACGTACGGCGTACGCGAATCAGCTCAGGCAGGTGCTTGATGACTTCCACCAACCCCATCACCGATAGGGTTTCGAGAGGAAAGCGGCTATTGAGCCCCTGAGTTTGCATGCGCGGGCCGCCGATACCGCGAAATTCAACGCCCGGATGTCGCGCGTTGAGTTCGCGCATCAGCCCCGCGCCGAGGATATCCCCGGAAAGCTCGCCTGCCACTAGGTAAATGCGCTGTGGTTCCATGAAAAAACCGCCGGTTAGCGGGTAATGCCGCGCGTTGAACGCTCTATGGAATCAGCGAAGTGGGAAACTTCAGGAATGGGATACTCACGGCGCATTTCCGTGAGCGCCTGCTCCACCGTCAAGCCTTGCCTGTACACGAGCTTGTAGGAGGCACTTAGGGCGTTGATGGCTTCGCTACTGAAACCACGACGCTTAAGGCCAACAAGGTTGAGGCCGCGAGCTTCAGCGGGGTTGCCGTTAATCATCACATACGCGGGTGTGTCCTTGGTGATGATCGAACCACCGCCTGCCATGGCATGATCGCCGAAGTAGCAGAACTGATGAACCGCCGCCAAACCGCCCAGTATGGCGAAATTGCCAACCGTCACGTGACCCGCCAATGTTACCTGATTGGCAAGAATACAGTCATTGCCAACCACACAGTCGTGGCCCACATGCACATATGCCATGATCAGGTTGCGCGAACCAATGGTGGTTTCACCACGGTCCTGAATCGTGCCGCGGTGCAGCGTGGCGCCCTCGCGAATGACGTTATCATCACCCATGACCAGGCGCGTTGGCTCGCCCGCGTACTTTTTATCCTGGCAATCCTCACCCACGGAGGCAAACTGGAAAATGCGCGTGCGCTCACCCAGCGTTGTGGGTCCCTTGACCACCACATGCGGACCGATGACTGACCCTGCACCAATAGTGACATCCGGGCCAATCACGCTAAACGGGCCCACCTCAACATCCTCGGCAAGCCGGGCGGCGGGATCAACCAGGGCAGTAGAATGTATCAAGCTACTTTCCTCTCAGCACAAATTATCTCTGCTTCGCAGGCGAGTTCACCGTCAACCGTTGCCCGACAGGCAAATTTCCAGATGCCTCGCTTGCCGCGAATCACATTGGCTTCAAGCACCAGTTGGTCGCCCGGCATGACAGGGCGTTTGAAGCGAACTTTATCGCTTCCTACCAAATAGTAGACATAGCCATCAGCGGGCAGTTTATTAACGGTTTTAAAGCCTAGAATACCGCATACCTGGGCCAACGCTTCAATGACCAACACACCCGGCATAATCGGGTGGTGGGGAAAGTGGCCGTTAAAAAACGGTTCGTTAATACTGACGTTTTTGTACGCAACGATGGATTCACCCGTAGTTAGCTGCGTTACCCGCGTGAATTTCGTTAATATCCATAACCATCGTAGCGACCCCTAAAAAAACAGAACACCTGTAACATCAGGCAAATATCGGCACACGGGCCGATCAAAAAACAGTAAATTATAACGCGCTGCGGATGAGCCTCAATCGGCCCACTGCCATACTCACACAGTCACGACTGGCCGCGATGGCTTTTTTCCAAGCGCAACAAGCGCTTGGCAATATCATCAAGCTGTTTAAAACGAACAGCATTTTTTCGCCATTGAGCATTACCCATGGCCCCGGTGCCGGAAGAATAGACGCCAGGTTCGTGAATCGAGTTGGTCACCAAGCTCATTCCGGTCACCTGGACACCATCACAAATCGTCAAATGGCCTGAAAGGCCAACGCCTCCGCCCAGCATGCAGTGCCGCCCCACATGGGTAGAGCCGGCAATGCCAACGCAGCCGGCCAATGCGCTGTGATCGCCGACCGTGACGTTATGGGCAATCTGCACTTGGCTGTCGATTTTGACATCGTTACCGATCACGGTATTACCTAGCGCGCCCCGATCGATGCTTGAGCAGCTGCCGACCTCGACGTCATCGCCGATCACCACACCGCCTAATTGCGCAATTTTGTGCCATTGACCGCCATCGTGGGCAAAGCCAAACCCGTCCCCACCGATCACACAACCGCTCTGTAAGATGACTCGTTTACCTATCACAACACCATGACACACCGTGACGTTGGCATGTAGACGCGTCTCTTCGCCGATAATACTGTCGGCACCCACCATGCTACCCGCGCCAATGACGACGTTGTCACCCAACACCACACCTTCTTCTATCACCGCATTGGCCTGAACACTGACACCCTCCCCAACCGAGGCACTTTCAGCAACCACAGCACTCGGATGAACACCAATGACATCGCGTGCGGGCAGCGGGTCAAACAGTTGGGAAAGTTTGGCATAACCCAAGTAGGGGTTGTCGATTTCAAGACGGGGAACCGGACAGTTTTTGCCATGCTCAGGGTGAAGTAGAACTGCCGCCGCCTGGGTCACGGCCAGATCTTTCAGATAAGCACGATTGGCCAGAAAAGCCACCTGATCTGACCGGGCGTCTTTGAGTGTCGCCAAGCCCCTGATGGGTTGGTTCCCGTCACCCTCAAAGGCGATGTCCAAATGGCGGGCAATATCCGAAAGCGTTAAGTCGTGAGAAGCATGGGTCATGGGCGGCCAAAGAACCTTTGGTGCGGATGAGCCGCACCGAACATTAAGGGTATGTTAGTTGAGCGAGTTAAAAATCTGCGTCACTTCATCCGTCACATTGGGTAAATCCCTGGAGGAATGCAGCACACCTTGGGGCTCAACCAAGACTTCAATACCGTGGCGATCGATTACTTGCTCAACCGCTTGCTCAAGCTTGGGTTCGGCGCCCTCTAGGAACTGCTGCTCTGAGCGTTGTTGCGCCTGACCAATTTGCTGGCGAAGCTGCTCAAAGCGATTACCCTTCTCCTGTAATTCAGCAATCAGCGATTCGCGCTGTGACTCGGGCATCGTCTCACCCTCGCTTTGCAAGCGCTCCTGCATGCCTTGCAGTTCATTACCCAGACTTTCAGCTTCGCGTTGTTGCTCGCCAATCTCGCCTTCTAACTGACTGATTGATGATTGAGCGGAATCGCTATTCATCAATGCGGCTCGCCAGTCAAGCACAGCAACTTCGTCAGCCTGAGCCTGCGCTGATAACACCATGGCACCCAGCAGACAAACGATCCCAGTGAGCTTAAGCATGGTCATAACTCCTTTTGTAAAATCGGTGCGCCTTGCCTAACGAGGCACCTCAACACGTTAGAATGACTGGCCTAACGCGAACTGGAAGAACTGGGTATCATCCCCACTTTCGTCGTTCAGCGGCTCTGCTACCGCAAAGGTCAACGGGCCTACCGGCGTCAGCCAGGATAACCCCAACCCCGCGCTATAGCGTAGATCACCAAGATCCACTCCTGACTCACATTCCTGACGATTGGCGTCTTCATCCAGCACGTCATAGCAGGATGATAGGAACGTATTACCCGCATCTAAGAACAGCGAGGCTTGCAAAGAGTTCTGATCTTCAACAAACGGAAGCGGGAAGATAACTTCAGCGCTACCTTCCATTAAAACATTACCGCCTAGTGTGCGATCTCGGCCACCTTCACTCGAGGGCGTCGTTGCCTGACCAAGTGTATTAGAGGTGAAACCGCGCACGGAACCTAAGCCCCCAGCATAGAAGTTCTCATAAAACGGATAAGGATCATCGCCCACCGTATCGGCATAGCCAACATCGCCGGTAAACTTCAGTGACCATGCATCGTTAAGCGCAAACAGCTGCTGCGCCCGGGCGCTGGCTTTGTAGTATTGCGTGTCGCTGCCGGGCGCGCCGGCTTCTATTGAAACGCGCTGGTAGTTGCCTGCCGTGGGCATGATGCCACGGTTGAGATTATTGCGCGTCCAGTTCGCGTCCAGCTTGAGGGTTTGCGCATTATCACCCTCGTCCTCAACATAACGACGAATTTCGGAAGCGGTATCAGAGTAGGTTTTTACCGTGGTGTCTTCGGCACTGGCGCCAAAATTCAGCCTCGATAGCTCGCTGATCGGGTAGCCAAAGTTGATACCCGCACCAAATGAATCGGTCGAGTAGGTCGAAATATCAGAGTCTTCATAATCGGTTTCGCGGTAGAAAACGTTATAGCCCCGCGAGATGCCGTCCAACGTCCAGTAGGGGTCAGTAAAACCGAAGTTGACGCCCCCAGCACTTTGCGAGAACCCGACGCTGGCTGAAACAGAGCCTGATGGCTGCTCTTCAACGTTATAAGTGACATCCAGTTTGTCTTGCTCGCCCGGGACGCGTTCGGTATCGACCTCAACTTGGCTGAAAAAGCCTAACCGCTCAAGACGTTGACGCGACTGGGTAATCGAGTCTGTAGAGGCCGGTGCGCCTTCCATCTGAATCATTTCACGGCGCAACACTTCGTCATCAGTGGTCGTATTGCCGACAAACTCAATACGCCGGACATAGGCCCGTTGCCCCGGATCGACGTTAATCACCATATCCACCGTCTCACCGTCATCGGCTACCTCCGGGACTCCTTCAACCTCGGCAAAGGCAAAGCCTTCTGCACCGAGGCGCTGACGCAGCGCCTCGGTTGAGGTATTGAGGTCCTGGCGTGAGAATATCTCCCCACGCTCGATGGTGAGTAGATCACGGGCTTCCTGCTCACCGATCTCCAGATCACCACTAAAACGCACATCGCCGACACGATACTGCTGGCCTTCGTCAACATTAAGCGTAATGAAAATTTCTGACTTGTCTTCGCCGATCGATACCTGGGTTGAGGTCACATCGAAATTGACGTAACCACGATCCAGGTAATAAGACCTTAAGCGCTCAATATCGCCGCCCAGGGCTTCACGGGAATACTCGTCGTTTGAGAACCAACCAAACAGTAATCCGGGACTGTCTTCCAACTCGAAAATATCCAGCAGCGTTTCATCATCGAAAGCTTCGTTGCCGACGATATTGATCTGGCGGATTTTGGCAACTTCACCTTCGTTGATATCGATATTGACGCGCACGCGTCCTTCATCGATCTCCTCAACGTCGGTTTCAATACCCGCGCTATAACGGCCCTGGGATTGGTAAACCCCTTCCAGCTCGCGCTCCATTTCCTCTAGCGTCGAGAGTTGAAGCACCTCGCCTTCAGCCAGTCCCGCTTCGGTCAGTCCCTGGCGAAGATCGTCTTCTGAAATTTGCTCGTTGCCGTTGATATTCAACTGAGAAATAGTGGGGCGCTCGACAACCTGGATCACGAGCACGTCGCCTTCCCGAGCCAGCGATACGTCTTCAAACAACCCAGTTTCGAAAAGCTCTCGCGCCGCAGCTGCGAGTTCGCTTTCGCTCACCTGGTCGTTGGCACTGACAGGAAACGCATTAAAGACAGAGGCGGCGGAAACCCGCTGCAGTCCTTCCACACGAATGTCGGAAATATCAAAGGATTGTGCTTGGGCACCGCTGGCGCCTGCCAGCAAGAGTACCGCCATTCCAAAGGTCTTGATTTTCATGCAGTCATTTCGCTCGCGTTGGTCTGCCTATGGATTCAAACAGGCACCATATACATTTGTGCAGGCAGATGACAAGGCATCTTAGGCACTACACGCGTCGTTACCAGAGGCGCATCAGATCAAAATACAGGGCCATCAGCATCAGGGTACCGACCATGGCAAGCCCGATACGTAAGCCGATGGCTTGGGTTTGCTCGGAGACCGGCCGCCCTCGCACGACCTCCAAGAAATAATAAAGCAGGTGCCCCCCATCCAATACCGGGATCGGTAGTAAATTCAAAACCCCAAGACTGATGGAAAGATACGCTAGAAAGCTGACAAATGCTTCCAATCCTGCCCGTGCGGAATCACCTGAAATCTGAGCAATTGTCACGGGGCCAGACAAATTGGATGGCGATATCAGCCCCACTAGCATCTTGCGAATGGCATCAACGGTCAATAATGTCATTTCCGCCGTGCGCGACAATGACTGTCCCACCGCCTCCACAGGACCATAGCGTATTTCACGCTGAAACTCTTCAGGCCATTCGACAGGTTCAGCTCCCGCACCAATGTACCCAATTTCAACGCCAGTCTCCAGACGGTTGCGACCGGGGGTCAGGGTAGCAGTTTGTCGTTCGCCGTCTCGCTCAAACTCAACCGTCAACGCCTCATCAGGGCTACCACGGATCACATTGACGAATGCCATCCAATCGTCGATAGGCTGTTCATCTACCGCAATGATGCGATCACCTACCTGTAAACCCGCCTCGTCGGCGGCCTCACCTTCAATCACCTGACCCAGCATGGCGGGAACATCTGGCTGCCAAGGCGTCAGGCCAAGTGTTTCGAGCGGTTGCGGCGGATCCTGGCGGGTCATGTAATCGCGTAGCGGCAGTCGATACACCGCTACCTCATTTTCACCTTCAGGACGCGCCTCAATGGTAAGCTCACCACTGAAACCAATCATCGACACCAGCTTCAGATTAATTGCTTCCCAGTTGCTGACATCGTCACCCTGAATCGCGGTAATCTCGTCACCGTGCGCCAGCCCCGCTTCAGCGGCTGGGGATTCTGGTTGTGTC
>JAIVHM010000009.1:0-18027 GCA_020201095.1 Halomonas sp. | reverse complement strand
CCGGGGCTTCGCGTTCGTCGAGCATTTTTACATACCCGCCAAGCGGAATGGCGGCAATCGCAAACTCGGTACCGTGGCGATCAACCCGCGACCAAAGCGGCTTGCCAAACCCGACCGAAAAGCGCAGTACCTTGACCCCACAGCGACGCGCCACCCAAAAGTGACCGAATTCGTGGAAGGTGACAAGCAGCCCCAACACCACGATTACCGCTAGGATGTTTTGTATCAGGCCCAAAGGGTACTCCTCAATATGCGCCTCAGCCGTGCTGAGATTAAGCGGACCAACGTTCCAGCCATCCATCGGCACGCTGACGTGCGCGTTGATCGGCCCATAAAATACTCTCAAGGCAATCGGCTGGCCCATTGATAGACAAAGACAGCACTTCCTCGACCAGCTGACCGATGCCCAAGAAATCCAACCGGTGATTCAAAAAAGCCTCAACCGCCACTTCATTAGCGGCGTTAAGCACAACCGGTGACAAACCACCAATACGCATCGCCTCACGGGCCAGCGGCAAGCACGGAAAGCGCGCTTCATCCGCGGCTTCAAAATCGAGCCGTGCCACCTGAAACAGATCCAGCGCTTCAACGCCTGCGTGTATCCTCTCAGGCCATGCCAGCCCATAAGCGATGGGCGTGCGCATGTCAGGATTGCCCATCTGCGCAAGCACAGAGCCATCCTGATAGGCGGCCATCGAGTGAATGACGCTTTGCGGATGCACGACAACCTGAATCTGATCAGGACGGGCATCAAACAGCCAGCAGGCCTCAATCAGCTCCAGCCCCTTGTTCATTAACGTGGCGCTATCTACCGAGATTTTTCGGCCCATCGACCAGTTGGGGTGCGCGCAGGCCTGCTCAGGCGTGACCTGGGCAATAGCCGCCTCACTCCAGGTACGAAAAGGCCCACCAGAGGCCGTCAGCAGTAGCTGCGAGATGCCGTGGCGCGCAAGCCCTCCGCGGTGTTCCGGGGGTAGACACTGAAAGATCGCATTATGTTCAGAATCAATGGGTAATAGCGTGGCGCCGGAGCGAGCGACCGCCTGCATGAAGAGTGCCCCGCCCATCACCAGCGCCTCTTTATTGGCCAGCAGCACACGCTTGCCTGCCTCTGCCGCTGCCAGCGAGGGAAGCAACCCCGCCGCGCCGACGATCGCCGCCATGACAATATCGACGTGAGCATCGCGGGCTACATCGCACAGTGCTTGTGGCCCCACCATGACCTTGGTAGGTTGACGCGCCCGGCCCAACTCAGTGCGTAGCCAATGTGCATCATCTTCGCTATCGAGAACCGCAACGGCAGGACGAAAGCGGAGGCATTGGTTGAGCAGCGCCTCTTTGGAGGTATGGGCGGTTAACGCATGCACCTGGTAGCGATCAGGGTGGCGCGCGATGACATCAAGCGTACTGGTACCGATTGAACCGGTGGAGCCCAGCACCGTCACACGCTGCATGGTTATCGAAGTCATAAGCCCAACACCTGTAGATAGAGCAGCGCGAACAGCGGAATCGCCGCCGTCAAACTGTCAATGCGATCCAGCACGCCGCCGTGGCCCGGCAGCAACTGACTTGAATCTTTCACGTCACGGAAGCGCTTGAGCATGCTTTCCAATAAATCGCCCAACACCGAGATTAACGTGACCAGCAGCGTAATCGCCACCAGGGCGACGGCTTCGGCTAATCCAAGCGATAGGCCTAGTGCAAATCCGATCGCCAAGAGGGCTGTTGCCAGCATGCCGCCCACCACGCCTTCCCAGGATTTGCCGGGGCTGACTCGAGGCGCCAGTTTGCGCTGACCCCAGCGGCGCCCGGCAAAGTAAGCGCCGATGTCCGCTGACCAAACGAGCAGCAATACAAACAGCAGCCATACGGCACCGGTCTCGCGCAGGATATTAAAGCCTACCCAGCAAGGCAGCAGCACCCACAGCCCCATCAGTAGTCGGCCTGGCGTGGAATGCCACTGCGAAGCCAGGGCCGGATAGCGGGTAACCCATACCAGGTTGAGCAGCCAGCCCGCCGCCGCAACCCACAGCGGCCACTCAGCAAGGGTGACACCACTGGCCCACATCAAAAGCATCAAGACGGTGCAGCCCGCAACCAGCGCAGCACGCTTGAACGGCTGAATCACGCCCGCCAGATTGGTCCACTCCCACGCCCCTAGCAGCATGACGAAGGCGGTGAACAGCGCATAGCTTTCACCCTGCAGACCAAACAGGCCAACTAGCACCACAGGCGCTAGCCAGACGGCGGTTATCACTCTCTGCTTAAGCACCCTGAGCCTCTAACTGTTCGTCGGTCATACCAAAACGACGCTGCCGTCGACAAAAATCAGCCAAGGCATCATCGAAGGCCTGGGCATGAAAATCAGGCCAGAGTAGCGGCGAAAAGTGCAGTTCAGCGTAAGCAAGCTGCCAAAGCATGAAATTCGACAGCCGCTGTTCACCGCTGGTCCGAATGCACAAATCGATGGGCGGGACATAAGCGCTCTCGCTCATGGCCTGGTCCATCTGGGCTTCGTCGATAGCAGATGGGGAGATTTCACCTGCCACTGCCTGCTCAGCCAGCCGACGGGCGGCTTGAGCAATATCCCAATGGCCGCCGTAGTTCGCCGCAATCACCAGGTGCATGCCGGTGTTGCTGGCGGTCAGCGATTCAGCACGCTGAATATGCTTCTGAATAGCATGGGAAAAACCACGCTGCTCGCCGATAATCGACAGGCGGATATTACGCTCATGCAGCTTCTTGACCTCGCGCTTGAGCGCCATCAGAAAGAGCTCCATCAGCGCATTGACTTCCGTTGCCGGCCGCTTCCAGTTCTCACTTGAAAAGGCAAACAGGCTGAGCGTTTCAACACCCCGCTCGGCCGCACGCTGAATAACCGCCCTGACCGCTTCTACGCCTGCGCGATGCCCTCGCGCACCGGAAAGACCGCGCGCGCGCGCCCAGCGATTATTACCGTCCATAATAATCGCCACATGGGACGGCACCCGGCCCTGCCCTACCTCCATCGCGTTGGCATCGTCCCGTTGTTGTTCGGGGAGCTGCGGTGACGTCATGAATGCTTGCACCAAAGGTCAATCATAGAAAAGCCAATCATGGATGGCTGAGCGGGCAGCGCTGCTGCCCGCGGCGTGGATATTCGCTTGTCAAACTTGCATCAAGTCTTGTTCTTTCGAAGCGAGCGCTTGATCAATCTCAGCGATATACTTGTCGGTCAGCTTTTGAATCGCATCTTCGCCTTCGCGCTGATCGTCTTCGGTGATCTCTTTGTCTTTCAATAATGACTTGAAGTCGCCGTTAGCATCGCGGCGTACGTTTCGCACTGCGACACGCGCGTGCTCGGCTTCGCTGCGCGCCTGCTTAATGTAGCCTTTGCGGGTTTCTTCGGTGAGCATCGGCATCGGCACACGAATGACGTTGCCTGCGCTTGCCGGATTCAAACCCAGATCAGAGGTCATGATCGCTTTTTCGATTTTCTGCACCATGCTCTGTTCCCATGGCGAAATCGACAGCGTCCGCGCATCTTCAACGTTGACCGAGGCCACCTGATTCAGCGGCACCTGACCACCGTAATAGTCGACGGTCACCGCATCTAGAATGCTCGGATGGGCACGCCCGGTACGAATCTTGTTAAAGTTGTTGTGCAGCGCCTCGACACTTTTTTTCATGCGCGACGCGGCATCTTTCTGAATATCATTAATCACGTGGTTACCCTCTGTCTATCAGCGTGCCTTCCTTGCCCCCGACTACTAAATTTAGCAGGGCACCAGGCTTGTTCATATCAAACACCCGCACTGGCATGTCATGGTCACGTACCAGGCAGATGGCGGTCAAATCCATAACGCCGAGCTTTTGATCAAGCGCATCATCGTAGGAAAGCTGATCGTATTTGACGGCATCGGGGTGTTTCACCGGGTCTTTATTGTAAACACCGTCGACCTTGGTCGCTTTGATTACCACGTCAACATCAACCTCGATGCCTCGCAGGCAGGCGGCTGAATCAGTGGTAAAGAAAGGATTACCGGTACCGGCTGAAAACAACACCACATCACCGGACGTCAAATAGCGGATCGCCGTGCGTCGATCATAATGCTCGACGACCCCACTCATGGGGATCGCCGACATCACTCGCGAGCGAATATTGGAACGTTCCAGCGCGTCGCGCATCGCCAGGGCATTCATCACCGTTGCCAGCATGCCCATGTGATCACCAGTAACGCGGTCCATACCGGCTTCATTAAGCGCCGCACCGCGAAACAGGTTACCACCACCGATGACGATACCCACTTGAACGCCAATACCCACTAGCTGGCCAATTTCCAGCGCCATCCGATCCAGCACCTTCGGATCTATGCCAAAGTCGTGCTCCCCCATCAGCGCTTCACCCGACAGCTTGAGCAAAATACGTTTGTATTTTGACTTGGAACCGTCGGTTTTTGATTTGCTAGACAGGGAGGTAAGCGGTTCTTGAACATCGCGCGACATGGCAATTCTCCTAGGGCAGACCTTAGCGCCGACAAGCGGCATCACCCCTTCTATTATGCAGGGGCCGGATACGCGAAGGCGTGCGCTCGCGCGCACGCCAACCTACAGCTGGAACATCAGACCTTAGCGACGGCCAGCCTGTTCCATAACTTCTTTCGCGAAGTCGACTTCTTCTTTCTCGATGCCTTCGCCCACGCCAAAGCGGGTAAAGCCGACCACTTCACCACCGGCTGCCTTAACGAACTCAGCCACCGTCTGGTTCTGATCCTTCACAAACGGCTGCTCGGTCAGGCTGTTTTCTGCCAGGTACTTCTTCAGGCGACCTTGCACCATTTTTTCAGCGATCTGTTCCGGCTTACCGGCCATATCAGGCTGAGCAAGGATAATCGCTTTTTCGTTATCCAGCTCTTCCTGAGGCATGTTCTCCGGACGCGCAACCGACGGGTTGATGGCAGCCACGTGCATCGCCACGTCTTTTGCCACCTGGGCATTGCTGCCTTTAAGGACGGTCAACACACCGATACGGCCACCGTGAACGTATTCACCGACCACGCCACCGTCAGCAGCGTCGACAACAACGGCACGACGCACGCCAATGTTTTCACCGATTTTTTGCACCAACTGCTCACGGACGGTTTCCAGCTCGCCATCCATGACGGCGGCCACGTCGTCGCTTTTAGCGGCGAAGAAGGCGTCGGCAATTTTGTTGGTGAAGTCGATGAAGTTGTCATCGCGAGCCACAAAGTCGGTCTCGGAGTTGATTTCCACCATAACGCCGTAGCTGCCGTCATCAGCAACACGGGTCACAACGGCACCTTCCGCAGCGGTACGGCCGGCTTTTTTCGCGGCTTTTAGGCCCGAACTCTTACGCAGGTTTTCAATCGCAACCTCGATGTCACCACCGGCTTCGGTGAGTGCTTTTTTACACTCCATCATGCCCAAGCCGGTACGTTCGCGAAGTTCTTTAACCTGAGAGGCGCTGATAGCTGCCATGAGATTTCACCTCTGAAATGGTTCTAGCTGAGAGTTAAACGCCCTACAGAGCATAGTGACGGCTGGTGGCCGAATGATCTCACTCTGCATGGCGCTGCCGACATTGATGTCGGCCCAAGACTGCCCACTCCAAGCATTTACCCAAAGCGGGAAAAAAGGGGGCACAGGCCCCCTCTTAAGTGATGCAGCATCGGCAACGACACCGCATCGACCACCGGTTTACTCGGCGGCAGCGCTGCTGTCGGCGTCAGCGGCTTCTTCAGTATCCGTCACTTCGACAAACTCGTCGGCGCGACCTTCTTTGGCACGACCACAGGCATCGGCAATGGCTTTTACGTAAATCTGGATGGCGCGGATGGAGTCATCGTTGCCCGGAATCACGTAGTCCACACCATCGGGGTTGGAGTTGGTATCCACCACGCCGATGACCGGGATGCCCAGCTTGTTGGCTTCGTTGATCGCGATACGCTCGTGGTCAACGTCAATCACGAACAGTGCGTCCGGAAGGCCGCCCATGTTCTTGATACCGCCCACGGAGCGCTCGAGCTTGTCCTGCTCGCGGGTTGCCATCAAGACTTCTTTCTTGGTCAACTTCTCGAACGTGCCGTCTTCGTGCATCGCTTCAAGTTCGCGCAGACGCTTGATGGACACGCGAATGGTCTTGAAGTTGGTCAACATACCGCCCAACCAGCGATGGTTGACGAACGGCTGGCTGACGCGGTTGGCTTGTTCCTTAATGATCTTGCTAGCGCTGCGCTTGGTGCCAACAAACAAAATCTTGTTGTTGGATGCCGCCATCTTCTCAACCACATCGATCGCTTCGTTCAGCGCCGGCAGGGTGTGCTCGAGGTTGATGATGTGAATCTTGTTGCGCGCGCCGAAGATGAACTTGCTCATCTTCGGATTCCAGTACTTGGTCTGGTGACCGAAGTGAGCGCCTGCTTTGAGCAGGTCACGCATATTGACGTGAGACATGGTAAAACTCCTGAAACTCGGGTTAGGCCTCCACGCACCCCATGGATCCGACCATTGGCATCGTCAGACGCTGCCAGCGGCACCCGGGACCATGTGCCGGTGCATGTGTGTTTTCAAGGCTTGCTGTTCAATATTGCAGTGCTCAATCGCCCGTGAGCGACGAAACCTGCAATGCCGTGATAACGCTTTGCTTGCTCATCAACCTCGACAACCAAAAGTTTGCAGCGGATGACGATTGCAGGAAAGCGCGCGGCTTTATACCATAGATCATCGTCAAGATGAAGCCGTCATCCGTTCAGCGGGCCTTTTATTGCCGCTCAACCTGCCATTCTGAGTCAACATCGAGAATCCATGAACGTTCCTATTAAAACGCCTTCTGAAATCGACAAAATGCGCGAAGCTGGACGCCAGGCAGCCAGCGTCATCGAAATGATTACCCCCCACGTCCAGGCTGGCATCAGCACCGGTGAAATCGACCGGCTGTGCCACGAATACATCGTCAATGAGCTGGGCTCAACGCCTGCGCCTCTTAATTACCACGGTTTCCCCAAAGCGACCTGCACATCAATCAACCATGTGGTCTGCCACGGGATTCCCGACGACGCCAAAAAGCTCAAGAACGGCGATATCATGAACCTGGATATTACCGTGCGCACGGCCGCTGGCTATCACGGCGATTCCAGCGTGATGTTCGTGGTCGGCGAGACTATCCAGGGCGAGCGGCTGTGCCGCATTACCCAGGAA
Organism: Halomonas sp.; assembly: GCA_020201095.1. Classification (GTDB taxonomy): domain Bacteria; phylum Pseudomonadota; class Gammaproteobacteria; order Pseudomonadales; family Halomonadaceae; genus Vreelandella. Next base: position 10,830 of record JAIVHM010000009.1, on the reverse strand, counting down.
TGCCTGTATAAAAGTATTGAACAGGTCAAACCCGGCGTGCACCTGTCTGAACTCGCCCGTGTGATCCAGAAGCACGCCGAGGCCAATGGCTACTCGGTTGTCCGCGATTTCTGCGGCCACGGCATCGGCGCTGAATTTCACGAAGACCCCCAGTTCCTGCATTACGATGGCTACGCGCCCAGTGCTGACATCAGCCTTGAAGCGGGCATGTGTTTCACCATCGAGCCAATGATCAATGTCGGCGGCTACAAAACCAAGGTGTTACGTGACGGTTGGACGGCCATCACTAAAGACCGCAGCCTGTCGGCACAGTGGGAACACACCCTGCTGGTCACCGACACCGGCGTTGACGTGCTGACTGCACGCGGCGACGAAGACTTCAGCTTTTTAAGTAATTGATGCTTTTACATCACTACCGGTTTGAACCGGACACCACACTGTTCGATCTCGAGCAATTCCGCACCGAGCTTGCGGGGTCTCGCTCGCCGATTGCGCCGTTCAAGGCAGCACTCGACGAGATTCAGACGCGCCTGGACGAACGCTTTCGCGCCGGGGCCGATATTCGCGACCTGGTGCGTGGCCGTGCGTGGTATCTGGATCAGCTGCTGGCCATCGCCTGGGAACAGCACGATTGGCCCGACGACGGCGTCGCGCTGGTCGCCGTGGGCGGTTACGGACGCGGCGAACTGCACCCGCATTCGGATATCGACCTGCTACTCCTTCTTGAAAACGATGACGACAGCCCCTACCGGGAGCCGCTGACCGCTTTTGTCACCTTTTTATGGGACATCGGGCTGGAGATCGGCCATAGCGTGCGCTCGCTCAACGACTGCGAGCGCGAAGCGGCCGCCGATGTCACGGTGATCACCAACCTGCTTGAATCACGCCTGATTGCCGGTCCTGAGTCGTTACGCGACAAGATGCGCCAACGACTGACCGCCGAACACGTTTGGCCCGCCGACCGCTTTTTCGAAGCCAAGTGGCAGGAGCAGATCACCCGCCACTATCGCTACAACAACTCCGAGTATCATCTCGAGCCCAATCTCAAAAGCTCGCCCGGCGGGCTGCGCGACATCCAGATGATCGGCTGGGTGGCCAAGCGCCATTTCGGTACTGAGCAGTACACCGACATCGTCGCCAACGGCTTTATGAATGATGCCGAACTGCGCATTTTAAGCCAGGGGCAGGCGTTTTTATGGCAAGTGCGCTACGCCCTGCATATGCTCACCGACCGCGCCGAAGACCGTCTACTGTTTGACCACCAGCGTACCATTGCCGAGATGTTTGGCTTTCGCGACACCCCCGAGGGCCTGGCGGTCGAGCAGTTTATGAAGCGCTACTATCGACACGTGACCGCCCTGGCCGGGCTTAACGACATGCTGCTGCAGCATTTCGATGAAGTCATTCTACGCGGCAAGGAAGCGCTGGAAACGGTCAAACTTAACGAGCGCTTTGAAACCAAGGGCGGCTATATTCAGGTGCGTTCGCGCAACCTGTTCCGCGAACAGCCAGCGGCCATGCTTGAGCTGTTTCTGCTGATGGCCAAGCACCCCGAAATCGAAGGGGTGCGTGCTGATACTATCCGGCTAATTCGCGACCATCGCCACCAGATCGACGACCACTACCGGGAAGACCCGCGCCACCAGCGGCTATTTATGGCCATTATGCGCGCCCCCGGCAACGTGCCCCGCCAGCTGCGGCGCATGAACCGCTACGGCATTCTGGGCAAATACCTGCCCGAATTTGGCCGCGCGGTAGGCCTGATGCAGCATGACCTGTTCCATATTTATACGGTGGATGCCCATACACTGCGGCTGCTCAAGTTCCTGCACGGCTTCCGCAAGCCTGAGGCCAAGGACGACTTTCCGGTCGCCGCCACCTTGATGCAGCAGTTGCCGAAGCTGGACCTGCTTTGGATTGCCGGCCTATTTCACGATGTCGGTAAAGGACGCGGTGGCGATCACTCGGAAATCGGCGCCCGGGACGTCGAACAGTTCTGCCAGCGCCATCATATCCCCCAACACGACACCAACTTGGTCAGCTGGCTGGTCGAGCATCATCTTCTGATGTCCATGACAGCGCAGAAGCGCGACATCAGCGACCCGGATGTGATTCGCGACTTCGCCATGGAGGTGCGCAACGAAACACGACTGGACTATCTTTATGTACTGACCGTCGCCGACATCAATGCCACCAACCCGACGCTGTGGAACGGCTGGCGGGCGTCGCTTTTGCGCCAGTTGCATGCCGAAACCAAGCGCGCCCTGCGGCGCGGGCTGAATAACCCACCCGACCGCGACGACTGGGTGCGCGAAACGCGCACCGAAGCCCGCTCACTGCTGCAAACGATTGGCGTTGATGAAGCCGGTATTGACCGGTTATGGGAATCGCTTGGCGAAGACTATTTTCTGCAGTACGCACCCAGTGAAATCGTCTGGCAAACCCAGGGAATTCTTGACCACCAACCGTCGCCGCTGCCACTGGTATTGATTAGCGCGCCCACGGCCGACATGTCCGAGGGCGGCACCAAGGTGTTTATTCACACCCGCTCGGTGGACGACCTGTTCGCGGCCACCGCCGCTGCCATGGAGCAGTTGGGGCTGTCGATTCACGATGCGCGTATCGCCACGTCCAACAACGACTGGACACTCAATACCTTTATCGTGCTGGACAATCAGGGCCAGCCAATCCGCGACTCGGCGCGTATTAAAGAAATGCGCCAGCACCTGGTGGAAGAACTCGACGACCCCGACGACTATCCCGACATCGTCACGCGGCACACGCCGCGCCAGCTCAAGCACTTCCGGGTGGCCACCGAAGTACTGATTGAACAGGACCCGGCCAACGACCGCACGCTGCTCGAGCTCAGCGCCCCTGACCGGCCGGGGCTTCTGGCACGCGTCGGGCGCATCTTCATGGAGCAGGATATTGCCCTGTCGGCGGCCAAAATCGCCACCCTGGGCGAACGCGTTGAAGACGTGTTCTTTATTACCACCAAAGCCGGCGAGCCGCTCACCGACCCGGACCGCCAACAACAACTACGCGAACGCTTGATTGAGGTGCTGGGGGTTTGAGACATAACTGCGGTTAGTTAAGAGTGCTGGTAACTAGGTGCCGAGGGCAGGTTGGAGCGAGGGTCTTTCGACATGGATGTCGAAAGTAGCGCCCAAGGACGGGTTCACAGCGCCCTCGCGGAAACCTGCTCTCGGCACCGGCAAGCCTGCTCACGAACGATGATTACTCGGTTAGGTTTGAGCCTTCACCGGCGCTTGCCTATAATCGTCGGCTACTTTTCGCGACACGACGCCTACAACGACGCCAGCACGGCGTTCTGGATACTTATGAACCCTGATCTCGACGCCCTGCATCCGTATCCGTTCGAAAAGCTCGCGGCGCTCAAGGCCGAACTGACCCCGCCCGCATCGCTTGCGCACATCCCGCTGACCATCGGCGAACCCCAGCATGCGCCCTACCCGGGCGCACTGGCCGCACTGGTGGCGCATCAAGCAGAGATGGCACGCTACCCGGCCACCAACGGCCTGGCCGCCCTGCGCGAGACTATTGCAGCCTGGGCCTGCCAGCGTTTCGCGCTTGCAGGGCTCGATACCGAGCGTCAGGTCCTGCCGGTTAACGGCACGCGCGAAGCCATTTTTGCTTTTGTTCAAGCCGCGCTCGACCGAAGCCGCCCGGCCAAAGTGGCCGTGCCCAACCCCTTCTACCAGATCTACGAAGGTGCCACCCTGCTTGCCGGTGGGGAACCGCTATACCTCGACTGCACCGCCGACAACGGCTTTCGCCCGGACTTTTCCGCCGTAAGCGCCGACACCTGGCGCGATGTGCAAATCGTCTTTATCTGCTCACCGGGGAATCCCACCGGTGCGGTCACGCCCCTCGCCGAATTCAAACAGCTAATAGCGCTGGCCGATGAATACGACTTCATCATTGCCTCTGACGAGTGTTACTCGGAGCTTTACCTGGACGAGGCAACGCCTCCCCCGGGCTTGTTGCAGGCCTGTGCCGAGCTGGGTCGCGATGATTATCGACGCTGCGTGGTGTTTCATTCGCTTTCCAAGCGCTCTAATTTACCAGGGCTGCGCTCGGGCTTTGTGGCGGGCGATGCTGACCTGATAATGCCCTTCAAGCGCTATCGCACCTACCACGGCTGCGCCATGTCGCTGCCGATGCAGCACGCCTCGATTGCTGCCTGGCAGGATGAAAACCACGTACGCGCCAATCGTGAGGCCTACCGCGAAAAGTTTAGCGCCGTGACAGACGTCCTAGCCCCAGTGATGGACTTCCCCACGCCCGAAGCCAGCTTTTACCTGTGGCCTGCCGTGCCTGGCGGCGACGACATCGCTTTCACCCAGCGGCTGTTTGTTGAGCAGCATGTCAGCGTGCTGCCCGGCAGCCTGATGGCAACAATTGACGGCATGACAACACCGCCGGGAGGTCATACATGCTCACGCTTTATATCATCAGCAACTGCGACACCTGCCGCAAAGCGGCCAAGGCGCTGGACGAAAAGGGCATGCCCTTTAAAACCTACGACCTGCGCAAAGACGGGCTGTCAGCAGCGCTGCTGGAACATATCCTGCATCGCGTCCCGCTGATCGAGGCCATCAATAAGCGCAGCAAAACCTGGCGCGAGCTGTCGGATGACGAGAAAGATTTTGATGCCAACTCGGGACGCGAGTTGCTCTTGAAACACCCCACACTGTTAAAGCGCCCCCTTTTGGAAGTCGACGACGAGACCATTCTGGTCGGCTACAAAGACGGCGACTACGACAAACTTTAAGCTAAAACACTGACCTAAAGGAATGCAGTTATGCTGAGCTTTGCGCTTGGAATCGGCACCCAAAACACCCAGGGCGACTGGCTGGAAATCTACTACCCCGCACCGCTGATCAATCCACCGGAAAGCCTGGTGAATGCCGCCAAGGAAGTCGTCGACGCGCCCCTGGGTAACGCAGCTGTCAGCTTCCTGCCGGAAGACTGCGCGCGTCTGGCCAGTGCCCTCCAGGCAGCGGGCCATGCTGATCAGGCGGAGCTTGCTGAAGCCTTCGCCGCCAGCCAGCGCCCGCTGGTTGCCATGTTCCTGGAAACCGACCAGCCGCCGCAAACCGCACCAGAGGTCTACCTCAAACTGCACCTACTTTCCCATCGCCTGGTTAAACCCCACGGGCTGGATTTAACCGGCATGTTCGGCCTGCTGCGCAACATTGCCTGGACCAACGAAGGTCCAATCGACATTGAAGAACTCCCCGCCCGCCGCCTTAAAGCACGCCTGGCAGGCCGCGCATTATCGGTGGACTGCGTCGACAAATTCCCCAAGATGACGGACTACGTGGTCCCGCACGGCATCCGCATTGGCGACACCGCTCGGGTGCGCCTGGGCGCCTACCTGGGCGAAGGCACAACGGTCATGCACGAAGGTTTCGTCAACTTCAACGCGGGCACCGAAGGCCCCGGCATGGTCGAGGGACGTATTGCAGCAGGGGTCATGGTCGGCAAGGGCTCTGATCTGGGCGGCGGTTGCTCCACCATGGGCACGCTTTCCGGCGGCGGCAATATGGTGATCAAAGTCGGCGAAGGCTGCCTGATCGGCGCCAATGCGGGCATCGGCATCCCGCTTGGCGACCGCTGTACTGTCGAAGCAGGTCTGTACATTACCGCAGGGGTGAAAGTAACGCTGCTGGATGACCAGGGCCAGGAGGTCAACACCGTCGCCGCACGCGAGTTGGCAGGCCAGGATGATTTACTGCTGCGCCGTAACTCACAAACCGGCCGTATTGAGTGCCTGACCAATAAAAGCGCCGTCGCGCTCAACGAGGCGCTGCATGCCCATAACTGAGTCAGAGGGGTTATCACCGACGCTGCAGCTGGCGTTTGACCTGCTCAGTCGCGCGTCGGTGACGCCAGATGACGAAGGCTGCCAGGACCTGATGATCGAGCGCCTGATGGCGCTCGGCTTTCATATCGAGGCACTGCCATATGGCGATGTAAAAAATTTCTGGGCGGTTCGCGGCCATCATGGCCCGGTGCTGGCCTTTGCTGGCCACACCGATGTAGTGCCCAGCGGGCCCCACACCAACTGGGAGTTTCCTCCCTTTACCCCCTGCATCAACGACGAAGGCATGCTGTGCGGGCGCGGCGCTTCCGATATGAAAGGCAGCCTCGCCGCAATGCTTACCGCCGTCGAGCGCTTCGTGACCGAACACCCCGACCACGATGGCCGACTTGCCTTTCTGATCACCTCCGATGAAGAAGGCCCCGCCATCGACGGTACCCGCGCGGTGGTCGAGCACCTGCGCGAGCGCAACGAACGCCTCGACTACTGCATCGTCGGCGAGCCGTCCTCAACGGCACGCCTCGGGGATGCGATCAAAAATGGCCGGCGCGGCTCTCTGGGTGGCGTGCTCCACATTAAAGGGGTGCAGGGCCACGTCGCCTATCCGCACTTGGCGTGTAACCCGATCCACCAGGCAATGCCCGCGCTGGATGCATTAGTGAACGAGCACTGGGACGCGGGCAATGATTTTTTCCCGGCTACCAGCTTTCAGGTTTCCAACTTTCGCGCGGGAACTGGGGCCACCAACGTGATTCCCGGTGAGGTCGAAGTCGTCTTCAATTTCCGCTACTCAACGGAAGTCACACATGAAACCCTCAAGGCACGCTGCGAAGCGATTCTTGATCGACACGGTCTTGATTATCACATTGACTGGATGCTCAACGGCGAGCCGTTTTTGACCGCTGAAGGCGAACTGGTCGATGCCGCCATGCGCGGCGTTGAGGCCGTCACCGGCGAGCGCCCCGCGCTATCCACCAGCGGCGGCACCTCGGATGGGCGTTTTATCGCCACCCTGGGCGCTCAGGTGGTTGAACTAGGGCCGCTCAACGACACGATCCACAAGGTCAATGAACGCGTGCGCGCAAGCGATCTGGACGATTTAAGCCGGATCTACGAAGCCACTCTGCAAGCGTTGTTTATCCGCAAAGGGGGACGCGCATGATGGAACCTTACCCGGATATTGAGATTTACCTTGCCGATGTCGTTCATCTGACGCTAAACGAATGGCTTGCCGACACCCTGGACGCCCCGCCGCTTGCATCAGCAGGCAAAAGCAAATGGCGCACTCAAGGCACCTGCCAAGGGCACGTTGTGCCCGTGTTATTGGTAGAAAAAGCCGCCGATGGCTTTGCCAGCCTATGGTTGGACAGCGGCCATAGCCCCTGGCATAACGACCAGGAAGCCGCACAGCACGCTGCGGAAGCCTTGCAGACCGAAGTCCGCTGTTCGCTGGGCGGCTGGCATCCCGGCGATGACCCAGACCGCTTTTGGCAGGTACTGCCCGGCGGCCGCGAAGGGCCCATTCAATGGCCTGACTCAGGCCGTTGAGTGCACGCCCCAAACGCAGATGACCCCGCCAAAGCGGGGTCATCTGCGTTCTAACAGGCGAGCAAAGACGCTACTCGATAATGCTCACATCGTCGGCCTGCAAACCACGCTCATTTTTAATCACGTGATAGCGCACAATCTGGCCTTCCGAGAGCATGCGCGGCCCGCGACCACGAATTGCCCGAAAATGAACAAACACATCGTCGCCGTTATCGCGGGTAATAAAGCCGTAGCCTTTATTGGTATTAAACCACTTCACTTCACCCTCTTCGCGGCCGTCGTTAGGGTCGATGAAATCTTCATCTTCGTCCGCCGCTGGGGCTTGAGATTGACGCGGTGCCTGCTTGGAACGAACGGCGACATCAGGCGACACCACGACAGGTGGCGCGAGCGCAGCGGTTGCCAAGGTGGCAATACACAGCACGATAAAGCTGCCGATGGCAACGGCAATGTAGATACCGCCAGCGCCTGTCACGGCCAGCTCGGCTAGCCACTGCTCAGCCAGCGGTGCGTCGGTTAAATGAATAATCCCCGCCAGCAAAAGCGGCGTGGGGGCGGCAAGTAAAATACTGATCAAGATACTGCGAAACACAACTTTTGGGTTCATGGATAAAAAAGCTCTCTTGTTGTATGGGTAACAGAAGAAGGACAATACTCAATCCAATGGGTTTTGACGACCCGATGTATCGAGCTACTACACAAGGTTGCAATGTTACCATGACATCTACGTTATCGCCCGCAGAGCTCACACAACAGCTTGAATCTTTAGAAAGCCGCCTGGCTTATCAAGAACACTGGCTCGACACCCTAGATCAAGCCGTCGCCCAGCAGGAACGCCGACTCGCGACATTGGAGCAACTTAGCGCGCTGATGCGCGAACGGCTTCGCGAACAGCATCAAGCAAGCCAAATGGATGACGCCCCCGAAGCCAGCCGGCCCGAGGACGACATACCGCCCCACTACTGATTCATGTTAACCAACAGCAATCTATCACTTCACCGCGTCAGCAGGGTCAACACTTTCCAGCCCAAACGCCTCAGCCACTGCCGCGTAGGTCACCTGACCCGCGTGGACATTCAAGCCTGGCAGGAAGTGCGGGTTGTCGCGCAGCGCCTGCTGCCAGCCTTTATCGGCAAGGGCGAGCACGAACGGTAGCGTGGCATTGGTCAGCCCCTGGGTAGACGTACGTGCTACCGCACCGGGCATATTGGCCACACAGTAATGCACCACCCCATCGACGATGTAGGTCGGCTCGGCATGGGTGGTGGCCTTGCTGGTTTCAAAGCAGCCGCCCTGATCGATCGCCACATCGACCAGCACGCTGCCGGGCTTCATATCGGCGAGCATGGCACGGGTAATCAACTTGGGCGCGGCAGCGCCGGGCACCAGCACTGCGCCAATAATCATATCCGACTCACGAGTGGCTGTTTCCAGCGCGTCTGCGGTGGAATAAACCGTTTTAATGCGGCCCTGATAGCGGTCGTCCAGCACTTCCAGCCGCGCTAACGACTTGTCCAGAATAGTCACCTCGGCACCCAATCCCAGCGCCATGCGAGCAGCGTTTTCACCGACCACACCGCCACCAATTACGGTGACCTTACCCGGCGCTACACCGGGCACGCCGGGCAGCAGTACGCCCGCACCACCCTGAGCTTTTTCAAGGCTATGTGCGCCCGCCTGCACGGCCATGCGACCCGCCACGGTGCTCATCGGCGCGAGCAACGGCAAGCCGCCTTTGGTGTCGGTAATCGTTTCGTAAGCAATGCAGGTCGCGCCGCTTTCCATCAATCCCTTGGTGAGCGTCTTCTCGGCGGCCAGGTGCAGGTAGGTAAACAGGGTATGCTGAGGCGTCAGTCGCGCGACCTCTTCGGCCTGGGGCTCTTTTACTTTCAAAATCAGCTCGGCGTGTTGCCACAATAGCGCGACATCCGCCTCGACGCTTGCCCCCGCCGCTTCGTAATCACGATTGTGAAACCCGGCACCTTCACCCGCGCCCGTTTGAACCGTCACCTGATGACCACGCCCGGTTAATTCGCGCGCGCCGGTGGGCGTCAAGGCCACCCGGTATTCATGGTTTTTGATTTCTTTAGGGACAGCGATGCGCATAGTTGGCTCCTCGTTATTGAGCGAGATATTCGTCAATATTGACGTCATTACAGCACAGCTTTGACGCGCCTCCATCCCCCAGCATATAAAACAAAAAAAACGCCGGTTAAGGCGTTTATCAGGAGAAAAATCTAGCGAGCAGCGTCTTTTGGCAAAAAAATCATCGCTATTCAGCCACCACCGCTTCGCCGTAAATACGTTGATACTCTTCGGGCAGCCGCATCGGTCGCCCGCTGGAAAGCGCCACGCAAGCAAAGCGGGTACGAGCCTTGAGCAAGGTTTTGGCGTCGTGTTTGCGCTGCAGCTGGAAGCGCCGGGTTAAGCTAAAGCGTCCATCGCAGGCCACGATCCAGGTAGCCAACTGAAGTTGGTCACCCGCATAGCCGGGAGCCAGGTAGTCTAACTCGTGGCGGTGCACCACCATGGCCCGGTCCAGCTCGCGGTAGCGCTCAAGCGTAAGCCCCAGCGCTTCTGAATGCGCCCAGCTGATTTGCTCAACCCAGCACAGGTATTCACTGTTATTGACGTGCTGGTAAGCATCAATGGCCTTATCCGTCACGTCGAACTCCATCACAAAAGGCTCGGGTAGCGCCCATTCCATTGTCCTGGCTCCTCCACCGGTTGCTGTATGGCCTAGTCGCGGAAAACGCGCACACCTAACGCTTTAAGATACGACGTTTCGGGGATCGCCGGGTGCACCGGGTGGTCCGGCCCTTGATGGCCCTGGAAAATCACCTGAGCGTGGCGGTCCTGATGGCGCGCTGCGCCGCGTACCACATCCACCAGACGCTCGGGCGCCAGGTGCATGGAGCAAGACGCCGACAGCAGCAGGCCATCACGGCCCAGCAGGCGCATCGCTTCGCGGTTCAGACGGTTGTAGGCACGTTCGCCGTTGGGGATATCCTTGCGCTTTTTGATAAATGCGGGCGGATCCAGAATCACCACATCGAATTGTTCGCCGTCGGCTTTCAGCGCCGCCAAGGCCTCAAACGCATCGCCTTCGCCAATAGCGACCTGCTCCTGCACACCGTTCAGCTCGGCATTGCGGGCCACTTGCTCAAGCGCAGGGCCAGATGAGTCGACACACAGTACCTCAGAGGCGCCGCTGGCGGCCGCCTGAACTCCCCAACCACCGACATAGCTGAACACGTCCAGCACCCGCTTACCGGCAACCTGGCTATTGAGCCAAGCACGGTTGATCCGATGATCAAAGAACCAGCCGGTTTTCTGACCATCAATGACCGGTACCACAAAACGCACGCCGTTCTCTTCCAGCAGCACTTCATCGGGTAGCGTGCCTTTGACCACTTCCACCTGGGCGTCCAGGC
>JAIVHM010000155.1:14491-44473 GCA_020201095.1 Halomonas sp. | reverse complement strand
GTCAGAACCGGATCGGCGGCTCGGCGCTGGCGCAGGTATACGGTCAGGTCGGCAATGAGTGCCCGGATGTGGACGACGCCGAAGACATCAAGGCGTTCTTCGAGGTCATTCAGGGGCTCAACCGTGACGGCAAGCTGCTGGCTTACCATGATCGCAGCGACGGCGGTTTGCTGGTGACGCTGCTGGAGATGGCCTTTGCCGCCCATTCCGGGCTTGAAATCAAGCTCGACTGGCTGGTCGACGAGCCGGTGGAAGCGTTTGGCGCGCTGTTTTCCGAAGAGCTGGGGGCGGTGATTCAGGTCAACCGCAAGGATACCGAAGAGGTGTTGACCCAGTTCGCTGTAGCAGGCATTGAAACCTGCGGCGTGATTGCCCGCCCGCGCTACGACGACCAGGTCCGCGTGACGCTCTTCGAAGAGCCGCTGCTCGAAACCACCCGCCAGCTCACCCAGCGCACCTGGTCGGAAACCAGCTACCGCATGCAGGCGCTGCGCGATAACCCCGAATGTGCCAAGAATGAATTCGATAACCTGCTCGACGTTCGTGACCCCGGGCTCAGCGCTTCGCCGAGCTTTGATATCAACGACGATATCAGCGCACCGTTTATCAACACCGCAAAACCGGCCATGGCCGTGCTGCGCGAGCAGGGCGTCAATGGTCAGGTAGAAATGGCCTGGGCATTCGACAAGGCCGGTTTTGACGCTGTCGACGTGCATATGAGCGATATCCTCGAAGGCCGGGTATCGCTCGATGATTTCAAAGGTCTGGTGGCCTGCGGCGGCTTCTCCTACGGCGACGTGTTAGGCGCCGGCGGGGGCTGGGCGAAGTCAGTGCTGTTCAACGAGCGCGCCCGGGAGCAGTTTGCGGCGTTCTTCAAGCGTGACGACAGTTTCTCGCTGGGGGTTTGCAACGGCTGTCAGATGCTCTCGCAGCTGCGGTCATTGATCCCCGGCGCAGAAGACTGGCCCACCTTTGTGCGCAACGAATCCGAGCAGTTCGAGGCGCGCCTCTCCATGGTGCGGGTAGAAAAGAGCCCCTCCATCCTGTTGGCCGGTATGGAAGGCTCGCAGCTGCCCATTGCGGTTGCCCACGGTGAAGGCCAGGCGGCATTCCGCGATAGTGCTCACCTGCGCCGGATGCAGTCGAGCAGCCAGGTGGCGCTGCGCTACATCGATGATTATGGCCAGGCAACGACTCGCTACCCGGCAAACCCCAACGGGTCTCCGTCGGTGGAACGAGGATGGGGCCTGGCTGCGCTTGTTCCGCAATGCCCGAGCATGGTTAGGCTAGGCTTTGACGCACAGATTCAGGTGATGCATGACACACCCCCAAAAGGCGGCCCTTGGGCCGCCTTTCGCCGCTGACGCGATGACCCCCACGCTACGTCCCTATCAAAGCCAGGCGGTTAGCCGCGTGGTTGAGCATTTCCGTGCTTCCCACGCCCCGGCGGTGGTGGTATTGCCCACGGGCAGCGGTAAATCGTTGGTGATTGCCGAGCTTGCCCGTCTGGCGCGAGGGCGCGTGCTGGTGTTGGCACACGTGCGCGAGCTGGTCGAGCAGAACCACGCCAAGTACCAGACCTACGGTCTGGAGGCCGATATATTCAGCGCTGGGTTGAAGCGTAAACAGGCAGAGCGGCAGGTGGTGTTTGGCTCGGTGCAGTCGGTGGTGCGAAACCTAGACCGGTTTGCCGACGGCCGTTTTACCTTGCTGGTGGTTGATGAATGCCACCGCATTTCGCTGGATGAAGACGCCAGCTATCGCCAGGTCATCGACCACCTGCAAAAGCAAAATCCCCAGCTTAAAATACTTGGCCTCACGGCAACGCCCTATCGTCTGGGGCAAGGGTTCATTTACCACCATCATTATCACGGCATGGTGAAAGGCAGTGATGACTGCTTCTTTCGCGACTGCGTGTTCGAGCAGCCCCTCAGGTTGATGGTCAAGCAAGGCTATCTGGCCAAGCCCAAACGACGCGATATGGCGGTCGAAGGGTATGATTTTTCCCGCCTGATACCGGCGACGACGGGCGCCTACACGGAGGCGGCGTTGAATCAGGTGGTGGCGGGTAATCGAGCCACACCGGGTATTATCCGCCAGGTCGTCGAGCTGGCGGAGGGGCGCAAGGGCGTGATGATCTTTGCCGCGACCGTGGCCCATGCGGAAGAGATCATGGGCTATCTACCTACGGGACAGGCGGCGCTGATTACCGGTGCCACCGTATCCCAGGACCGTACGTCGATTATCGAGGCCTTCAAAGCCCAAAGGCTTAAATACCTGGTCAACGTGGCCGTGCTGACCACTGGCTTTGATGCCCCCCACGTGGATTTGATTGCGATACTGCGGCCTACCGAGTCGGTCAGCCTGTATCAGCAGATGGTGGGCCGGGGGCTGCGCCTGTCGCCTGGCAAGCAAGATTGCCTGGTGCTCGACTATGCAGGCAATCCTTGGGATCTCTACGCGCCAGAGGTAGGGGAGCCCCGGCCTGATAGCGATAGCGAACCGGTGCAGGTCGCGTGTCCTGACTGCGGTCACGCCAACCTCTACTGGGGCAAGCGCGACGGTGAGTTGGTGATCGAGCATTTTGGCCGCCGTTGCCAGGGGCTTGTCGAGGATGACAACGGCACGCGTCGCCAATGCGAGTTTCGCTTTCGCTTTAAAGTCTGCGATGAATGCGGCGCCGAGAACGATATCGCTGCCCGCCGTTGTCACGGCTGCCAAACGCTGCTGGTCGATGCGGATAACAAGCTCAAGGATGCCCTGAAGCTGAAAGACGCCAAGGTGCTAAGGGTCAGCGGTATGACGTTGGAAGCCACCACCAACGGGCGCGGGCTACCGCGACTCAAGGTCACCTATTATGATGAAGACGGCGAGAGCCTGGCGGAATGGTTTGCCCTGGAAACGTCGGCGCAGCGTCGCGCTTTCTACGTTGCGTTTTTGCGCGATCATTTGCGCGCGCCCGGGACGCCCTGGCAACCTGCCACGCCGCAGGAGGTTGTCAGCGAACAGCGCCGCCTGCGCCATCCCGACTTCGTGGTCGGGCGCAAGGTAGGGCGTCACTGGCAGCTTCGCGATAAGCTGTTCGATTATCAGGGCCGCTACCGCAAAGCCAGCGATGCAGGTTAAGGTGGCTTGATCACGTTATTAAGTCATGTCGATATTGGGGTATTGCTCCATTAGCAGACACGTTAGGCGTTAATAATCGCCTATCTAACTGAGGAACCGACCCGCGTGAGCGAGACGCCAAGCGCTATTCAACCCCCCTCAAGCACGGATGCCTCGGACACAGCGCCGGTGGCCGAGGCGTTGGGGCGGCTATTCAACGAGCCGATCACTCAATTGCCGGAGGATTTATATATCCCCCCGGAGGCGCTGCGCGTCTTTTTGGAAGCCTTTGAAGGGCCGCTTGACCTGTTGCTTTACCTGATTCGACGCCAGAATCTGGATATTCTGACCATTAACGTGGCCACCATTACCCATCAGTATATTGAATACGTGGAACTGATGAAGGCCATGGAGATCGAGCTGGCGGGCGAGTATCTGCTGATGGCGGCGATGCTGGCCGAGATCAAATCGCGCACTTTGCTGCCCCGGCCGCCGAAAGCGGAGGGCGAGGAAGAAGAGGACCCGCGGGCCGAGCTGATCCGCCGCCTGCAAGAGTACGAACGCCTCAAGGAAGCCGCCGAGTCGCTGGATACGCTGCCGCGGGTTGGCCGCGATTGGTTCAGCGTGCAGGCAGGTTTGCCGCCGCTGGAGGCGCGGGTCATTCACCCGCCGGTCGAGCTGGATGAGCTATTGGGCGCACTGGCCGATATTCTCAAGCGCGCTGAGCTTGCACAGGCTCACCATATTAGCCGTGAGGTGCTTTCCACCCGTGAGCGGATGCTCGCGATCATGGAGCAGCTTGGCGGGGAGGGCGGCGAGCCGCACTACGTGCCCTTTGCCTCGCTGTTTACCCTGGAAGAGGGGCGGGCAGGCGTTGTGGTGACCTTTATGGCGATTCTGGAGCTCGCCAAAGAAGCCATGATCGAGATTGTGCAAAATGCCCCCCTCTCACCAATCCATGTGCGTGCGCGACCCGCTGCCATTAGCGACGGCCATGACCCCGAAGACGCCTTTGAAACAGATAATGTAGGCGAACATCATCACGAAGAAAGCGCGTTTGAAGCACCCGCCGACAGGGAAAACCATGAGTGAGATTGATTCGGCACTGGATGAGATACTCGAAGCCGCGTTGTTAGCAGCGGGTGAGCCGCTGCCGCTGGAGCGCCTGGAAACACTATTTCTGGATGGCGAGTGTCCGCCTCGGCATGAACTTCGCGAGGTGCTGATTCGCTTAGGTAAACGCCATGAGCACGGTGCTCTGGAGCTTATCGAAACCGCATCAGGGTATCAGTTGCGTATTCGGCCGCGGCTTTCTCGGTGGGTATCGCGGCTATGGGACGAGCGACCTCAGCGTTACTCACGGGCGCTGCTCGAAACTCTGGCGTTGATTGCCTACCGGCAGCCGGTGACCCGCAGTGACATCGAAGATGTGCGCGGGGTCAGCGTGAGCAGTTCGATCATGCGCACGCTGATGGAGCGCGGCTGGATACGCGTGGTCGGACACCGCGATGTGCCGGGAAGGCCTGCGGTTTACGCGACCTCGCGCAGTTTTCTGGATGATTTCGGCTTGAAAACCCTGGATGCCCTGCCGCCGATGCACGAGTTGGTCAGCGGGGAAGCCAATGACCAAGATACAGTTTATGTGCCTGACGCGAACGGTGAGCAAACGCTGCTGCCGGATCCGCCACCTGCTGACAACCAAGAAGCACTGGACGAGGCGCCCGAAACCGTGCAGGATGCGCCACCCGAAACGGCCGATAGTGCCGAGACGCACGCCGAGACGGCGTTAACCCAGCCGCTGAGCTTTGCCGACTTAGAGGCACGCCTGGCGGCACGTGCGCAGCGCTCCGATGACCAGGACGCGCGCACGCAGACCCATGATGAGAGGTCAGACGACCATGAGTCAGAGTAATACCCCCCCTAGTAGCGAAAAGCTGCAAAAAGTCCTCGCCCGTGCCGGTCTTGGCTCGCGGCGTGAAATGGAAACTGTGATTGCCGACGGTCGCGTCAAGGTCAATAATCAGGTCGCTAAGCTGGGCGATCGTGTTGAGGCGCGCGACAAGGTCAGCCTTGACGACCGGCTGGTGACGCTCAGAGCAGAAGACGAAACACCGCGCCGGGTGATCATGTACAACAAGCCAGAAGGCGAGCTGTGTACCCGCAAGGACCCTGAAGGCCGCCGCACCGTGTTTGACCGCCTGCCGCGCTTGAAAGGCGAGCGCTGGATTGCCATCGGTCGCCTGGATATCAATACCAGCGGGCTTTTGCTTTTCACCACCGATGGCGAACTGGCGAACCGCTTAATGCACCCCTCGACGCAGGTCGAGCGTGAATACGCAGTGCGTGTGATGGGGGAAGTGAAGCGTGAACACATTAAAGCGATGGTAGACGGCGTGATGCTGGAAGATGGGCCTGCCCGGTTCACCGATGTCCAGGAGTTTGGCGGCGAAGGAATCAACACCTGGTTCCATGTGGTCATTCTTGAGGGCCGAAACCGCGAGGTCCGTCGACTCTGGGAGTCCCAGGAGCTGACGGTAAGTCGTTTGAAACGCGTCCGTTACGGCAACATTTTCCTCGATAAGCGCGCCAAAGCGGGAGAATGGGTCGAACTTTCCCAGGATGAGGTCGATGATCTGGCGGCACTGGCCCAGCTTGAGACGCGCAAGGTGCCCGAGCTGACGCCGGACGAAAAAAACCGTTGGAGCCGTGATAAAAACAAGCGCCGCCCCGTGCAAGCGATGCGCAAGCCGAAGCGGCGCTGAGGGGTATTTTTGACGGGTGCAAATCGCACGGTTCTTGGGGAAAAGTTCAAAAAAGACTTGCGGATAGCGTAGGTGGTCCGTAAGATATGCATCCGTTCGGGCGGGTCGTTAGCTCAGTTGGTAGAGCAGTTGACTTTTAATCAATTGGTCGCAGGTTCGAATCCTGCACGACCCACCAGCCGAACTGTATTGAGATTTGCCACCGCCGCGTGAGCAGCGGGTCGTTAGCTCAGTTGGTAGAGCAGTTGACTTTTAATCAATTGGTCGCAGGTTCGAATCCTGCACGACCCACCAGATTTCACACCCCTGATAGCTCGCTGTCAGGGGTGTTTTGTTATACGCGCAATGTTGCTAGCGACAATTGGACTTGCCGACAGCAACCATTTCCCGCCAGAATAGTCTTAAGATTGTAGATATCGGCAGCACACCAATGCGACAGACGCAGAGTGCACACGCCGTGACTGGTGTTTAACAGGGGGATTCCCTGTTCGTCACAGTGGTAGACACGATGACTATTATGACTACTCAAGCTGAGCTTGATGCTCCGCTTCCCAGCCCGTACTGCCCGACCCGCATACCCGCCGAAGACCAGGCGCGTGTAGCGGAGATCAAGCAGTTGCTTAAACAGCACAACGCCGTATTGGTAGCGCATTATTATACCGATGACGCCATTCAGCAGCTGGCAGAAGAGACCGGTGGCTGCGTAGCGGACTCGTTGGAAATGGCACGCTTCGGTGCCCGCCATGACGCCACCACCCTGGTGGTGGCCGGAGTGCGCTTCATGGGCGAGACTGCCAAGATTCTGTCGCCTGAAAAACGCGTGCTGATGCCTACTTTGGAGGCCACCTGCTCCCTGGATATCGGTTGCCCTGCCGACGAATTTAGAGCGTTTTGCGATGCCCATCCTGATCGCACCGTGGTCGTTTATGCCAATACCTCAGCCGCCGTCAAGGCGCGTGCTGATTGGGTGGTCACCTCGTCCATCGCTGTCGATGTGATTGAGCACCTTCAGGCCAAAGGCGAAAAAATTCTCTGGGCGCCCGATAAACACTTAGGCGGTTACATTCAGAAAAAAACCGGTGCCGATATGTTGATGTGGGACGGTGCCTGTATCGTCCACGAAGAATTTAAGGCGAAAGGCATCGAGGATCTGAAGCGGCTGTACCCGGACGCTGCCGTACTCGTTCACCCGGAATCGCCTGCGCCGGTGGTTCAACTGGCCGATGTGGCAGGGTCGACATCCCAGCTTATCAACGCGGCCAAAACCCTGCCCAACGAACAGCTGATTGTGGCAACCGATCGCGGCATCTTTTTCAAGATGCAACAAGCGGTACCCGAGAAGACGCTATTTGAAGCACCTACAGCGGGTAACGGCGCGACCTGCCGCAGTTGCGCGCATTGCCCTTGGATGGCAATGAATGCCCTCGACAACCTGGCGGGTGCGCTTCGTGAAGGCAACGGCGAGATCCAGGTCAGCAGTGAATTGCGTCGGCAGGCGCTCAAGCCTCTGGAGCGGATGCTTAACTTCAACGCTTAGCAGCGTGTGCGGCCAGTTCTGGCCGCGCGCTCAGTGAATTGCGTCGGCAGGCGCTCAAGCCTCTGGAGCGGATGCTTAACTTCAACGCTTAGCAGTGCGTGCGGCCAGTTATGGCCGCACGCTCGTATAACCGTGATCAACCTGAATAGGTGTGCTTAGAAGTCTTCCAAGGCCTCGCGGTAGTCCATGAAATCCTCGCGCCGCAGTTCGATGCGCGCCAGTGTCCGCTGATCGTTTTCGCGCTCAGCGGCGTCTTTGGCTATATCCAGTTGGCGAATACCGCTATCCATGCGCCCGGTGAGCTGAAGGTATTCCGCCCGCGCCAGATGGCCTGGGCCATTACGCCCGCTACGCCCTGCAGCTTCAGCCAGAAGATTGAAGCCCTGTGGGTTTTCTGGATGTCGCGCGGTGACATCGCGCAGGATGTCATAAGCTGCCCTGGGGTCTCGTTGAAGTTGCGCTTCTGCTAACACCAACTGGGCGGGCAAGTAGTGGGGCATTAAACGCAGCAATCGCTGGCTGCGCTGGATCGCATCATCGTAGCGTTGTGCCTGAAGCGCGACCTCTGCCGCCGACGCCGGCAACATGGCAAGGTCAGGCTGTTCGTCGCGTAGTTGATCAAGCGCTTGTAGCGCAGCATCCACTTGGCCGGACTGGGCATCGGCCAGGGCAGTTACATAGCGCTGTGCCGTTTCGTGGGCATCTTCCTGGGCCAGTCGGGAAACAGCCTGCTGGGGCGACTGTTGGTGAATCTGCAATAACGCACGGCCGCGAATCATGTCGTAGAGTGTGTCGTTTGAGTAGGCTGAGGCAACATCCATCTGGGCGGCCCGCGACTGCACATCGCTCAAGCGAGATTCCGATACCGGGTGGGTCAGCAGAAACTCCGGCGGCGTGCCGCCTTGTAGGCTGGCCATGCGTTGCAAGGTGCGGAACATGCGCGCCATGGCGTCAGGTTCGTAGCCAGCTTCGGCCATGGCCTGAAGGCCCACGCGGTCTGCCTCCTGCTCATAGCGGCGCGAGTAGGTGAGCTGATCCTGAATGAGGGCAGCCTGAGACCCCATAGCGGCGGCCATGCCCGCATTGCCACCACCGCCGGCCGCGATCAGTAATCCGGCCAGCATGCCGGCCATGGCCGGTAGCTGTGTCTGCTCAGCGCGCTCGCTGCTGCGCGCATAGTGACGCTGGGATAAATGGCCAAGCTCGTGGGCAATGACCGAGACAAACGCTCCCTCGTCCTCAGCAAAGGCGAACAGGCCAGCGTTGATCCCTACTACGCCGCCGGGGACAGCAAAGGCGTTGAGCGTTCGGTGGTCGACCATGACGGTGGTAACGTCCAGGTCGCCCAATTGGCTATGCGGGGTCAGACGTTCAACCAGGCTGGTCAGGTAATCATGGGCAATTGGGTCCTGCCACTGAGGCGCGTGGGCGCGGAATTGACGCAGCCAGGCGCGGCCAAGGCGGTATTCTTCGCTACCCGCTGACGAATAGCTGCTGCCCAGACTGGGTAACGTCTGCTCGTCACTGACGGCAGGCGAGGGGATTAACAACGACGTACTGCAGGCGAGCGCTAGAGCGCGCGTCCAGCCTGCGGCGGCGGTACAAAAGCGCGGCATGGCATCCTCATCGGTGATGGAAAGCGCTAGGTCACTTCTTATGACATTGATTCACATTGTGAAGTGCCGTTAAATCAATGCGCAGTGAATACTGCACAGTCTATGCAACAATAGCCGATACGTGCAGGGTCTTTTTTGAGGGGGATAAGAATGGTAGAGCCAACAACGCCTTTACAGCCTGATAGCGTGCTCGACGCCTGTGGGCTTCATTGCCCGCTGCCACTGCTCAAAGCCAAGCAGGCTTTGGCGGGGCTTGCACCGGGGCAGTTATTGGAAGTGCGCGCCACTGATGCAGGCTCTTGGCGAGATATTGAAGCTTTTGCCGAGCAGAGCGCCCATCAGTTGGAGGCCCGCGATCAGTGCGGTGATATTTATTATTACTGGCTTCGCAAGGCAGAAGGCGCGCGCCCATGACTATGAGGTCGATCTTTAAAAGCTGGGTCGAGCGGTATTTTTCTGATGAAGAAGCCTTGGTTCTGCTGTTGGTGCTTATTGCCGGATTTGCGGCTGTAATCTGGTTTGGTCGAATGTTGGCGCCTTTTTTTACCGCATTGGTCGTCGCTTTCCTGCTCCAGGGCGTGGTGGGCGCATTGACGCGGCGTGGCATTCCTCATCTGCTTTCAGTGATTGTGGTATTTCTCGGGTTTGTCAGCGTGCTGTTGGCCCTGGCGTTTATTTTGCTGCCGCTGATATGGGATCAGATGATTGGCCTTGTCCAGGAAACGCCGCGCATGTTTGCAAGCGGGCAGAGCTGGCTGGATGAGTTGCAATCGCGCTATCCCAACCTGATTACCCCGGATCAAATGCAAAACTGGATTGGTGTCGCCAGCCGCGAAATAAGCCAGCTGGGTCAGCGTGCCCTGACCCTATCGCTGGCATCTCTGGGTAATCTTCTATCACTGATTATCTATCTGGTACTGGTGCCTATTCTGGTCTTTTTCATGCTCAAGGACCGCGAGGTGCTGGTTGGCTTCACGCTGTCGCTACTGCCGCAAAAGCGGGCCTTGATGGCGCGTATCTGGCGTGAAATGGACGACCAGATTGCCAACTATATTCGCGGCAAGTTTATCGAGATTATTATTGTTGGTACCGTCACTTTCATCACGTTTTCGTTCTTTCAACTGCCCTATACGGCGCTGCTGGCGGTTTTAGTCGGCTTTTCGGTTTTAGTGCCCTATATCGGCGCGGCTGTCGCCACCATACCCGTCGCTGCAGTGGCCGGGTTCCATTTTGGGCTAAGCGAATCGTTTGCCTACGTGTTGGTGGCTTACGGCGTGATTCAGGCTTTGGATGGCAATGTGCTTGCCCCCGTACTTTTCTCGGAAACTAATAATATTCACCCGGTGTCGGTGATTGTGGCAGTGTTGTTCTTTGGCGGGATATGGGGATTTTGGGGGGTGTTTTTTGCCATTCCACTCGCTACGCTGCTGAAGGCATTGGTGCATGCATGGCCACGGGGGATGCAAGGACGCGATGAGCGCCGCCATTCTCTTGTCAGCGAAGAGTCCCTGTAATTGAAGATGGCTTCTTGGGCAGGTCTGGGAGTTCCCCATCCCTCTGGCGGATGGGGAGGGCAATTTAACGCGCATGAAGCGTCTGAGCTGCCGCGAGCACTTCATCAACGTGGCCGGGCACCTTGACGCCTCGCCAGGCCTGGGCGAGCTTGCCTTCGCTGTCGATTAGAAAAGTGCTGCGTTCGATGCCCAAGTGCTCTTTGCCATATAGCTTTTTAAGCTTGATGACATCAAACAGTTGGCAGACCGTCTCGTCCTTATCTGACACCAGCGTAAAGTTGAAGTCCTGCTTGGCTTTGAAGTTTTCTTGGGCGCGGATGCCGTCCCGAGAAACACCCACGATCACCGTGTTGGCGGCATCAAAATCGGCTTTGCGGTCGCGGAAGTCGCCGCCTTCGGTGGTGCATCCTGGCGTGCTGGCCTTGGGATAGAAGTACACCACGACCTGCTGGCCGCGAAGCTCGGATAGCGTCAGGGTGGTATCCCCCGTGGCTGGTGCTGAAAAATCGGGGACCGTCTGGCCTATGTCGAGTGGCATAAAAAGGTTCCTCAGGTGAAGTGGTTTCAAAAGCGATTACACGCAAGCTTGCGCCGCATGTCAAAGGAGAAAATGCCTTAGGGTTAAAACTCGCCGCGCTTTCCGCTGTACAGGGTCGAGCGGCCTGAGTACCATTTGTCCCTTGTGGATTCCTGTTGAGATGATGGAACGCTGCGTAAAATATTAACCCGGCTCCCTATCTCGTGAGATTCAGACGCTCGATTTAACTACTTGCAGGTGAGGAAAAAGGATGATCACAGGCAGCATCGTCGCCCTGGCGACGCCGATGAAAGTCAATGGCGACATCGACTGGGAGGCGCTTCGTCGTCTAGTGAACTTCCATCTCGATAATGGTACCGACGGAATAGTGGCAGCAGGCACCACCGGTGAGCCGACAACCATGTCCTTTGCCGAGCACTTCGACGTGATACGCAGTGTGGTCGAGGAAGTGAACGGGCGTATTCCCGTGATCGCCGGTACCGGAGCTAACGCGACCTCTGAAGCCGTTGAATTAGCGCGTTATGCCAGTGAAGTTGGCGCTGACTATTGCCTGTCCGTATGTCCTTACTACAACAAGCCGACCCAGGAAGGCCTGTACCAACACTTCAAAGCGGTGGCTGAAGGTAGCGAGTTGCCGGTCATACTCTACAATGTGCCGGGACGTACCTGTTCTGACCTTTACAATGAAACGGTTATCCGGTTGGCTGACGTCAATAACATCATCGGCTTGAAAGACGCTACGGGTAATCTGGAGCGCGCGGAAGATCTTATCGCCCGCCTTAAAGGCAGTGACTTCATGCTTTACTCGGGCGACGATGCCACCGCCTGTGATTTTATGCTGATGGGTGGGCACGGCGATATTTCGGTGACAGCGAACGTAGCACCGAATGCCATGCATGAGCTGTGCGCCGCAGCAGTGGCCGGCGATGCGGATAAGGCGCATCAGATCAATACACGCTTGATGCCGTTGCACACCAACTTGGGGATCGAGTCCAATCCTATCCCGGTAAAGTGGGCGTTGAATCGAATGGGTTACGCAGACGCGGGTATTCGTCTGCCACTGACGTGGCTGTCGGACAAGTATCACGCCACGGTTAGTGAAGCCCTGCAGCTTGCGGGGGTCGTCGAGGAATAACCCGCGAAGAATTCTTGCTACTTGGCGATCCTGTGTTGCATGGCGTCAGGTAAATGAACTGTTGACTGTTAAGGTGGCTTGATGAGCTCTGTGCTTGAAATACGTGCGCTGAAATGGATTCCGTTGGCCCTGGCGGGGGTTGTGACGCTTGCCGGTTGCGCCCGCGATGAAGGCTTTTACCATGACCGTAATTTGGACTATCAGGATGCCAAGCCTGCGTCCCCGCTGGTATTGCCCGACACTCGCAATACCCAGCGCTACCGCGATGCGCTGCCGGTGCCAGAAGTCGCCAGCCAAGGTACACAGGATGACGTCGCCGAGATACGGCCACCTCAGCCGCTTGGTGTGGGTAGTGGTCTGGAGCCTGATTACGTTGAAGTCCGAGAAATCGGCGAACAGCAGTGGCTGGTGGTCGACGCTGACCCGAGCAGCGTATGGACGCAGTTGGAAAGCTTCGCACAGGCTCGTGGCTTGAATGTGCAGGAAAGCCGCGCCGCTGAAGGTGTCCTCGTCACCTCTCAGGCTGAATTGCGTTTGCAGAGCGCGCTACGCGAAGGCAGCAGCGAAATTCGCTGTGAGCGTGGCGGCCAAAGCGTAGTAAGTTGTCTTGACGCGTTAAGAGCTTACCTGAGTGATGACGCTGCGACTTCCAAGCCTTCTTCAGCTACTGTATCGTCCTGGAACGCACAGCGTTTAGAAAACGATGAGACCCTTACGCTTCGTCAACGTGGCGATGCATGGGAAGTGCTCATTCCGTACGAAGCTGATCGCGTGTGGGCTGAAATCCATTACTATCTTGGGCAGGACTTTGATCAAGCTCACAAACGCGAGTTGCTGGCCGCTAATTCCAGTGATTACGACTTCCTGGTGGATTACCTGGCGAGCGATCAACGCGACCGAAGCCTGTTAGAAGTATTGCTATTTACCGACGAGCGTGATCTGTCCCAAGAGGCGCGGCTCGTCGTCGAGCAAAGCGGTGACCAAAGCGTTCTGCGTGCTGAGGCGACTGGTGAACAACCGTTAAGTGAGGACGCCGAACGCGAACTGCTTGAGCGAGTATCCGGCTATTTACGTTAATTCAATGACCTTTGTCTCTTTGCGGAGCTCCCATGGAAAAGCGCCAAGAACTCTACGCCGGTAAGGCAAAATCTGTCTACACCACCGATGATCCAGATCTGCTGGTACTTGAGTTTCGTGATGATACCAGCGCCTTTGACGGCAAGAAAAAAGAGTCGTTGGCGCGCAAGGGGATGGTGAATAACATCTTCAACGCCTTCATCATGGAACGCCTGGAAGACGCGGGCATTCCGACGCATTTCGAGAAGCAGCTTTCCAACACGGAAAGTCTGGTCAAGAAAATGCACATGATTCCAGTGGAATGTGTGGTGCGTAATATCGCCGCGGGTGGCCTGGTCAAGCGCCTTGGCGTTGAGGAAGGCATTGCGCTGACCCCGCCGACTTTTGAATTGTTCTTGAAGAACGATGATAAGGGTGACCCGATGATCAACGAGTCGCTGGCGGAAACCTTTGGCTGGGCGACGCCTGAGCAGCTCGTCAAAATGAAAACGCTCACCTTCAAGGTCAACCACGTGCTCAAGCAGCTGTTCGCGGAGGGCGATATGCTGCTGGTGGACTACAAGCTTGAGTTTGGCGTATTTAACGGCCAGGTGGTGCTGGGTGATGAGTTTTCCCCCGACGGGTGCCGGTTATGGGATGCCGACACCCGCGAGAAGCTCGATAAGGACCGTTTTCGTCAGGGCCTTGGCGGCGTGATTGAAGCTTACGAGGAAGTCGGCCGCCGCCTGGGGATTACCTTTCCCCGCTAGCGCTCAGCTGCTAACGAGTCGATAGCCACCACCTCCAACGTGGTGGCTTCGCCGTTTTGGCGTGGGGTAAATTTGACATCCACATCGCGAAGCCGCACGCCGTAAACCCGCTCGGTGGGTCGGCTGTGCTGGTAGGCCGGTCGAGGGTCCTGGCCTATGACCTGCTCGATCAGCGCCTTGAGCGAGTCGCAATCAGCGCGTTTGGCCAACTGATCCAGCGCTGTGGCGCTGAAGTGCACCATCAATTGTTCGGGTGGCGCGGGGGCAAAGCCTGCCTGCGCCTGAGGGAGTGCTTCAGCCCAGGGTAGATAAGGTTTAATATCCACCACGGGTGTGCCGTTGACCAAATCGCAGCCTGACAGTGCCAGGCGCACGCCCTGGCGGGTATCGACACCCCTCAGTTCCACCAGCGAAAGTCCGAGCCTGTTGGGGCGGTGTGTGCTGCGGCTGGCAAACACGCCTACTTTTCGATTGCCGCCTAACCGCGGTGGTCTAACGAGGGGCGACCATCTTTCCGGGCTTTGATGGAAAATAAAGCTGACCCACACATGGCTGAATGCGTCGAGCCCACGCACGGCCAGCGGGTCGTCGTAGGGTGGGCTAAGCACCAGTTGTGCGTTGGCGGCAGGCGCTAGGCCAGGCTGGCGGGGAACGCCAAATTTATCGGCGAAGTCGCTTTCCACATAGCCGATAGGCGTCAGCGAAAAACACGTGTTGGGTGGGGCATGGTGCATCACACTGCCTTATCAAAGGAAAACCAGTGGGCTGAGTATAAAACAGCCGTGTCGTCAGTACACTGGTCGTCAGTAAAGGGGTGCTGAGCATGCCTTGAAAAAGAAAGCGATAACGCTCACATGGGGAAACATGACAGACGAACAGATTGCACAGCCCTCGACAACCCGCGTTACCTATCGCGTGGCGCGAGCGAGAGACGCCGCAGATCAGGCGGAGGTGTTCTACCATGCCGTGATGCAAGGGGCCGCGACGCGTTATAGCTTGGCGCAGCGACGCGCCTGGGCGAATGTCTTGCCCAGAGAGGCCAGCGCCTGGTCAGCGCGCCAGGCGTTATATACGACGCTGGTTGCCAGCTGTGACGGGCGCTGCGTTGGGTTTATTGAGCTGGATGTTCCCGCGGGTCGGGTTGAGACGCTCTACGTGTGGCCATCGCTCAGCGGGCGCGGCATCGGCACCACGCTGTTGATTCACGCTGAGCGGTGGTTGTTGGAGCAGGGCATTGACCGCATCCAGATCGAAGCAAGCCTGACGCTTTACGAACGGCTGCTGCGGCGCGGCTGGCAAAACCTCGGTGAGCAGTGGGTCGAGCGTGGCGGTGAGCCGCTGCAGCGTTTTCGTTTGCAGAAGCGGCTCAATGCCGTCGAGACCTAACCGCTAACGGTTAGCGGGTCGCCTGGCGGGTGATCCGCATCGACAGGTCAATGGCCTTGATGTCTTTGGTCAAGGTACCGCAGGAAATACAGTCGACACCCGTCTCGGCGATCGCGAGTAAGGTGTCTGCAGCGACATTCCCCGACGCTTCAAGCGTAGCGCTACCGGCCGTCAGCTCAACGGCCGTGCGCAGTTCATCCAGACTGAAGTTATCCAGCATAATGACATCCGCTTTTGCAGCCAGTGCCTGCTCCAGCTCGGCAAAGTTTTCGACTTCCACTTCAACGGGAAGCTCGGCGGCCAACTTGCGCGCCTGAGCGACAGCTGCCTGAATACCGCCGCAGGCAGCGATATGATTTTCCTTAATTAGAAAGGCATCCCATAGGCCAACGCGATGATTGTGACCGCCGCCGCACATGACAGCGTATTTCTGTGCCAACCGCATGCCAGGTAGCGTTTTGCGGGTATCCAGCAAGCGCACGCCGGTATCGGCGATAAGGTCGACATAGGCGCGGGTCGTTGTCGCCGTGGCCGATAGGGTTTGCAGCACGTTGAGGGCAGCACGCTCGCCGGTCAGTAGGCTGCGCGCCGGTCCCTCTAGAGTGAGAAAACGTTGCCCGGCCTCCAGCCGGTCGCCATCAGCGGCTTGCCAGTGAAGGGCAACGCGGCTGTCCAGGCGGCGAAAAATATCGTCAACAAAGGCAACCCCACACAGCACGGCCGGGACGCGGGTAATCACCTCCGCCGTCGCCAGTTGGTGGTCCGGGATCAACTGAGCGGTGATATCGCCAGGCCCCACGTCCTCGGCGAGCAGGCGCGCAGCACTGGAGCGGATTTCTTCGGCAAGTGCAGTTTGGTAATGCATAGCATCAATTCTCTGGGCGTTAACGTCGATGACCGGCATTATAGTGAAAGAGTGCGCCAACGTAGAGGAGTCCTTCGCGTGATTGATCCACAATCTTCTCCTGGCCGATGGCAAAGGGCACGTCAGGTGGCGTCGCCAAATGCGGACCAGCGCCCTGATGACGAGGTATCGCTGCTGCTGATTCATGCCATCAGTCTGCCGCCCGGTCAGTTTCAAGGGGCGGCCATAGAGGCATTATTTACAAATCAGCTAGACCCTGGGGCACATCCTTATTTTGCCACCATCGCCCATTTGCGAGTATCCGCTCACCTGCTGATCCGTCGTGATGGCGAGTGCATACAGTTTGTTGATACCGACAAGCGGGCTTGGCATGCGGGACGTTCCCGGTGGTGGGACTCACGTCAGCTGCGCTGGCGACAAGCGCTGAATGATTTCTCAGTGGGCATTGAACTGGAAGGCGATGAAACGACGCCCTTCACTAAGGCCCAGTATGTGGCATTGGCCAAGGCCGTTCGGTGGTTGTTAGACCGTTATCCTGCGCTTAGCGGCGACCGCGTGACCAGTCATGCAAGGGTGGCGCCGCTACGTAAAATAGACCCTGGGCCAACGTTTGATTGGGCCTATTGGTATCAGGTATTAGAGAGCCTGAAAGATGGTTTAAGTCGTGATGAGTCAAAGAATTAAAACGGTAGTTTGACTACATTGACATATGCCTTGGTCGTCATAGTCGATGTCTTAACAATGCCTTATGTTGCGGTGCAATAGTTTGTTTTAGATGGCCTTTTAGGTGTCACTAGAATTGGCAGCGTAGCGACTTTGCGGTATCTTCGCATATACAAAAGGCTAACTTTTACAACAATTATGTAGCTTTACTACACTTCCATGTAGATAGCTCGTTGAATGTAGAAGAAAAAACCAGACGACGCTCAGGCGTCGACTACCAGCATGCCAGTGGTGGCGACACACCACTGACGCCCCAGGCCCGACGGGTTAGCGGGGTTGATTGTCATTTATCGTCATTCGGAGAGACCTCTATGAGTCTGGAGACAAGAGAAGATCTCGATCCGATCGAAACCACGGAATGGATTGATTCCCTGGAATCGGTATTGGATCGTGAGGGCGAAGATCGTGCCCGCTACCTGATGACCCGCCTGGCAGATCGCCTGCGTCGGGACGGCATGAGGGTGCCCTTCTCGGTGACAACCCCGCATCGTAATACGATTCCGGTTCACCGCGAAGCGCCGATGCCTGGCGACCTGTTCATGGAGCGTCGTATTCGCTCTCTGATCCGCTACAACGCCATTGCCCAGGTGATTCGCAACAACCGCGCCAAGCCCGGCCTGGGTGGCCACATTGCCAGCTTCATGTCCTCGGCCACGCTGTACGACGTGGGCTTTAACCACTTCTTCCGTGCTCCTCAGGGTGATTTCGAAGGCGACCTGATCTACATCCAGGGGCATGTGGCGCCAGGCATTTATGCACGCTCCTACCTGGAAGGCCGCCTGACCGAAGAACAGATGGACCGTTTCCGCCAGGAAGTCGATGGCGATGGCCTGTCATCCTACCCGCACCCTTGGCTGATGCCGGATTACTGGCAGTTCCCGACGGTCTCCATGGGCCTTGGCCCGATTCAGGCGATCTATCAAGCGCACGTGATGAAGTACCTGCATCACCGTGAGCTGAAAGACATGTACGACCGCAAGATCTGGTGCTTCATGGGTGACGGCGAGTGCGACGAGCCGGAGTCCCTGGGGGCTATTTCCCTTGCGGGTCGCGAGAACCTCGATAACCTGATTTTCGTCATCAACTGTAACCTCCAGCGCCTGGACGGCCCGGTGCGCGGTAACTCCCGCGTCATGGATGAATTCGAAGGCGTCTTCCGCGGTGCGGGCTGGAACGTCATCAAGGTTGTCTGGGGTCGCCATTGGGATCCGCTGTTCGAGAAGGACAAGAAAGGCATTCTGCAAAGCCGCATGGACGAAGCGGTCGACGGTGAGTACCAGAACTACAAGGCCAACGGCGGGGCCTATACCCGTGAGCACTTCTTCGGCAAGTACCCGGAAACCGAAGAGATGGTCAAAGACCTTTCCGACGAGGACATCTGGAAGCTCAACCGCGGTGGCCACGACCCGTTCAAGGTTTACGCGGCCTACCACGAGGCGGTCAACACCTCTAACGGCAAGCCCACGGTCATCCTGGCGCATACCATCAAGGGCTATGGCATGGGTAGCGGCGATGGCGAAGCCGCCAACGAAGCTCACCAGGTCAAGAGCATGGAATACGAAGCGCTGAAGACCTTCCGTGATCGCTTCGGCATTCCGCTGACCGATGAGCAGCTCAAAGACGTGCCGTACTATATGCCGGAACAGGATTCTCCTGAGCTTAAGTACTTGCACCTGCAGCGCGAGCGTCTGGGTGGCTATTTGCCCAGCCGTCGCAGCGACTTCGACGCGCTGGAAATTCCCAGCCTTGAAGATAAGGCCTTTGCCTCGCAAATGGGCGGTTCCAGAGGGCGCGAAGTATCCACCACCATGGCCTTTGTGCGGGTGCTGAACGGGCTGGTCAAAGACAAGAAAATCGGCAAGAAAGTGGTGCCGATTATTCCTGACGAAGCGCGTACCTTCGGTATGGAGGGCATGTTCCGCCAGTTGGGGATCTACACCTCTGAAGGGCAGAAGTATGAACCGGTCGATAAAGGCCAGATCATGTTCTACCGTGAAGATCAGAAGGGCCAGATTCTCGAGGAGGGTATTTCCGAAGCAGGCGCGATGTCGGCGTGGATTGCAGCGGCGACTTCGTATAGCAACAACAACGTCACGCTGCTGCCGTTTTACGTCTATTACTCGATGTTCGGCTTCCAGCGTATCGGTGACTTGGCTTGGGCGGCAGGCGACCTGCAGGCACGTGGCTTTATGGTCGGCGGTACCGCAGGCCGTACGACGCTCAACGGTGAAGGTTTGCAGCACCAGGATGGCCACAGCCTGATTCAGGCATCGACCATTCCCAACTGCCGAAGCTATGATCCAACCTATGCCCATGAGGTCGCGGTAATCCTGCATGATGGTATGAAGCGCATGTTCGCCGACAAGGAGAACTGCTTCTATTACCTGACGGTAATGAACGAGAACTACGAGCATCCTGAGCTTGAGACCGTGCCCGCCGAGGATATCGTCAAAGGCATGTACCTGCTGCGCGAAACCAAGGGCGATAAAGGACGCGTACAGCTATTGGGCTCGGGTACGATCCTGCGCGAAGTCGAAGAAGCTGCCACACTGCTTGAAAACGACTGGGGGATCGGCGCCGATATCTGGAGCGTGACCAGTTTCAATGAACTGCGTCGTGAAGCGCTGCTGCTGGACCGTGAAGCCTTCCTGAGCCCGGATGCCGAGGCCAATAAGCCTCACGTCACCAAGTGTCTGGAAGGCCGTGAAGGGCCGGTGATCGCGTCTACCGACTACATGAAGCTATACGCGGATCAGGTGCGTGCCTGGGTGCCGAACGATTACACCGTGCTGGGTACCGACGGCTTTGGTCGTTCCGATACCCGCGAGAAGTTGCGCTACTTCTTCGAGGTAGACCGTTACTTCGTGACTGTCGCGGCGCTGCGCGCACTGGCAGACCGTGGTGAAATCGATCGCAAGCTTGTCGGTGACGCCTTGAAGAAGTACGGCATCGATGTCAACAAGCCGAACCCGCTGACCAGCTGATCCGCTGCCCGGCGGGCAAGTGCCCGCCGGCTCGATCCGATTTTAAAGGAGCGCGACCTTGAGTAGCGAAATCATCAAAGTTCCCGATATCGGTGGCGATACCGATGTCGAAATCATCGAGATTGCGGTGTCGGAAGGCGATGTCATTGAAGCAGAAGACACCCTGATCACGCTCGAATCCGATAAAGCCAGCATGGACGTTCCTGCTCCGAAAGGGGGGAAGGTCGTCAAAGTGCTGGTCAAAGAGGGCGATACAGTCTCAGAAGGCGACGATATCGTCGAGCTGGAAGTCGAAGGCGGTGGCGATGCCGGCGGTGATAGCGACGAGACTGCCGCTGAGTCATCCGACAGCCAGCAGGATGAAGCGCCCGCCAAAGCGTCTGCACCGGAACCCTCGAAGCCTGCTGCCAAAAAGGGATCCGGCGGCAAGCAGACCGTGGATATCAAAGTGCCCGATCTGGGTGGCTCGGATAACGTTGAAATCATTGAGGTCGCGGTGAGCGAAGGCGATGATGTTGACGCCGAAGACACCTTGATCACCCTGGAGTCCGATAAAGCCTCCATGGACGTGCCGAGCCCTTACACCGGTAAAATCGTGTCGTTCAGCGTCAAAGAAGGCGACACGGTCTCGGAAGGCGATGTCATCGGGCAAATGGAAATCGCCGGTGAAGGCGGTGACGCAGACGATACGCCAGACGAGCAGGCGTCCAGCCAGGCCAGCAGCGAACCACAAGCGGCGGCTGAGCCGGATGACGAGCCAGAAGAAGCCGCCAGCGGCGAGCCGGAAGGCAAAGAGATTCGCGTACCGGACCTGTCTGGTTCCTCCGATGTGCCGATTATTGAAATTGGCGTCGCGGCCGGTGATGAGGTCAATGAAGAAGACCCGTTGATCACGCTGGAATCCGATAAGGCGTCGATGGATGTACCCAGCCCCTACAAAGGCAAGCTCCTCGAGCTGACCGTTAAAGAGGGCGACACGGTCTCTGAAGGCGATGTGATCGGCTATATCGAAGTCGCGGGTGCCAAGCAGGCAGCCTCGAAGAAAGCCGCCCCTGAAAAAGCCCAGCCACAGAGCACAAGCCCCTCGAATGAAAAGCCTGCAGCGTCGCCTGCTGGTACCCCTAGCCCCGAAGCGCAGATGGCATCGCACAAACCGCGTGACGGCAAGCTGGTTCATGCTGGCCCTGCTGTGCGTATGCTGGCGCGTGAGATGGGTGTCGACCTCGGTCTGGTCAAGCCCAGTGGCCCGAAAGACCGCGTGCTGAAAGAAGACGTTCAAGCCTATGTGAAACAGGCGATTGCCAATCAGGGCAAAGCGCAGGCGAGTGCAGCGCCCGCGGCTACGGGTGGCGCCGGTATTCCCCCAGTGCCGGAAGTCGACTTCAGCCAGTTTGGCGAGGTCGAAGAGAAGCCGATGGGACGTCTGCTCAAGATGGGCGCGACCAATCTGCATCGCAGCTGGCTTAATGTGCCCCATGTCACCCAGTTCGACGAAGCGGATATCACCGAGCTGGAAAACTTCCGCAAGTCGATGAAGGGGCCTGTGCTTTTGCGCTGCGCAAGTTCCCACAGTTCAACGTCAGCCTGAAAGGCGATGGCGAAACGCTGGTATGGAAGAACTACGTGCATATCGGGGTTGCGGTGGACACGCCAGAAGGCTTGATGGTGCCGGTGGTGCGTAACGCCGACCAGAAATCCTTGATCGAGATTGCCAAGGAAATGGCGGAGCTTGGTAAGAAAGCACAGTCCAAGAAGCTTAAGCGTGACGAAATGACCGGCGGCTGCTTCACCATTTCGAGCTTGGGTTCGATTGGTGGTACTGCGTTTACGCCAATCGTCAATGCGCCCGAAGTGGCCATTCTCGGCGTTTCCAAGGCACAGATGAAACCTGTTTGGGATGGCAGTACTTTCCAGCCGCGGCTGATGATGCCGCTGTCGCTGTCCTACGACCACCGCGCGATTAACGGTGCCGATGCAGCACGCTTCACCGCGTTCTTGGCAGATGTCCTGACGGATATTCGCCGTCTACTGCTGTAAGTAGCGATAGAAGTCTTGTGAGCGGCGTCCGAGAGGGCGCCGCTTGTGTTTGGGCCGCCGGGTTTTGAGCATAAGGACGACCAAAGTACAGGTTGGGCGTCACTTGGCTGATTTTATTTGAAAAAATGCCTTCACAACCGGGCTTTCAGGCTTTTGGGTAGTTGTGTCGCCTGAAAGGCACGGTTATTGTCGGCAGATTGATTTATTGCATTTCTATTCTTCAAGGAGCAGTGCCATGCGTTTAATCCTGTTGGGTGCCCCCGGCGCGGGGAAGGGGACTCAAGCTCAGTTTATCTGCGAGCGTTACAACATTCCCCAGATTTCCACCGGCGATATGTTACGCACGGCGATCAAGGAAGGCAGCGAGCTGGGCCTCAAAGTTAAAGAGATCATGAATAGCGGCGGCCTGGTGTCTGACGATATTATTATCGATCTGGTCAAAGAGCGTATCAGCCAGCCCGACTGTGAAAATGGCTTTCTGTTCGACGGCTTCCCGCGCACCATTCCTCAGGCTGACGCCATGAAGGACGGCGGCGTCAAGCTTGACCACGTGCTCGAAATTGCCGTGCCCGATGAAGAAATCGTCACTCGTATGGCGGGTCGGCGCGTGCACCCTGAATCGGGTCGGGTCTATCATGTCGAGCACAATCCGCCCAAGGAACCGGGCAAGGATGATGTGACGGGCGAGGCGCTGATCCAGCGCGAGGACGATCAAGAGTCTACCGTGCGTAATCGGCTGGCGGTCTACCATGAGCAAACGGCACCGCTGGTCAACTATTACCAGCAGTGGGCTCAGCAAGATCCCGAGGCAGCGCCGCAATGCCACCGCGTTGAAGGGGTTGGAAGCGTGGATGACATTACCCGTCAGGTAACCAAAGCACTGAATTAAGCCTCTTCAGGCAACCAAAGCCAATCCGTGATGGCCCGCCGTGCGCGGGCCATCGTCGTAGGGGCAAGGCAAAGGTATACTGCCTGTCTACTTCCCACGAGTGCTGAATTGTATGTCGCTATATCTTCTCGCCCTCGATGCGTCCTCAAGCGCCTGCTCCGCTGCCTTGCTGCGTCAGGACGCCGACCACAGCGAGTGCGTTGCGCGCTTTGAGATGACACCGCGTGCGCATACCCGGCGGCTATTGCCGATGGTCGATGAAGTGCTGGCCGACGCCCAGATCACCTCAAGCCAGTTGGATGCGATTGCCTATGGTCGCGGTCCCGGCGCGTTTACTGGGCTGCGCATTGCCGCCGGAGCGGCCCAGGGCATGGCGTTTGGGCTGGATCGACCGTTGTTGGGCATCTCCACGCTTGAAGCGCTGGCGCTTCAGGCGCATCGCCGCTATCACTTGCGCCATGTCGTGACCGCGCTGGATGCCCGCATGGGGGAAGTCTATGTGGCGACGTGGCACTGTTTGAATGACAGCGTGCGCCTTCAAAGTGACGAGGCGGTACTGGCACCTGAGGCGGTGCAACTGCCGGACGAGGAAACCGACTGGGTTGGCGTCGGCACAGGCTTTACGCTCTGGGAGCAGTTCAACACGCCGTTTCAGGCGGCAATGACGCACCACCTGACCGATCTGGAGCCGCGTGCTGAAGAAATGGCCTGGCTGGCCGCCCGAGACTTCGCCGCCGGGTTAGGGCAGCCAGCTCACGCCGTGCAGCCGGTTTATCTGCGCAACCAAGTGGCGTGGAAAAAGCCTGCATGATGCTGCCCGCTGGGTTAACGCTTGCCTACCGCGATGGGCAACTGGTATTAACCGGCGATGAGCGGCAGTTTGGCAAACCGCTCAGCGTCGACTTCGTGGCGGGTCGGGCCGCCCATCGGCGTCAATTTGGCGGCGGGCGCGGTCAGTTGGTAGCCAAGGCCTGCGGTCTGAACAAGGGGTTAAACCCCCACGTGGTCGATGCGACGGCTGGTCTGGGCCGCGATGCGTTTGTTCTGGCAAGCCTGGGCGCATCGGTATTGATGATCGAGCGCGTTCCGGCAATTGCCGCCCTGCTTGCCGATGGCTTGGCGCGTGCAGCAAACACCGCCGACACCGCGCCCATTGCCGCACGTATGACCTTGCGCCAGGGAGATGCCGCTGAGGCATTGGCCGCGGTGGTAGCTGACGCGGCCTTTGATCCCCAGGTGGTCCATCTTGACCCCATGTTTCCCCATCGCGAAAAATCGGCGTTGGTTAAAAAAGAGATGCGCTTGTTTCGCGAGCTGGCGGGCGACGATGACGATGCACCTCGCCTGCTGGAAGCCGCGCTGGAGGTGGCCACCCACCGTGTAGTGGTCAAACGACCGCGGAAGGCGCCGCCGATTGCCGGGCCCGCCCCCCAGCACACGCTGGAAGGCAAAACCAGTCGCTACGATATGTATGTCCATCGCGCCCTGACGCGCTAACGCTCACCAAGGAGGGGGAATGTCGCCGATCTGGCGTGAAGGCAATCGCTTTACTCTGCTTCCTGAGGCGTCTCGGTTTCTACCCGCGATGCTCGATGCCATCCATCATGCTCAGCATTATGTGCTGGTAGAGCTCTATTTGATGGAGTCAGGCAGGTTGGCGGATCGCGTCAGTGAGGCGCTGGTCGACGCGGTCAAGCGCGGGGTAACGGTGTGTCTGCTGCTGGACGGGTTTGGCTCGATGGGTTTGTCGGGCCAGGATCGGCGTCGCTTGATCAACGCGGGTGTCCAGCTGCGCTTTTTTAACCCGCTGGGCTTTCACTCTCTGGCGCGTAACTTGAGCCGCGACCATCGCAAGATCGTGTTGGTCGATGGAGAGCGGGCGTTTACCGGCGGTTTTGGCGCGGTCGACGAGTTTCTCGATGCCTGGTACGAAATTGCGGTGCAGGTTGAAGGCAGGGTGGTGGCTGATTGGGAAGGCTTGTTCCGACAGTTGTGGCGGTCGCGTCTGACGCGCCCTGATAAGTCGCAGGCGCGCAGTCAGCCGTTGCCTGTTCAGCGCACGCCCCCCTGTTTTGCCGATGGCGTGCGTGGGCGAGTGATGCCGGCGAAGGGCTATCGCTACCAGGCCATTCGTTATTCGCTGCATCAACGGGTAGGGCAGGCGAAGCAACAGCTGTGGCTGTGTACGCCCTATTTCGTGCCCACGTTTCGCTTGCGCCGACGGCTGGTGCGCGCCGCCAGACGCGGTGTCGATGTACGGCTGTTACTGCCGGGGGCCAAACATGACCATCCTGGCGTGCGCTATGCTGGGCAGCGTTTTTATCAGGGGATGCTCAAGGCCGGGGTGCGTATCTATGAGTTTCAGCCGACGTTTATCCACGCAAAATTTGTGCTGGCCGACGAGTGGGTCAGTATCGGGTCGTGCAATTTCGATCATTGGAATTTGCACTGGAATCTTGAAGCGAACCAGGAAGTGGAGGACCCGGACCTGGCTCAGCAAGTACGCGCGCTTTTCGAGCGCCACTTCGCCTCGAGCGATGAAGTCGACGCCGCGAAATGGGCGGCGCGGCCCTGGAAGCAGCGCGCCAAAGAATGGGTGTACGGGGTGGTTGATGCGATAGTGTCGCGGCTCAAGTAATCTACCGACGCTGTTTGCCCTTGGCGGGTGTTTTGCGGCGCGGCTTGGGCTTGGGTGTTTCCGGTGGCACGCGGTAGTGTAGATATAGGTCGAGCACCAGCTCCGGCAATTGGGTGACCAGGGCTTCCTGGCGTTCAAGGTCGCCGGCCATCTCAGCCATATCGGGTTCGTCATCAAACAGTCCCGACAGCAGCATGAAAGGCAGTAGCAGGGTGGCCGCGGTTTCTTCGTCATCCTGGAACCAGGCGCTCTCATCGCAGAACACGCCTTCCATGAACCCGGCGCACCAATCACCGATGGGCGTCTCTTCGGCGGGTATGCCGCCAAGGGTCAGCTCAAAAGGCAGTTCAGGCAAGCCGCCTTGCTCAAGAACGGCCATGGCGTTATCGCGCAGCAGCGTGAGCAGGTGAATGATATCGTCGCGCTGTGCCTCGTTGGCGTAACGCGGCTCACCATGGAACAGCTCGGCGATCCACTGGGTCGGCGGTACTTCGCTGGGGCCGACGGCTAGCGCAACAAGAAATCCGTGCGCTGAAATTAGATCCAGAGCATCTTCATTGACCTGATCTGACGCCAAAAAGTCGTCGAGTCTATCGAGTTGATCATCGTCAAGCAGCGGCTGCGGTGAAATCGCCTCTTCGGGCGGATGGGGACGCGCTGGCATAAGGAGCCTCATCAATGAGCAGCGGAAACAAACGGTCAAAATGACACAATGACGGCTAGTTTATCACTAATGACGACCACGCCACTCCCCCCTTGGCCTGATGAAACGCTTTCGGCCCTGACGACGGATGCGTTGCACCAGGCTGCCCGCGAGCGTGTCGAGCACGCCTGGCAGCGTTGCCGCGAGGTGTACCCCGAGCTACCTCGTCCCGGCGTGTGGTTTGACCTGCGCGGTGCCTCCGCCGGTCAGGCACACCTCGGCCGTGGCGGACTAAGGTTCAATCCGGTGCTGCTGGATGAGAACCGCTGCGCGTTTTTCGACGAGGTTATCCCCCATGAAATGGCCCACTGGCTGGTGTTTCATCTCGCCGATGGCACGCGTTTACGGCCCCACGGCCGCGAATGGAAAACCGTGATGCGTGACCTGTTCGGGTTGCCGCCGAAGGTAACGCATCGCTTTAGCGTGGCGCGTGCACAGCCAGCCCCTTATCGCTACCGCTGTGGTTGCCAAGACCATCAGTTAACGCCACGGCGTCATGCTTTGGTCGTAAAAGGTCGTCGCTACCGGTGTCGTCATTGTGCTGAGACCTTGGTCTACTGTGCTCAATAGGGTGCTGATTATTTGGTATAAGTTATTGTAATTATTGTTAAAAATGTTAATACCAATGTCTAAAGGGAAGGCTGGGCCGAGAGGTTTATGCTAGGGTGACATTATGTGGTGCCGGTAACGTTAAGAATAATATCGGCTACATTCCTTTAGAGAGTGCATTTCCACGGACAGAGGCAATTTCATGAGCGAACAGCAGAACGTCTATCCGGTGCGCGAGGATATCGCCGCCAACGCGTGGGCTGACGAAGCCACCTACCAGGCTATGTACCAGCAGTCGGTAGACGATCCGGAAGGCTTTTGGGCTGAGCAGGCCAAGCGTCTTGACTGGATCAAGGCGCCGACCAAAATTAAGAACACTTCCTTCGCGCGTGACAATGTCGATATTCGCTGGTTTGAAGACGGCCAGCTCAATGTCGCCGCCAACTGTCTGGATCGGCACCTTGAAAAGCGTGGCGATCAGACCGCGATTATCTGGGAGGGCGACGATCCCAGCGAGACCAAGCACATTAGCTATCGTGAGCTTTACGAGCGCACCAACCAGTTGGCGAACGGCCTGAAAGAACTGGGGGTCGGTAGAGGCGATACGGTCACCTTGTACATGCCGATGATTCCCGAAGCTGCGATGGCCATGTTGGCCTGTGCGCGTATCGGTGCGGTGCACTCGGTTGTGTTTGGCGGTTTCTCACCCGATGCCGTGGCCCAACGGATCATTGGGTCGGACTCTAAGCTGGTGATTACCGCCGATGAGTCGGTGCGCGGTGGTAAGCAGGTGCCACTGAAAGACAACGTCGATGCTGCCCTGACCCGGGAAGGCACCGATGTCTGCCAAAATGTGCTGGTGGTCAAACGCACCGGCGGCGAAATCGAATGGAAAGAAGGTCGCGACCTGTGGTTCGGCGATCTGGTCGACAAGCAGTCCAGTGAATGCAAGCCTGAAGAGATGGGCGCTGAAGACCCGCTGTTCATTCTTTATACCTCGGGTTCAACCGGCGCTCCCAAAGGGCTCAAGCACACGACTGGCGGGTATCTGACCTTCGCGGCGATGACTCATCAGTACGTGTTTGATTACCAGGATGGCGAAGTCTACTGGTGCACCGCGGATGTGGGCTGGGTCACCGGTCACAGCTATATCGTCTACGGCCCGCTGGCCAACGGCGCTACAACGCTGATGTTTGAAGGCGTACCGAGCTATCCAACGCATGGCCGTATGGGTGAGATCGTCGACAAGCACAACGTCAATATTCTGTACACCGCACCGACCGCCGTTCGTGCTTTGATGGCCCATGGC
The DNA here is from genome assembly GCA_020201095.1 of Halomonas sp. GTDB lineage: Bacteria > Pseudomonadota > Gammaproteobacteria > Pseudomonadales > Halomonadaceae > Vreelandella. The sequence continues at coordinate 16,357 of JAIVHM010000155.1, read as the reverse complement.
GACAATGTCATGGAATCAAGCAAGCGTGACTCGCTGCGCCTGCTCGGTTCGGTCGGCGAGCCCATCAACCCTGAAGCCTGGGAGTGGTTCTACCGTGTGATTGGTAATGAGCAATGCCCGATCGTGGATACCTGGTGGCAAACCGAGACCGGCGGCATCATGATCTCGCCACTGCCTGGCGCCATCCCGCTCAAGCCAGGGTCGGCAACCAAGCCGTTCTTTGGCGTTCAGCCCGCGCTGGTGGATAACGAGGGTAATTTGCTCGAAGGCGCCACCGAAGGCAATCTGGTCATTTTGGATGCGTGGCCTGGTCAGGCGCGGTCAATCTGGGGCGACCACGACCGCTTCGTCCAGACCTACTTCTCCACGTACGACCACATGTACTTTACAGGTGATGGCTGTCGCCGTGACGAAGACGGCTACTACTGGATCACCGGCCGGGTTGATGACGTGCTGAACGTCTCGGGCCACCGTATGGGGACCGCCGAGATCGAATCGTCGCTGGTGGCTCACTCCGCCGTTGCCGAAGCCGCTGTGGTGGGTTTCCCTCATGATATCAAAGGTCAGGGTATCTATATTTACGTGACCTTGAACGATGAGATTGACCCAACGGATGAGTTGAAGAAGGAACTGACCCAGTGGGTGCGCAAGGATATTGGTCCTATTGCCTCACCAGACGTCATTCAGTGGGCACCGGGCCTTCCCAAAACCCGCTCTGGCAAGATCATGCGCCGTATCCTGCGCAAGATTGCCGCCAATGAATGCGACGGACTGGGAGATACCAGCACCCTGGCCGATCCTTCGGTAGTGGATGAATTGATCGAGCATCGCATTAATCAATAACCTGTTCACTGCACCGTTGTTCTTATGGCGGGGCAGGTGATAAAAGACAGGTTGAGTTTTGGCCCGCTTTTTATGGGCTATGACTATGAGTGCCGGCCAACGTGCCGGCACTTCTTTGTTAATCACGATGAAGAATCCATTACAAATTGTGAATATGACGCTTGGGCATGACGAAGCCCATGGGGTACCATGCCTTAACCGTATGAGCCCAGCGTCGCGGCAGCAGCAAACCCCGCTGCTTGAGGAACCGGAGGAATATCCATGGCAGTAGCCCACAAGTTTATCGTCGCAGACGACCACCCGCTGTTTCGTGCAGCACTCACCCAGGCGTTGCGCCAACTGGCCCCGCAGGCAGAAATCGTGGAAGCCGATACCATGGAGGCGACAACGGAGGTGGTTAACCGACACCCGGATGCTGACCTGATTCTGCTGGATTTGCACATGCCTGGCGCCCATGGTTTTTCGGGGCTAATCCAGCTGCGTGGGCAAATGCCTGACATCCCGGTGGCAGTGGTCTCGGGCAGTGACGAGCCGTACGTGGTGCGCCGTGCCATTGACTATGGCGCGTCGGGGTTCATCCCTAAATCGTCGTCGCTGCAGCTGATCGCCGAAGCGGTAGGTGAGATATTGCAGGGTGAGGTCTGGCTGCCCGAGGCATTGGCGGGCGTTCTGGAAGAAACCAGCGAGGAAGAATCGCGCTTTGCAGAAGCGATTGCGTCGCTGACGCCACAGCAGTTCCGGGTGCTGAATATGCTCACTGAAGGCTTGCTGAATAAGCAGATTGCCTACGAGCTCAACGTGTCGGAAGCGACCATCAAGGCGCATGTGACGGCCATCTTGCGTAAGCTTGGCGTACACTCGCGTACGCAAGCGGTGATTGCCGCGCAGAAGCTGGAAGTCGAGCCGCCTAAAGTCGAGTCATAGCGACGCTGTTGGAGTAACCCTTCTCCGGTTGTCTTTTTCGACGCCGCGCTTGTTGTGTAACAAGCGCGGCGTCGTTGTTTAAGATATTACAACCAAGCT
>JAIVHM010000155.1:0-14355 GCA_020201095.1 Halomonas sp. | reverse complement strand
CGTTATCCAGGTGATAATCAGCCAGGATAGCGTCGGGGTCACCGTCCATGTTGCGCAGGATCGACTTGGCACCGCCGATACTGGTGGCGGTGAAGACCTCGCAGCCCCAACCGCTGAGCATGGCGGTCATGCCCTCGAGAATCAGCGTTTCGTTGTCGATACACACGATGCGGGTTCCCGCCAGTTTGTTACCCGTGCGGCGCGGCCCCCGGTCTTGGTCGTCGGCGCGAGTTTCGCGGGCTTCAACGCGCGGCACGCTGACCGAGAAGACGGTGCCGGTGCCCTCCCAAGAGCGAACCTTGATCGGATGATCGAGCACACGGCTCATACGATCGGCAATGGAAAGCCCAAGCCCGAGGCCTTTTTCGCTCTCTTTGTGCCGAGATACCTGGTCGAGGCGACGGAACTCCTGAAAAATCTCGCTGAGCTTGGAGTCGGGAATCCCGGGGCCGCTATCCCATACCTCAATCACCAGCCGCTCGCCCTGACGGCGACAGCCGAGCATGACGCGTCCTTCCTGCGTATAGCGAATCGCGTTGGAAAGGAAGTTTTGCACAATACGGCGCAGCATCTGCGGATCTGAGTCGACCCACTGTTGGGTAGGCACCACGTCCAGGTCCAGCCCGCGCTCATCGGCCATCACTTCAAATTCAGCGCGCAGTGGGCGGAAGATATCGGCCAGCGCAAAGTGACTGCGCCGCGGTGTCAGAGCCCCGGCGTCCAATTTCGAAATATCCAGCAGTGTGCTGAGGAGCTCCTCAGCGGCTTGCAGCGAATTATCGATATGGCCAATGGTGCGCTGGGTATCCGGTACGGTGACATTTTGCATCAACGCCGAGGTAAACAGGCGGGCGGCATTTAACGGCTGCAGCAGGTCGTGGCTTGCTGCGGCTAAAAAGCGCGTTTTGGAGGCGTTGGCATCCTCGGCTAACTGCTTGGCCTGGCGCAGTGCCTGTTCGGCTTCGGCGCGCACGCGGTTTTCCTGGCGTAAGGCGGCGTTGGCTTCCGAGAGTGCCTGGGTTCGCTCGCGCACGCGTTCCTCGAGGGTTTCGTTGGTTTCCTTGAGCGCGATTTCTGCCTGACGGCGTTCGGTAATATCCTGGTAAAGCGCAAAGAAGCCCAGAATCGACTGGCTATCACCAAAGTGGGGTGTATAGGTCACCAGCATGTACCGCATGGTATCGTTCATCCGCATCGCTACTTCAAAGCTGACCCGCTCGCCGCCCAACGTCAGGGCTACCCAGGGCGCCCGCTCCTGAGCTTGACGTTCGGGCAGCACGTCCTCATAGCGCTTGCCGATCACGGCATTACGGTCGATGCCAAAGGCCTGTTCATAGGCGCGGTTGGTGAACAGGTAGCGACCCTCTTTATCGAAGTAGGCGATCAGGGCAGGAACATTATCGGTGTAAATACGGATATTGTTCTCGGAGCGGATCAGCGCTTCTTCAATGCGTTTTTGCTGGCTGATATCCTGATAGGTATAGACGAAGCCGCCGCCGGGCATCGGGTTGCCCTGGACTTCGAGCACGCTGCCATCCTGGCGATAGCGAACATAGCGGTGAGGCTGGCCGTCGCGGATATTATCCAGCAGCAGTTGGACGTGTTCTTCAGGATCGCCCGGGCCGTATTCGCCGTTGTGGGCGTTATAGCGAAAGATACGATCCATTGGTGCGCCCACGCGGATCAGGTGGTCGGGGAAGCGAAACAGCTCAAGGTAGCGCTGATTCCATACCACCAGGCGCAGGTTCTGATCGACAACGCTGATGCCCTGATTGATGTTCTCGATGGTGGCCTGCAGCAGCGCGCGATTAAATTCGAGCACCTGTGAGGCTTCATCGACAATCGAAATGACATCAGAAATGCCGATCCCACGGCCTTGCAGGGCAGAGTTCCAGCGGTTTACCCGCACGTCGTGCGTAGTCTTCAAAGGCGCGGTCTACCTGGCCGGCGCCCAGAAAGCGCTCACAGAGCACCTTCAAATCGCCCACTGTCGTGGCACCCATCCATGGGCGGTTGACGGACGTCTGGCGGGTTTCAACACTATCGACAAAAAGCGATGCCTGGATGCGCTCGACCACGCGCTGGGAGGTAACCTGGGAGATGAAGATATAGCAGAACAGGTTAACCCCTAGAGAGAGCATCACCCCGTGGGTGAAACTGTCTCCCAGGTTCAGACCAAACAGCGCCGTTGGCGACAGCCAGGCAAGCCCCAGAGGGCCGCCATCCAGCCATCCTGCAGGCAGCACATCAGCGCTGATCATTGCAGGCATGAGTAAGCTGTAGACCCAAATGGCAAAGCCTGCATTCATGCCGACAATGACCCCAAGCCGGTTACCGCGTTTCCAGTACAGGCCGCCGATCAGCGCGGGGGCAAACTGGGCCGCTGCCGCAAAGGACAGCATGCCAATCGACGCCAACGAGGTGAACTCGGCGATCATCTGATAGAAGCCATAGGCCATCGCCAGAACGGCAACGATGGTCAGTCGTCTGGCGCGCAACACCAGACGGCCGTAATCGCCGGCCTTGGTGTCAAACCAGCGCAGCCGGAACAGCGCCGGAATCACAATCTCGTTGGAGATCATGATCGACACAGCGACGGCCGCGACGATGACCATGCCTGTAGCGGCTGAAAAGCCGCCGATGAACGTCAGCAGAGTGAGCCATTCGTGGCCGGATGCCATCGATAGCGCAAGAACATAGGTGTCCGGCTCAACCGATGAGTCGGAAAACAGCATCAAGCCGGCAGCCGCCAGCGGGACGACAAAAAACGCGATGACGATCAGGTAGAGCGGAAACAGCCAGCGGGCTTTTGTCGCATCGTCGTGATGGGTGTTCTCAACCACGGCGACGTGAAACTGACGCGGCAGGCACAGAATCGCCAGCATCGCCAGCAGGGTTTGCGCCCAGAAGCTTTGCCCGAAATCCTGGTTGGCCAGTTGACGCTGAAGCTCCAATTGATCCTCAGCGTGGCCCATCAGCTCGCCCAGGCCGTCGAACATGCCCCAGGTGACAAACGCGCCAAGCACGACGAAGGCGAGCAGTTTGACGAGTGATTCGAAGGCAACGGCGTGGATCAACCCTTCGTGGTGCTCGGTAGCATCGGTGTGTCGCGTCCCGAACAGAATGGCAAAAATCGCCATTACCACGGCAACATAAAAGGCGGTATCACCGAACAGTGGCGTGTTAGTCATGTCGCCTTCGGCGGTCAGTACGCTGAAGGTCGTCGAAACGGCTTTTAATTGAAGTGCAATGTAGGGCAGGGTGCCGACCAGCGCCACAAGGCTTGCGAAAGCCGCGAGCGACTGGGTTTTACCGTAGCGCGAGGCAATAAAGTCGGCGATGGAGGTGACGTTTTGATGCTTGGCCACGCGGATCATTTTCGCAAGCACTGGCCAGAACAGCAAAAAGGTCAGCACGGGTCCCACGAAAATACTGGCAAACGACCAGCCGGCGGTCGCTGCCTGGCCCACGGCCCCATAAAAGGTCCAGGAGGTGCAGTAAATCGCCAGGGCCAGGCTGTAGATGATGGGCCGACGGCGGCTGGACCCGACGATGCGAGCTCGACGGTCGCCGTACCAGGCGATAGCGAATAGCACCGCGATATACAAAAGCGATACCGCGACCAACAGTCCGCCATGAAACATAGCTGTCTCCCGCCTTATGCCTATCGTTCAAGCCACTGGAATCTACCCGTTAGGCGCACCATTCTAGGCGAAATAAGATTTGGCGTCAGGCGTGAGATAGGAATGATTATGCGTTATCGCATACATTGTTAAGTAGTGGTGAGGTATCGCGTAGCTTACGCATCCGGTCGATTTGTGGCTCGCGGGTTTCCGGCTCAAGGGGCATTAGCTCGCGGCTATCACAATTGAGCAAATACGGTTGGTGGGTAACGACATCGGTGTAGTGGCGTTCGAATTGGTACAGAATAAACTGTGCGACTCGCTCATCGTCGCTGGTACCCAACTGAATGTTCTCGCTGTCAACGACGCTAAACTTGGTCGTGACCGGGAAGATAAAGGTCCACGGACGCCAGACCTGTTGGTTGGTGTCGCTTGAGATTACCTCGGCGGTGTCGGGAAGCTGCTGCTGCTTGTGCTCAAACCACGAATACTCCATATGGATCTGGTAGCTGATCATGCCTAGTCCCCCGCAAACGGGGACAACCCATTTGGGTAGTCGCTTACCGCTCAGCGTGCGCAGTAATAAGCCAACCCCCGCCGCTGCCAAGCCTGCAAATACCGCGGCAATCAGATGCCAAATCATAATACGTCCTTCTAAAATGCCATCGGGCCTCCCGGAGGAAGCCCGATGGCGGGTCGATTCTACAGCCTGTGACCTTTGGGTCAGCAGGTAAGGGAATAATTATGGCTTAATGGTCAACCGCAACGCCAGCGCCTTTCGGGTAGCGAACGCTTTCGACCAGATCCTGAATCTCCTGCGGTGGTTCTTTGGTCACCTTGCAGACCAGGAAGGCCACGGTGAAGTTGATCATTGCACCCACCGCACCGAAGGACAGCGGCGAAATACCGGCAATCCATTGGTCAGGCTCGTTGGCCAGCATATTAGAGCCTGGCACAAAGAACCCCAGATAGGTCGCAAGCAATATCGCCCCGCCCATGGAGATTCGCGCTGCCAGCATCTCGCCTTTTTCGGAGATTTTGGGGTTGATCATGGTTTTGATCAAATCGTGACTGATGGCCGACGAGATCGCCAGCAGTAGACCGGCTGCTGTCGAGAGCGCCGCCGCGATACCGCCTGCTGCAATCAAGCCAATAACCCAGCCTGGCAGGTTGGCAATTTCGGGGTTGGCGAGAACCAGAATGTCGTTATTGACGGTCAGCTCATTACCTTCCCAGCCCCGCGACTCAGCAGTCTCGGCGTATTCCTCATTGCTATCGTTGTAGACCTGAATGCGACCATCATTGTTCTTGTCGTCAAAGTTAATGAGGCCGGTTTCTTCCCAGGTGCGGATCCAGCCAGGGCGATCTTCGTAGACAAGTGCCTGTTCCGCAGCATCATCATAGTTTTCTACTTGCCCCGCCATTTCTGGGTAGACCGTTGTGGCGAGGTTTAAACGCGCCATGGAGCCAACCGCCGGCGCGGTGAGGTAAAGTAGCGCAATGAACACCAGCGCCCAGCCTGCCGACCAGCGTGCGTCAGCGACTTTGGGTACGGTGAAAAAGCGAATGATGACGTGGGGCAGACCCGCAGTACCAACCATCAGCGACAGAGTAAACAGCACCATATTGAGCTTGTTGTCGACATCAGCCGTGTAGTCCTGGAAGCCCAGCGCGTTCACTACGTCATCGAGTTTTTCCAGCAGGGGAAGACCCGACTCGGTATGCGTACTGAACATACCAAACATCGGGATGGGGTTGCCGGTCAACTGCATGGCGATAAACACCGCCGGGATGGTGTAGGCAATGATCAGAACGACGTATTGAGCCACCTGGGTGTAGGTAATGCCTTTCATGCCGCCGAAAACGGCATACAGGAAGACAATCGCCGCGGCGATCCAGATACCAGCGGTATTGGGAACTTCCAGGAAACGAGAGAACGCTACGCCCGCACCGGTCATCTGGCCGATAACGTAAGTCACCGAGGCCACGATCAAACAGATAACCGCCACCAGACGCGCCGTGTTGCTGTAGAACCGGTCGCCGATGAAGTCGGGTACCGTGAACTTGCCGAACTTACGCAGGTAAGGAGCAAGCAGCATGGCGAGAATGACGTAGCCGCCGGTCCAGCCCATCAGGAAGGTAGAGTTGGCGTAGCCACCAGAGGCCAGCAGACCCGCCATTGAAATGAAGGATGCCGCTGACATCCAGTCGGCGGCGGTTGCCATCCCGTTGGTGATCGGGTGAACACCACCCCCGGCGACATAGAAGTCTTTTGTCGACCCCGCACGCGCCCAGATCGCGATGCCTATATACAAGGCAAAGGAGGCACCTACGAAGAGCAGGTTGATTGCAAATTGGCTCATACCGGTTTACTCCTCCAGGCCAAATTTTTTATCGAGCTTGTTCATTTTCCAGGCATAGAAAAAGATCAAGACGATAAAGGTGAGAATTGACCCTTGCTGAGCAAACCAGAAACCCAGATCGGTACCACCGACAGGGATTGAGGCCAGCAGCGGGCGAAAGAGAATAGCGCAGCCGTATGAGACGAATGCCCAGACCGCCAAGCATCCAATGATAGTACGGACGTTGGCTTTCCAGTATTCAGCAGCATTAGATTTGTCGTCTGCCATTGTGTTGCTCTCCACTCGTGTTTTTAGGTTGGAAAGTTCACTCGGAATAGCGGTTGACCCACCAGGCCAATCGCACGTTTTAGTTCCACTTGCTAAGAGTGATGACATGAATCAGGTGTTCATTTACACGTCACCTGGCTAAGGTAGACTTTGAGTGTGGCAATGACGTGCGATTACCCTGCATGACTCACTGACAATACTGGGCAATAAATGCAAAAAATAAATCCCAGACTTTGGTATCAATAAACTTTGGTGGTGAGTAAAAAGTATCCAATCAGTTGAAAATGTGCCTTTTTGTGGATTTTTAATGCCATGTTGCAAGGTTTTCTTAGTGCTATGGGACGATGGTCTAGGTGGGGAATATACGGCGATGTTTGCTATGTTCAGAAGAAAGCCATTCTGCTTTTTTAATTACTCGCATAGTGCTCATTTATTGTTTCATTGACATGCTACTAAAGTAACTAAAGCATGTTAGACATTAGCGCAATAACCCAAAGTAGTAGTTGATAGATTGGTCGAAGAAAGTGGTTTTGAAACGTAATTGAAGCCGCCAGGTTTCCTGACTCCGCAATATTCTAACGAGGTCATGCCCATGGTAGATGTAGACCTTTCCCAGCCACCGTTTTCACTGCTGGATGATGAGGGCAAGGAACATGTGCGTCGTGGCATGGATCTCGCCTATTTTGAGCGTCACGATATTATTGTCGAGACAGGTCAGGCTGGCGAATATGTGTATGTGATTCACAAGGGGGAAGTCGCTGAGCTGGACCCTACCTTGCCGTCGTCCATGTCGCGTATCGGGCACTACACGGCAGGCGATCTGTTTGGCGCTATCAGCATATTGAACGGTAAAAGCCGTTATCGCTTTCAAGCGGAGCAGGAATGCCTGTGCTACCTGATGCCCAAGGCGTTATTCAAGACGCTGTGCCAGGAGTATCCCGAGTTTAGCCAGTTCTTTCGCCAGTCGTTGGCCCACAAAGCACGCCTGTTAACCGAAAAGCGCGCCGAAGGTGGCGTGACGATGGCGGGCTTTATGCTGGCCCGTGTCAGCGAATGCATGCGCCCCCCGCTGCTCTTGCTCGCCGACGCAGATATCGACAAGGCCGTGCGCACGCTCAGCGACAGCCATGCCGACAGCCTGCTGGTCGATGCCTCTGACCAGACGGGAATGATCACCAAGACCGACCTGCTCAATGCCATTGTGCTGTCACAGCGCCCGGTGACCACGCTGCTTGTCGATATTGCCCAATATGCCCTGGTCACGGTGACGCCTGACCAATACCTGTTTGAAGCGCTGGTCAGCATGACGCGCCACAAGGTGACGCGTGTCGTCGTGGTGGGCGATAAGCAGGTGGTCGGCGTGGTCGAGTTAACCGATGTGCTGAGCTATTTCTCCAGCCGCAGTTATGTGGTCAGCCTCCAGGTTGAGCAGGCCAATGACTTGACCGCGTTGGCCGCTGCCAGCCACCGCACGCCCGAGCTGGTCAATGCGCTGATGGCCCAGGGCGTGAAGCTTCGCTTTGCGATGGATCTGTTGGCGGCCCTGAACGGACGCATCATCAGCAAAGCCTGGGAGTTCACGATCGATACGGCGCATTATCAGAGCAGCTGCATGATGGTCATGGGCAGTGAGGGGCGCGGCGAGCAAATTCTCAAAACCGATCAGGATAACGGGCTGATTCTTGCCGATGATGCTGACTGGCCAGCGGTGAGCGGCGACATGCAGAGGCTTACCTCGACCCTGATCGAGCTGGGCTATCCGCCATGTCCAGGCAATATTATGGTGTCGAACCCGGAATGGGTCGCCACGGTAAGTGAATGGAAAGGACGCATAGCGCGCTGGGCGAGCGCGCGGGACGGCGACAGCCTGATGAAGCTGGCCATCATGCTCGACGCGCATGGCGTAGCAGGCAACCCGAGCCTACTGGAAAGCGTGCGCGAAGAACTTTTCGAGCGTTGCTCGCGGGACGAGTTGCTGCTGTCTTACTTCGCCCGCACCGCACTGCGCTTTTCCACACCGCTGACGCTGTTTGGTTCATTAAAGAAGCCCCAACACGGTATCGATATCAAGAAAGGCGGTATTTTCCCCATCGTTCACGGTGTTCGCACCATGGCGCTCGAGCGGCGTATTAATGCCACCTCGACATTTGACCGCTTGGATGCGTTGGCCGAGGACGGGCGGCTCAACCGTCGTTTTGCCGACGATCTTGGCGAAGCCCTGGCGCTATTTACCGAGCTGCGGCTCAAACGGCAACTCGAAGATATTGCCAACGACGCCTCCGTTGACCAGCAGGAGCGCTCTAACCGTGTCGTGGTGCAGGATTTATCGTCGTTGGAGCGCGATTTACTGCGCGAAGCGCTGCATATCGTTAAGGATTTCAAGCAGCGTCTCTCGCATCGTTACCACTTGGAGTATTCGTGATCAGTCGACTCTATCTGGACGCCCCTTTCGGGTGGCTTGGCGGCATGCTGCGCAGAGGAAGCGAGCGCCGCCGCTATTCAGCGTCTCCCTACGCGTGGCTCTTCCAGCCCTACCTGGGCAATGAACTGGTGGCATTGGCCTGCTTTGCTCACCATGGCGTCATGAGCGTCGCAGCGGTGACGCTGCGCCAGCACCAGATACTGACCAGCCGTGCCTGGGTGGCAGCGCTAAGCGAAGGCGCACGGGGGAGCGATGCCGCTGAGCGTCGTCATCAAATGCTGTATAGCGTTGAGGCGACCAAACCTCTGAACGTTGAAAGTCTGCGCTCGCTGGTTGAGTTTATTGGCAATCGCCCCATCCTCGGTTGGCAGCTCGATCAGCGTCTCGCCCCGCTGGAACAGGCGCTCCGTCATCATTTGGGTTTTGGCCTGCCCAATGCCCGGGTGGATGTTACCAAGCTGCACCAGCGCAATTTACGTCGTCTACATCCCCAGGCGGAGCAGGAGGTCGAGCTAGCGCGTGCGCTTGACTGCTGGCAAGTGCCTGGCCAGCCCCCCCAGCGGGCGCTGGAAGACGCCACAGCGAGCGCGCTTTTGTACCTTCGTCTGCAGCGTAACGAGGTGGATACTGTTTCATAGCGGCCTGCGATTGGGTCATTGCGCTGGGAGTTGCTAGAATGACGGCTGCTTCTCTTACCATCGGCAGTGCTATAACCATGCAACATCATCCTGTTCATCTTGACCCAGCGTTGGCAACCGCCGACGCGGCGCCCGGCTTAACCGAAGCGACTGACGCTTCGGAGTCCCACGATGCCAAACAAAAACGCGAGTTCAATAAGCTGCAAAAGCGGCTTCGCCGCGAAGCGGGCAATGCGATTATCGACTATCGCATGATCGACGAAGGCGACCGCGTCATGGTCTGCCTGAGCGGTGGCAAGGATAGCTATACCATGCTTGAGATGCTGCTGAGCCTGCAGCGCAACGCGCCGGTCAATTTCTCGCTGATAGCCGTCAACATGGACCAGAAGCAGCCGGGGTTTCCCGAACATGTGCTGCCGACCTATCTTGAGCAACGCGGGGTGGATTACCACATTCTGGAGCGCGATACCTACTCGGTGGTGAAGGAGAAAACCCCCGAAGGTAAAACCACCTGCGCGCTGTGTTCGCGCCTGCGGCGTGGGTCGCTTTATGGCTTTGCCGAGGAAATCGGTGCGACCAAGATCGCCTTGGGGCATCACCGGGAAGATATTCTTGAAACGCTGTTTTTGAATATGTTTTTCGGGGGCAGTTTGAAGTCAATGCCGCCCAAGCTGCTCTCCGACGATGGCAAAAATATCGTCATCCGGCCGCTGGCGTACTGCAAAGAAGCCGATATCGCCGAGTACGCGCGCCTGATGGCGTTCCCCATTATCCCCTGCAACCTGTGCGGCTCCCAGCCCAACATGCAGCGCCAGGTGGTCAAAGAGATGCTGGCCGATTGGAACACGAAACACCCTGGCCGCCTGGAAAGCATGTTCAAAGCCGTCACCAATGTCGCGCCTTCTCAACTGGCTGACCGTGACCTGTTCGACTTTGCCGGGCTTGAAGCCAAACAGGTGGAATTGAGGGCGGGCCGTATTCAGGCGCTCAACGTTGGTTAGGCGGACGCTTCTTCGGCGAGCCGTTGCAGTTTCGCCATGTCGAGAATATGCACTTCACGACCGGAAACGGCGACCACGTCCTGCGACTGGAAGCGGCTGACAATCCGGCTGACGGTCTCGACGGCAAGGCCCAGATAGTTGCCGATGTCGGCCCTAGGCATGGAAAGGCGGAAGCTATAGGGCGAGTAGCCACGGCGACGGAAACGATCGGAAAGCGTGACCAGGAAGGTCGCCAAGCGCTGATCGGCGGTCTTGCCCGATAGCAGGCGCATCATGCGCCGGTCATTGCGCAGCTCTTTGCTCATGCTGCGGTATATCTGGCCGCGTAACTCGGGCAGCTTTTCAGACAATTGGTCGAGGCGGTCAAAGGGAATCTCACACACGGTGGTGGTTTCCAAGGCGATCACGCTACCTGGGTAGTGCGGCTCATCGATAGCATCGAGCCCCACCAGCTCACTGGGCAGGTAAAAGTTGGTCAGTTGGTCATGCCCACCGCCTTCACTGGTGACCTGCTTGAGGCTGCCAGAGCGCACCGCATAGACGCTGTTGAAGGCATCCCCCTGATGGAATAAATGTTCGCCTTTCTTGAATGGCGCGCGTCGCCGGATGATCGCGTCAAATTGATCGATATCCTCAAGCTCCAGGGCCAACGGCAGGCACAGCGAACTTAAGCTGCAGGTTTGGCAGCGTGCTTCTTGCAGGACGGCGCGCCGCCGATGCGGGGCTTCCAGCATAAGAGTCTCCAACTGAGAAGGCGTACTTTCATTATGGAAGCTGGCACCCATGAATAACAACCGCTAAACAATATTTGGGGGTTGCTTAAGGATGCGTCAATCAAACTGACTACATATCAAGGAGGTGGGGGAGTTGAACGCGCAATGGCCAGAGGAAAAAGTCGTCAGCCAGCAGGCGCTGGCTGAAGTAGTCGCCAAGCAGACCGAAGGCTGTTTTTGGCAGGAGGGACTGGGGCCGCTCAGGCTCTATGGCCAGGCAAACCTCGGCTGCCTGCTGCTCGCTCATGGAGCCGGTGCCGGGCATCGCTCAGCCTTTATGCAGCAGTTTGCCAGTGCGCTCGCGCGTAAGGGTCTGCAGGTGATTACCTTTGATCTGGGCTACATGCAGCAAATGCAGGCAACGGGCAAACGCCGTCCGCCGCCTGCCATTGACCGTAGTGTTGCTGAACTGGCGCGTTGGTATGCGTGTCTGGCGCCATTAACGGTCAAGCCACTGTGGCTCGGGGGTAAATCGATGGGTGGCCGGGCGGCGAGCATGCTGGCAAGCGAGCAGCTTTGTCCCGGGCTGGTGATCGCTGGTTATCCCTTTCATCCCCCCAAAAAGCCCGACAAACTTCGCCTGGCGCACTGGTCGAAGGTGCCGGTCCCGGCGCTGATACTCCAGGGAGAGCGCGACCCGCTGGGGAGTCGTGATGAAGTGGCGGGGTATGCGCTACCGAATACTGCCCGCGTGACCTGGTTGACCGATGGCGATCACGACTTCAAACCTCGCCGGGCATCAGGGCTTGATCAGACAATTTTGATTGACGAGGCAGCTGCTCATGGGGCATCCTTCGTGCGCGCTCAATCGCGGCAGTGAGGCGTAACCCGCCTGTTTTCTATGTTTTGTCGTATGCGGACCGGTAGTTCAGTTGGTTAGAATGCCGGCCTGTCACGCCGGAGGTCGCGAGTTCGAGTCTCGTCCGGTCCGCCACGATAAACACGTAATAAAGTTTAATTGGCAATGCCAATAATCTGGGTGGTTAGCTCAGTTGGGAGAGCACCAGCCTTACAAGCTGGGGGTCACTGGTTCGAACCCAGTACCACCCACCATTTGAAGCAATTGATGTACTCAAATGGTGATGACGCAAGACCTGCTAGATATCAGTGCGATACAGCGGACCGGTAGTTCAGTTGGTTAGAATGCCGGCCTGTCACGCCGGAGGTCGCGAGTTCGAGTCTCGTCCGGTCCGCCATTACGCAGCTTTTATCTTCAATAGCCAAAACTATCGGTTTTTATACCGAACGAATTTAAAAAAACCCCGGATCATTGATCCGGGGTTTTTCGTATGCGCTTGGTACAGTCGCTAGCTCAGGCAATCGCGCCCACGCCCGCTTTGGCGACCTGCACGTCCTGGTCCGGTTTGACGCCGGAAATACCTACCGAGCCGACTACCTGGCCGTCGACGATAATCGGTACGCCGCCCGAGAGCAGCCCCTGTAGCGGTGCGGACACAAAGGCGGTACGGCCGCCGTTGATCATCTCTTCAAAGACCTGGGTCTCTTTACGACCAACGGCCGCGCTGCGCGCTTTCTGAGTGGCAACGTCGGCGCTAAACGGCGGCGCTCCGTCCAGGCGGCGTAAAGCAAGTAGGTGACCGCCATCGTCGGCGACGGCAATGGTCACTGCCCAGCCGTTGCTGTCGGCTTCTTTTTGGGCGGCATCCAGTACGCCAGTAACGTCCGCTTGGGATAAGATTGCTTTGGTTTGCATCAGGTTGTCCTTTGGTAGGTTGGCAGTTAAAAAAATGCCCGGGCCATTCGTCTGGCGCGGGCTGATGTATCGGGGTTAGTGTAGCGCAGCGTCGACGATTTCCACCCAGTGGCGAACCGGGGTACGGTTGGCACCGGCCAAGTGGGTTTGGCAGCCGATGTTGGCGGTGACAATCATTTCCGGATTGCCCGCTTCCAGCGCGTTAAGTTTATTGTCGCGCAGCTGGGTTGCCAACTCAGGCTGGGTGATCGAGTAGGTGCCCGCCGAGCCACAGCATAGGTGGGCATCCTGCACCGGGGTCAGTGCAAAGCCAAGCTTGGTCAGCACGCCTTCGACGGCGCCGTTGAGCTTCTGGGCATGCTGCAGCGTGCAAGGGCAGTGAAACGCCAGTCGCTGGCTTGCCTGCACATCCAATGACTCAAGCGGTTCGTCGCGCAATACTTCCACAATGTCTTTGGCCAGTGCGCTAATCCTTTCGGCTTTTTGTGCATAGTCAGGGTCGTCCTTGAGCATTTCCCCGTACTCCTTGACGAAGGCACCGCAGCCGCTGGCCGTTTGCACGATGGCTTCGGCGCCTTGCTCGATATGCGGCCACCAGGCATCGATATTGGCCCTCACGCGGGCAAGGCCGTCTTGCTGGGCGTTGAGGTGGAAGTCAATCGCGCCGCAGCAGCCCACCTCGGAGACCGGCGTTACGCTAATGCCCAAACGGTCTAGGATTCGTGCGGTGGCGGCATTGGTATTGGGCGATAACCCCGGCTGCACGCAGCCTTCCAACATCAATACTTGGCGGCTGTGCAGGGCGCTGGGCCGCTGACCGGCGTCGACCGGCGCACCTGGCATTTTGCTGCGCAGTTTACCGGGTACCAGCGGTTTGAAGGTCTGGCCCAGTGCCAGCAGTGCTTTGAAGCGCTGCGGGTTGACCAGCATTTTGCGTAGTGCATAGCGCTGCGCGCGTTCCGCGGCGGGGCGAGGTACGCGGCGCTCGATTTCGGCCCGGCCAATATTGAGCAGCTTGTGATACTCCACGCCTGACGGGCAGGTGGTCTCACAGTTAAGGCAAGTCAGGCAGCGGTCCAGGTGAAGGCGGGTTTCTTCGGTGACCTGATCGTCGTCGTCACGACTCTCGAGTAGCTCCTTCATTAAATAGATACGCCCGCGGGGGCCGTCGCGCTCATCGCCCAGCAACTGATAGGTGGGACAGGTGGCGTTACAGAAGCCGCAGTGCACACAGGTGCGCAGCACGCGCTCGGCTTCCTGGATGTGCGGCTTTTCAAGGTCGGCATCGGTAAACTGCGTTTGCATGTCAGCTCTCCTGATTAAAACGCCGCATAGAGACGTCCCGGGTTAAAAATGCCCTGGGCGTCGAGTTCCGCTTTCAAGTTGCGATGGTATTTTTCCACCACGCTTGGCAACGGCGTAAAGGGGCTCTGCGCGCCACCTTGCGCATAGGGGGTGTAGCAGGTGGCGTGGCCACCGGCGTTGCGGCAGGCGTCACGCAGCGTATCGGCATCCAGCGATGTCTTCACCCAGCGCTGGCTACCGCCCCAGTCG
>JAIVHM010000154.1 GCA_020201095.1 Halomonas sp. | reverse complement strand
GTGGTGCCTTTCGCCACGCCCAGCAGGGTGATGGTGTTGATCTCCAGCGTACTTAACACGTCGCGCGCCATGTTCAACTGCCCCTTGCCACCGTCGACAATTAAAATATCCGGCGCGACGGCTTCGCCATTTTTAATCCGTTTGAGCCGCCGTGTTAACGCCTGTTGCATGGCCGCATAGTCATCACCCGCCGCCACTCCTTCAATGCGAAAATGGCGATAATCACCCTTGCGGGGCCCTTGCTGATCAAACACCACGCACGAGGCCACGGTGGCCTCGCCGTGGCTGTGGCTGATGTCGAAGCATTCTAACCGTTGGGGCGTTTGCTCAAGCCCAAGTACCTGTTGCAGGGCGCTGAAGCGTTCGCTCAGTTGGCTCTGGTTGGCAAGCTGGGAGGCCAGTTGCTGCTCGGCGTTGGTCATGGCCAGGTGTTGCCATTGGGCGCGGTGGCCGCGTACCTGACTGGTAACCCGAATGCGCTTTCCAGCGTGCTGAGAGAAGGCATCTGACAATAACTGAGCATCTTCAAGCGGATGACTGGTGATCACTTCGCTTGGAATATTATGCGGCTGGCCCAGATAGTACTGGCTGACCACCTCAGTCAGAAGCAGTTCCGGGGACAAGTCGAGATCGTTTTTGGGCATATGGTGGCGGGCGCCAAGCAAACGACCATCGCGCACACTCAGCACCGAGATACCTAGTGCGCCCGGGCGCTGGGCCAGAGCGAAAATATCGGCATCGCCGCTTTCGGTATCGACAAACTGACGCTGCTGGAGCTGGCGTAACTGCTGTATTTGGTCGCGAAAGCGCGCGGCTTCTTCAAAATCCAGTGTCTGGCTTGCCGCCTCCATTGATGCGGTCAACTCCTGGGTGACATGTTCGCTTTTGCCTTCCAGGCACATCACTGCGTGTTCAACGTCGCGTTGGTAATCTTCGGCAGAGATATAGTCCACGCAGGGGGCGCTGCAGCGTTGGATCTGATACTGCAAGCACGGGCGCGAGCGGTGCGCGAAAACGCTGTCTTCGCAGTTGCGGATACGAAAGATCTTTTGCATCAGAGCAAGGCTTTCACGGACGGCGCCGCTGCTGGGGTAGGGTCCGAGATAGCGTCCATCGCCTCGCCGTTGGCGCACCCGCTTATATTCAAGCGCCGGGTAGGGGTGGCGGTCACTGACAAACACAAAAGGATACGACTTATCGTCGCGCAGCAGTATGTTGTAAGGAGGCCGCAGTTCCTTGATCAGCGTTTGTTCGAGCAGTAGGGCTTCCGTTTCGCTACGCGTGACGGTGATCTGGACATCCGCAATACGCCCAACCATAGCTTGTGTTTTGGCGTTGAGTTGGCCGCGGAAATAGCTGGCCAAGCGCGCTTTCAGGCGCTTCGCCTTGCCGACATAAAGGGTGTTCCCCTCTATATCGAGCATCCGGTAAACGCCGGGGGACGTGCTCACCGTGCTTAAAAACTGTTTTGCATCAAAGGTCATAGTCAAGCGGTGCTGCCTTTATCGCCGTCCGGTGGTCAACGAGAGATCAACCTTCTGCTTGATCAAACCCCTCGACCAAATTGTGGCGTAACGCAAGGTGGGTCAGTTCCACGTCGGTTGCCACTTGAAGCTTTTCAAACAGCCGGTAGCGATAGGTGTTGACTGTTTTGGGGCTCACGTGCAGGCGGTCTGAAATGTCCTGAACCCTCTGGCAGTTAACAATCATCAGCGCTATTTGCAGTTCGCGGTGCGACAGGTGGGCGAATGGGCTCTCTTCGGTGTGGAAGTGTAACATGGCCAGACGCTGGGCAATCTCTTGGCTGATATAGCGCCGACCATGAAAGACGTCACGAATGGCGTTCACCATTTCAGTGGCGTTGGTGCCCTTGCTCAAGAACCCGGCTGCCCCTGCTTCAAGCATGCGCCGGGCGACGTTGTCCTCTAAATAGCCGGTGAGAATCAAGACTTTTATGTCTTCCATGCCACGATGAATGCGACGAGTGGCCTCCAGGCCACCTATACCCGGCATGCGGATATCCATCAGCACTATATCGGGTCTCAACTGGCGGCACTTGGAAACAGCGCTTTCACCGTCATCAGCCTCACCAACGATATGAATATCGGTTTCATCGTTCAGAAGGTGGGCGATACTTGTTCTCACCAAGTGGTGATCATCGGCAATTAAAACGTTGATCAAAGGACAAGCTCCTGCATTGAGAGGGCACATTTTGCATGCTGTGGATTCCAGAAGCTGGGTCGCTGTCGCTTGCTCGACGATGTGACCCTGTTATGCCTTATAGAATGCCACAGCTGTCAGCAAAGGAGAATTAGTAAACGGCGAAATACGTAAAACCTTGACCAGTGGCAGCTGGCATCGTAGTATGCGCCACGCTGTTGCAACGACAGCACGTGGGGCCTTAGCTCAGCTGGGAGAGCGCAACACTGGCAGTGTTGAGGTCAGCGGTTCGATCCCGCTAGGCTCCACCATGAATACCTGAAAAACGCCCGATCGGTTTACCGATCGGGCGTTTTTTTGGTCTGTCGCGGGGCGAAGCAGAGTGGCTAGGCGTTCACCTTGCCGAGCAGCAAGAACTCGATTAGCGCCTTCTGGGCATGGAGGCGGTTGCCAGCTTCCTGCCAAACCACGGCGCGCGGGTCGTCAAGAAGCGTGTGGCTGATTTCCTCACCGCGGTGAGCGGGCAGGCAGTGCAGAAACAGCGCGTCAGGCTTGGCTTTATCAAGCAACGCCTCGGTGACCTGAAACCCTGCGAAATCCGCCTCGCGCTTGGCCTGTTCTTCTTCTTGACCCATGGAAGCCCAGACATCCGTGGTGATCAGGTCGGCACCCTCGGCGGCGGCTTGCGGGTCGTGTAAAAGTGTCACTTTATCGCCAGCGGCTGCCATGATGTCGGCTCGCGGCTCATACCCCTCAGGGCAACAGATTCGCAGGTGGAAGTCGAACTGACGCGCGGCGTTAATCCAGGAATGGCACATGTTGTTGCCATCGCCAATCCATACGGCCGTCCGCCCCTTGACGCTACCGCGAAGCTCGGTCCAAGTCATGACATCGGCGAGCAGCTGGCAGGGGTGGTAGTCATCGCTCAGCGCGTTGATGACCGGAACGCTGCTGGCGCTGGCGTAGGTTTCCAGGCCGGCATGAGAAAAGGTGCGAATCATCACGGCATCGACCATCTCGGCCAGAACGCGAGCGGTGTCCTCAATGGGTTCGCCGCGCCCCAACTGCGTGTCGCGGGGAGAGAGAAACAGAGCATGGCCGCCGAATTGCGCCATGGCTGTCTCGAACGAAACGCGCGTGCGAGTTGATGATTTCTCAAAAATCATCGCCAGCGTGCGGTTAGGCAATGGCGTGTAGCGAGGCCCTTGCGCCTTCAAGTTGCTCTTGACAGTGATGGCACGCTGAATCAAATAGTTCAGTTCGTCGGGCGTTAAGTCCAGTAACGTCAGAAAATGGCGTGTCGCCATGAAGGTAGTCTCCGCGCAAAAACCCTATCCTAGCGATGCCCTGGGGGATGCGCAACGGGGTTGGCACGCGTAGAATGGCAATCACCGTATAAGGTTGAGTAGTATGCTCGGGTATTAAAACGCCATGCCTCAAGCATGCTGCATTTTCTATCAATCGCCTTGAGGCCATCCGGCGGTGCGCTGTCGAATCATCCCTTAAGGCCCATCTCTTTAGGAGACTGTATGAGCACCACAGCCGAGAACATTCAGCGTCAAATCAGTGAAAACCCGATTCTGATTTACATGAAAGGCACGCCCCAGCTGCCGCAATGTGGCTTCTCAGCGCAAACCGTGCAGGCATTGATGAGCTGCGGCGAGCGCTTTGCGTTTGTCAACGTGCTGGATAATCCAGACATTCGTGCCGAGCTGCCGAAAATTGCCAACTGGCCGACATTCCCGCAGCTGTGGGTTGAAGGTGAGCTGGTCGGCGGCTGCGATATCGTGATCGAGATGCATCAGAACGGCGAGCTGGAAACACTGGTTAAAGAGGCGGGCCAGCGCGCCGCTGCCAATGAAAGCGGTGACAATGCCTAACGGATTTGCCTGGCCCGTTGCGTCGACGGTTGGCGGGTCGTGGCGCAGTCGCTAGAATAATCTTTTATCTTGGCTCTGAAGCCACACCGCCCAAGGATGTCTTGCTCAATGAGCTATCAGGTTCTGGCCCGTAAATGGCGGCCGCGTACTTTTCACGAACTTGTGGGTCAGGCCCATGTGCAGCGTGCCCTGGTCAATGCGCTTGACCAGGGGCGCTTGCACCATGCGTACCTGTTTACTGGTACGCGTGGCGTTGGCAAGACCACGCTGGCACGCATACTGGCCAAGTGTCTGAACTGCACCGCCAACGGTCGCGGCGACGAGGGGGTAACCTCAACCCCCTGCGGCCAATGCGATAGCTGCCAGGCCATAGACGAAGGGCGGTTCGTCGACTTGATTGAGGTGGACGCTGCCTCGCGCACCAAAGTCGAAGACACCCGCGAGCTGCTCGACAACGTTCAATACGCCCCGACTCAAGGGCGCTATAAGGTGTACCTCATTGATGAGGTGCACATGCTCTCGACAAGCAGTTTCAACGCGCTTTTGAAGACGCTTGAAGAGCCTCCCCCTCACGTCAAGTTTTTGCTGGCGACCACTGATCCGCAAAAGCTCCCCGCGACGGTGCTTTCTCGCTGTCTGCAATTTACCCTCAAACACATGCCACCGGAACGCGTGGTGACACACCTGACGCACATACTGAACAGTGAAGGTGTCGCGTTCGACGAGAGTGCGCTTTGGCTGCTGGGTAAAGCGGCTGAAGGCTCCATGCGTGATGCCATGAGCCTGACTGATCAGGCGATTGCCTTTGGTCAGGGCGCCGTCAGGCATGCGGATGTGGCGGCGATGCTTGGGACCCTGGATCACCGCCATGTGATCGCGCTGATTGAAGCATTGGCAGAGGTTAATGTTGCCCGCTTACTGGCAGAAATTGGCCAGCTGGCCGAGCAAAGCCCTGATTTTGCCGCCGTGCTGGATGATGTTACCGGCGTTTTGCATCGCTTGGCAGTGGCGCAGATGGTCCCCGACGCGGTAGATAACAGTCACGGTGACCGTGACGTCATTCTGCAATTGGCGTCGCGTTTTACCGCCGAGGATATCCAGCTGTACTATCAAATCGGTATTCAGGGGCGGGGCGATATGCAGCACGCCCCCGATTTGCGCAGTGCGCTGGAAATGACGCTGCTGAGAATGCTGGCGTTTCGCCCTCAGGGAGTGCCCAAGCCACCGACAACTAAGCTGCCGCTTCAGCCGGAAGCGCCTGTCCAGCCCGAAGCGCCTGTCAGCGAGCGGCCAGAAGTAAAGCCAGATGATTCGCCGCCGCCTGCGGCGTCGGTCAACCATGAAGAAACGTCACCAGCATCGCCCCCGTGGGCCCTTGACGCATCGCAAGATGAGCCAACGCTAACCTCAGAGCCAGAGCCAGAGCCAGAGCCAGAGCCAGAGCCAGAGCCAGAGCCAGAGCCAGAGCCAGAGCCAGAGCCAGAGCCACCTGCGCAAGTCAGCGCTTCCGCACCTTCGGCCGAGTATTGGGATCATGCGCAGTGGCTTGAGCAGTTCGATGCCCTGGGGCTGGGCGGCCTGACGCGGAACCTGGCCGCCCATTGTCAGCTCGATAATGACGATGGCCACACCCTAACGCTGCGATTAGCGCCTAGCCAGTCGGCGATGCAGGCCGAGGTTCACCAGACGCGCATTGAGAATGCTCTGACCGAGCTAGGCGTTACTCGCCGCGTCGTGTTCCATGTTGAAGCCCTTGCCGATGCCCTGGAAACCCCCCGGCAACGTGAAGTGCGCTGCCAAGAAGAGCGTCATGCTCAGGCGGTTGATGTCTTGCAGCGCGACCCCCATGTAGTAGAGTTGATGCAGGCTTTCGGCGCACAGCTTGTCGAAACCAGCGTCAAACCTGTTGAAGCGTCGCGCTAGTGCTGTGCGATCCACGATGATTGGAGAGTCTTAACATGATGAAAGGCGGCATGGGTAACTTGATGAAGCAAGCCCAAGAGATGCAGGAAAAAATGCAGCGTGCCCAGGAAGAAGTGGCCGAGGCAGAAGTATTGGGCGAAGCCGGAGCCGGCATGGTTAAAGTAACCATGAACGGCCGTCATGATGTGATTTCGGTCGATATCGACCAAAGCATCATGCAGGAAGACAAAGAACTGCTGGAAGATTTACTGGCCGCTGCCGTCAACGATGCAGTGCGCAAAGTCGAGGTCAACTCGAAAGCCAAGATGGAAGAAGCGACTGCCGGGCTTGATCTGCCCCCCGGCTTCAAAATGCCCTTTTAATGATGCGGTTTTCCCCGCTTGTCGAGCAATTGATGGAGGCCTTTCGCGTGCTGCCGGGTGTTGGACCCAAAACAGCACAGCGAATGGCCATGCATCTGCTGGAAAGGGATCGCCCCGGTGGCCAGAAGCTGGCGTCTACCATCCGGCAGGCGATTGACGAAGTCGGCTACTGTCAGCGTTGCCGAACGCTGACAGAAGCGTCCGTCTGCGCGTTGTGTGAAAGCCCTCGCCGCCATGACCATCTGCTGTGCGTGGTGGAATCACCTGCCGATCAACTAGCGATTGAAGAAGCCGGTGGCTTTCAGGGACGCTATTTCGTCCTTCACGGCCATCTGTCGCCGCTGGATGGCATTGGGCCTGATGCTATTGGTCTGGATGTGCTTGAAGATCGCGTCGCGGAAGGTCAAATCAGCGAAGTGGTGCTTGCCACCAACCCCACGGTGGAGGGGGAAGCCACCGCGCACTACATTGCCGCTCTGCTGGCAAATCATGGGGTATCGCTGTCGCGGCTTGCCTATGGTGTCCCTATGGGCGGCGAGCTGGAGTACGTAGACGGCGGTACGTTAAGCCGAGCGTTCAACGGCCGCCAGCCTTTCAGCAGTGAATAACTTATCTTAAGCAAGCGCTCAGGCGGTTGTGTGAACAGGGAATAGACTTTTGTCCTCATTTCAACCTGCTGACATCAGCTGGATTGCCTCGCCGCAGGCCCTCGATGAAGCCTGCCAACAGGTGGCAGATGCCCCTGTCATTGCGTTGGATACGGAGTTTTTTCGCGAGAAAACGTTTTTTCCCGTCCCGGCGCTTATCCAGTTCAGCGCGGGTGAGCATGCGTATCTGATCGACCCGCTGGCAACGCCCTGTACCGATGCCTTTCGAGCCCTTTTGCAGGGCCAAGCAATTAAGTTGCTGCATGCCTGTAGTGAAGACCTGGAAGTTTTCCAAATCTGGGCAGGCGTGTTGCCAAGTCCGTTGATCGATACCCAGGTGGGGCAAGGGTTTCTGGGTGAAAATCCCAGCATGGGATACCAGAAGCTGGTTGAGGCCTGGGTCGGTAGAACCTTGCCCAAGGAAGAAACCCGCTCCAACTGGCTGGAGCGCCCCTTGAGCGCTGCGCAGTGCGAGTATGCCGCCTTGGACGTTATTTATCTGCTTGATGTATGGGCGAAACAGCGCGAAAAACTCCAAGATCTTGGCAGATTAGCCTGGCTGGAGAGTGATTGTTACCAGTTGATCGACCAGGCGGGCCGCAGCGAAGACAACGACACGCAGTGGTACACCCGGCAACGCCAGCTATGGCGGCTTACTGCACCACAACTGGAAGCGTATCAGTTGATGACCACCTGGCGGGAAGGCGAGACACGCCGCCGCAATATTCCGCGTAACTGGTTGATAAGTGATAGGCATTTAATGGCCGTTGCCGAGGCAATGCCTACCAATCGCTATGAACTGGCCCGCGTTGAAGGAATGACGCCACCGCTGGTCAAGAAAGAGGGCGATGCCTTGCTGGGATTTGTCAAGCAGGCCCAGCATACGCCCAGTGAGGCATTGCCCACCCCTTGGCCGGATCCGATGCAGCCAGCCTTCAAGCAGCGTTTCAAGGCGTTAAAGAAAGTGGTTAAAGGCCACGCTGATGAACTGGGGCTTGCGCCTGAGGTTTTGCTGCGCCGCCGTGATTTAGAGGCGCTGGTCATGCAATCGCTGGCGGGGTCACCGTTAACCCTGCTTACTGGTTGGCGTGGGGAGCGGCTGAATGATGATCTGGCAACCACGTTGGAGGCGCAGGCTAAGTGAGCGATAAATTGTTGTGTGAGATTTTCAAAAGCACGCGTAAAGAAGAGATGTATCTTTACGTTGATAAGCGTCAGGGACTCACCCATGTCCCCGAGGCGCTGCTGGCGTCGTTTGGCAAGCCCCAGGCGTTGCTCACGATGATATTGACCGCTGATAAAAAGCTGGCGCGTGCCAGTGCTGCAGATATCATCGAGGGGATTGATGCTCAGGGTTTTTATCTGCAAATGCCGCCTGGAAACGAAACGGATTTGTTGACGGAACATCTGGCACAGCAGCGTTCCGGCAATCCGTCAGGCGAATGAATTTTCTGGCCCACGCCTGGCTTGCTCGCGACGGCAGCGATGACTTTCTCTACGGCAACCTGATTGCCGATGGGGTCAAGGGCCGCGATCTGGCCGCCTGGCCTGACGATACGGCGCTGGGTATTCGTCACCACCGCCGTGTGGATGCCTGGGTAGACGGACATCCGTGTGTCAAAGCGGCGTTACGACGTTCGCCCCCCGCTCAACGGCGCTTTGTGGGCATTGCGCTGGATATTGTCTGGGATCACTTCCTCTCCCTGGAACACTGTGCCGACGCCTCGCAGCCAGTATTGATCGAGCGCTGCTATCGACTGTTGAGTGAGCGCTCGGCGCCTAACCGCTTGGCCCCCATGGTAGAACCGTTGATCAGCCACGACTGGCTGCGCCGCTACGCCGATTTTGATTTTACCTGCCAGGCCATTGCCGGCGTGGGCAGACGGCTGTCGGGGCCCAATCGGTTGGCGGAGCTTGTCCCGTGGCTGCATGAGGATTACGCTCAATTGAAGAACGATTTTGATGAACTCTGGCCCGCGCTTTTTGATGCGTTGGGTACCGAGCGTCGCTTCCCAACGCATACGAGTAGCTAGTGAAGGTGATCCAATGACAGGCGCGTTACGTGAGCGCTTTTGGGAGCGTTATACGCTGGAAGAATTGACTACGGCCGAGTGGGAGGCGCTCTGCGACGGCTGTGGGCAGTGCTGCCTGTTAAAGCTGCACGATGAGAAAAGCCAGGAGTTGGCCGTGCTCAATGTGGCGTGTCGGCTACTGGATACGCACACTTGCCAGTGCAGCGATTATGAAAACCGTTTTGACTTTGTCCCCGACTGTACTCAGCTAACCCCCGAACTGGTGAAAGAATTCACCTGGTTGCCGCCTACTTGTGGTTACCGCCGCGTCGCTGAAGGTCGCAAGCTGGCGGGCTGGCATCCTTTACTCAGCAACGATGCCGAGCGGGTGCATCGCAAAGGGGTGAGCGTGAGAGGCTACGCCGTTTCTCAGGATGATGTGCCAGAACACCGGCTGGAATCCCATATCATCGCCGTATTACCGATGTAATACGCTGCTCATGGATATCATGAGCATCCCCACCCCTGAACGTTAAATGGCCGGCTTACGTGTCGGTTTATCCCAGATCGACAAAAAAGCCTCTTTCACTGGTTTTGCTGCCTGAGTCACCGCTCGCGCAGGCGATGGCGCTTTCTCTTTGCTTGGCTGGCGCGGCGTGTCCCAAATAGTCGGAAAATTATCGAGGTGTGGCATGGTATCTCCTTAAGGTTCTACATCGTTGGTCTGTAAGACTAAGGGATAATATGCCACACAATTTAATTTTATGGAAATGCTTTCCATAAAAATATTTTCCATGAAGCGATCTAGCCGAATGGATCAGTCCACCAAGCCTAGCGCCCAGAGAATAAAGGCATCCTGACGAGCGGCGTCGCGCCACGCTTTGAAACGACCGGAGGCGCCGCCGTGACCGCTGCTCATGTCGGTATGCAGTAACACCGGGGCGTCGCCTTGCTGGAGTTGGCAAACCCGCGCATAGAATTTTGCCGGTTCCCAGTAGCTGACCCGGGTATCAAACCAACTGCCTTCCAGCCACAGCGCTGGGTATCGCTGGGCCGTCACGTTGTCGATGGGCGAATAATGGCGGATGCGCTCGGCCACTTGCGGGTCAGCCGGGTTGCCCCATTCGCTGTATTCGGCGGTAGTCAGCGGCAGCGACGGATTCTGCATGGTGCGCAGCACGTCGAGAAACGGAACCTCAAGGACACCGGCGCAAAACGACTCAGGGGCACGGTTGAGGCAGGTGCCGACAAGCAGGCCGCCAGCGCTTGCACCACAGGCGACAATTCGCTGTGGGTCGCTCAAGCCATGCGCCACTAGGGTGTCGCGGGCGGCTAAAAAGTCGTCAAAGCTGTGTTCCTTATGGGCCATTTTGCCGTCCAAATACCAGGGTTCGCCACGCTCGCCGCCTCCGCGCACGTGGGCCACGGCGAAAGCGACACCCCGTTCGAGCAGTTCCAGGCGGGCAATGGAAAACCACGGGTCAAGCGGTTCACCGTAAGCGCCGTAGCCATATAGCAGGGTGGGCAGCGGTTGGTTGGTAAGGTCGCTACGCGTGACCACTGAGACGGGAACTCGCTGGCCATCGGCACTCGTCGCCCATACCCGCTGACTGACGAGCTGCTCCGGGGAAAGACTGCCATATACCGGCACGCGTTTGAGCAGCGTGCGCTCCCCGGTTGTCAGGTCTAGGGCGTACCAACTGGGGGGGCGGGTAAACGATTCTTCCCGCAGGCGCAGCACTTGAGTATCGAAATGGGGAGCATCTTCAAGCAACTGCGAACACAGCGATTCGGGTTGGTCGAGGTAGTCGTCCCGGGTGATTTGCTGGTGTGGGTTGATGTCCAGACGACGCAGTCGTACCTGTGCTAGATCATGATCGCGTTCAGCGAGCATCAATCCCCAGGCAAAGGCGTCAACGCCCTCCAGGGTGACATCTTCCCGCGCCGGGACGAGGGGTTGCCAAGCCGGCGAGTCGTTGTCCAGTTCATCGATGGCTAAAACATCCAACTGGAAATGGGTGCTGGCTTGGTTATGCAGCCTATAAAATACGCCGGGGCGATGGTCTATCGTATACTCAATGCCTGGTTGGCGAGGCTGCAGACAACGTGGCGCATGGGTCGGCGTGTGGGCTGGCACCAGGTGTACTTCACTGGTGTCTTTGGAGGCGCTTTCAAGCACCAGCCACTCGCGCGAACGGGTTTTGCCCATACCCACCCAAAATTCTGAGTCATCCTCGCGCAGCAATAGTGTTGCTGCCTGGGGCTGCGGTGAATGACCAAGGGTAATAGGCAGGCACCAAATGCTGTCTGGGCGCTGCGTGTCGTCGAAGCGAGTAAACAGCAGCGATGCACTGCCGGCGGTTTGGTCTTCTGCCCAGCAGATAGCGGGGCCAATGTCGCTTAGCAATTGGACCGGTTGACCGTCGGGTAGGCGTTTTAGCCACAGGGTAAAGCGCTCATCACCCTGAGTGTCGTCGGTCCAGGCCAGCCAGGCTTCATCAGGTGACAGCGCCATGTCGCCTATTTCGTAGAATGGCTGGCCAGCGGCAAGGTCGGGCACTGCTAAAATGCATTCAGGGGCGTCGGGCTGGCCGTTGGGGTGACGCCACCAGCGGGGGTATTCTTCGTCGGCCGCCGTCTCGCTCCAGAACGTAAAGTGGTCGAGCGTTGTCGGAAGGCTTGATACCGCGAGTTCCCGTCGGCGAAGGTGGCTTTCATAAAGCGCGTCGGCTAGCGGTTTCAGGGGTTTGAACCATTCGGCATGCTGCTCGTTTGCCGCTTGTAAAAATTGGCTGACATCGGCGCAGTCACGCTGCTCTAACCAGTGCCATTGTGGATCATCCGCGCGAAAATAGGCGCTAACCGGGTGGTCGTTGTTCAGGGCTGGCTGTGCTTTCATAAATTGATAGGTACCATAACGGAAAATCTACGTTGGGTGAGTGCACCCTCATGAGGAGTATTATGCTGTTTGCTGATTCACTGTCACTGTTGTGGTTGAGTTATTACGGTTTGTCGTTGGTCGTGTTCGTGGCCGTTTATTTTGCGTTCGCCTTTTTGCCCAGGCTGCCGCGCCTGTTGCTGACATGGTGCATCGGCGGTGCGATGTGGGCGCCTGCGCCATTTAGGTTACCGTTAGTCGAAGAGGGCGAGTTTTACACGGGGTGGGCGCCTTCTGCCATGGTCGCCGC
The DNA here is from genome assembly GCA_020201095.1 of Halomonas sp. Lineage (GTDB taxonomy): Bacteria > Pseudomonadota > Gammaproteobacteria > Pseudomonadales > Halomonadaceae > Vreelandella. The sequence continues at coordinate 2,087 of JAIVHM010000154.1, read as the reverse complement.
CGTGGGGTTTTTAGAAAGCAACGGTGGCGCACTGCGCAACGGTATTTTGTGCTTGCTGCTTGGCATGGCGATTGGCGGCGTTGTCGGGGTTGCGCTCTGGTGGCGCGGGCGTAGCAAAGTTGTTGCTGAACCTGCGGTTGAAGAAAAAGTGGCCAGCGACCCCGAAGAAACCCGCCGCCGTGAACCGGTGATCGGCTAATCCTGACAGGAGCGTATCGATGTGTGAGCTGTTGGGAATGAGTGCCAATGTGCCCACCGATATCTGTTTCAGCTTTGCGGGATTTTTGCATCGGGGAGGTGGAACAGGGCCGCACCGCGACGGTTGGGGCATCGCCTTCTATGAAGAAGGGGGTTACCGCGAGTTTCGCGACCCACACCCGTCGGTAGACTCGCCTATTGCGCGGCTGATCTGCGATTACCCGATCAAATCCAATGTCGTGATCAGTCATATTCGTCAGGCCAACGTCGGTGGGGTCACGTTGGCCAATACCCATCCGTTTACTCGTGAAATGTGGGGGCGGCCCTGGTGCTACGCTCACAATGGCCAACTGAGCGGCTGGCAGCCTTTGCCGCTAGACTTTTACACGCCGGTGGGCAGCACAGACAGCGAGCATGCTTTCTGCTGGCTGATGAGCGAATTGAGGCGGGCCTTTCCAACCCCGCCAGACGATCATGCGCTGCTTTGGCAAACCCTTCATGGATTATGCGAGCGGCTTAGAACGCTGGGTGTTTTTAACCTGCTGCTCTCTGACGGAACATATCTCTATACGTACTGTTCAACTAAGCTTGCTCATATTACCCGTGCTGCGCCCTTTGGCGAGGCTGAACTGTCCGACGCCGAACTAACGGTCAATTTTGCTGAACATACCACGCCCAACGATATCGTGTCGGTGATTGCGACCGAGCCGCTGACCCACAACGAACAGTGGTACCGCATGCAACCTGGGGAGCTTCTGGTATGGCGTGATGGAAGCATTCAGGCGCGCTATTTAAGCAAGGCATGATGCAAGGCTAGGGCTAAAGTTGAAACGCAAGTTTCAATCGATCGTTTTACAGTGATAGGCCAGTCGTATATCGTTGCTCTCTTCGTGACGCGACAACAACAAGGTCGGTGACAACATCGACATGGAAACTGGAGATTGCCCATGAGCGAACAAGCTGATGCCCCTATTCTGCGTGGCCCCGAGCTCGAGGGATTAGAGCAGTACGGTGCCGTGACCGACGTTTTTCACACGGCGGTTGAACGTTTCAAGGACAAGCCGGCGTTCAGCTGCATGGGCAAAACGCTCAGCTTCGCTGATCTTGACCGGCTGTCAGCCAATTTTGCCGCCTGGTTACAGCATGAAACCGACCTTGTGCCGGGTGACCGAATCGCTATTCAACTGCCCAACGTGCTGCAATTCCCTGTTGCGGTGTTTGGCGCGTTGCGCGCCGGTCTGGTGGTGGTAAACACCAATCCGCTGTACACCGAGCGTGAAATGGCCCACCAGTTCAAAGATGCCAACGCCAAGGCGATCTTGATTCTGGCCAACATGGCGGACAAGCTTGAGCGTGTGCTCGATAAAACCGAAATCAAGCATGTGGTAGTGACTGAGCTTGCTGACCTGCACGACTTTCCCAAGCGGCTTCTGATAAACAGCGTAGTCAAGTACGTTAAAAAAATGGTTCCGCGCTATTCGTTACCCCAGGCGGTGAGTTTTCGCGACGCACTAAATAAAGGTCAGGCCTTGAGCCACCGCGAGATCACCCGCGAGCAGGACGATCTGGCTGCACTACAATATACCGGCGGAACGACCGGTATGCCCAAAGGGGCAATGCTGACCCACCGTAACCTTGTCGCCAATATGCTGCAGGCCCGACAAGCCATCGGTGGCAACCTGACCGACGGTAGCGAGCTAGTGATCGCGCCCTTGCCCGTTTATCACATTTATACCTTTACCGTGAACTGCCTGTTTTTAATGGAAACCGGCAACCATTCGGTGCTGATCACCAATCCGCGTGATCTTGATGGTTTTATCAAGACTTTGAAGGGCATGCCGTTTACCGCCTTCATTGGTCTCAACACGCTGTTTAATGCGTTATGCAAC
>JAIVHM010000008.1:14298-22111 GCA_020201095.1 Halomonas sp. | reverse complement strand
CCATGGAGTTTGTCGACATTGCTGGCCTGGTGGCAGGTGCCTCAAAAGGCGAAGGACTAGGCAACAAGTTTCTGGCCAATATCCGTGAAACTCAGGCCATTGCCCACGTAGTGCGCTGTTTCGATAACGACAACGTGATCCATGTTTCGAATCAGGTCGACCCGCGCATCGATATCGAAACCATCAACCTTGAATTGGCGCTTGCCGACTTGGATACCGTCGAAAAAGCCAGTCAACGCTTGGTACGCGTTGTCAGAGGCGGCGACAAAGATGCCATCGCCACCAAAGCCGTGCTGGATAAAATTCACCCGCACCTCGCCGAGGGTCAGCCGCTACGCAGCTTTGGCTTAAGCGAAGAAGAACAGCTTCAGGTGAAGAGCTTTGGCTTTTTGACGCTAAAGCCCACCATGTACATTGCCAACGTCAATGAAGACGGGTTCGACAATAACCCTTATCTAGATGTCGTCAATGAAATCGCCGCTGAGGAAGGCGCTGTCGTGGTGCCGGTATGCAACCAGATCGAAGCTGAAATCGCCGAGCTGGATGACGAAGAACGCGAAATGTTCTTAAGCGAGATAGGGATGGAAGAACCCGGTCTTGACCGCGTGATTCGCGCGGGTTACGCATTGCTCGGCCTGCAGACCTACTTCACGGCGGGCGTCAAGGAAGTTCGCGCCTGGACCGTCAAGCAGGGAGCCACCGCACCGGAAGCCGCTGGCGCCATCCATACCGATTTCCAGAAAGGCTTTATCCGCGCTGAAGTGGTCGCCTATGATGACTTTGTCTCTCTGGGCGGCGAGCAAGGTGCCAAAGACGCGGGCAAATGGCGACTGGAAGGCAAGGAATACATCGTCAAGGACGGCGACGTCGTGCATTTCCGTTTCAATGTGTAGGCCTCAACGCCGACACTTTTTAAGCGAAACGGTGCATTTTTGTCGCCGATGACCTAGCGTTTAAGCGCTGCCTTCCTGGCAGCGCTTAAGCCTGCTAGTGTCTCTGTATGCTCATTTCTCTCCCCTCACATGATCGGCATGCGGATCCTGCTTCACGATCCTACACGCTGGTGCTTACCTTGCTGCTGCCGCTGACACTGCTCGCTGGCTGCGGCGAGAGCGAGCCAACGGTCACCCTGGTTGATCCGCCCGAACCGGGCGGGACACTCAACGTCGTTACCCGCAACGGCGCCACCACTTACTTCATCGACCGTGAAGGAATGCCCGCAGGTCCCGAGCACGATCTTGTGGAAGCGTTCGCCGACGCGAACGACTGGCAGGTCGAGTGGACACTGGCCGAATCCACCTCCGGGGTTTTGCAATCCTTGAGAGACGATGAGCTACAGCTTGCCGCCGCCGGGCTTACCCACCTACCCTCCCGAGATGAAGACTTCCACCAGGGGCCCACTCACACCGATATCGTCGAGCAGTTAGTCTGTCATCGCGAAATGCGCCCGATGCCACGCCAGGTAGAAGACATGGCGGGGATCGACATCCGCGTTACGGCGGATTCCAGCTACGCAGAAAAACTGCAGAGCCTGGTCAACCAGCATACGGGCATCGACTTTGAGGAAGACCCGCGCACGACGGAGATATTACTGACCGAAGTGGCTGAAAAGCGTATCGACTGCACCGTTGGCGATTCCAATATCGTGCAGTTCGTTCGCCGCCACTTTCCGCATCTTGAAGTGGCCTTCAACCTTACCAGTGGCGACCGGCTGGGCTGGTATCTGCCCGCCGACCAACAGGCGCTGGCCGACATGGCCGATCAATGGATGGCAAGCCCCGAAGGCCAGGCCAGCATCGCCGATGTCCAGCAGCGCTACTACGCCTATATCAGCGAGTTCGACTTCGTTGACCTCCGCGCGCTCAACCGGCGCATCGACGAACGCCTGCCTGACTTCCTCGACCTTTTCCTGGAAGCTGAGGAAGAGACCGGCATGCCGGCCGACTTGCTCGCCGCGCTGGCTTACCAGGAATCGCACTGGGATCCACAAGCAGTCTCTCCTACCGGCGTGCGGGGCATCATGATGCTGACGCAGAACACCGCCCAATCCCTGGGCGTCGACAATCGCTCGCCGACCGCCATGAGCGCCTGCCCGACTCTCTTCCGGAGCCAGACCGCACCTATCTGGCCCTGGCAAGCTATAACATTGGCCGCGGCCACGTACTGGATGCCCGCAAGCTAGCCCGGGAGTTGGGCAAAGACCCGAATTCCTGGGAGGACATGAAGGAAGTCCTACCCCTAAAAGCGGATAAGCGCTACTACCCGCAAACCCGCTACGGTTATGCTCGGGGCTATGAGCCGGTGCACTATGTGCAACGAATTCGCAACTACCAGGATGTGATCGAGCCCGCTGTGCAATGGTTACCGCTACCCACCAACGAAGACTAACGTCCTGCATAGCGAGCTTGACGTGGCCAAGGCAGATGCGTATCATCCTCTTCCGTTGAATGGCTACGTAGCTCAGCTGGTTAGAGCACATCACTCATAATGATGGGGTCCCCTGTTCAAATCAGGGCGTAGCCACCAAGCGAACATTGAAAGCCCGCTGACTCTGTCAGCGGGCTTTTTAGTGGGCGACGGAAAAGCTTAATTAAGCATCTTGCGGTTTAAAAAGCCGACCAGTGCCCGGGTAAGGTGTTCGACGTCATGGGTACCCGCCGTTTCACGCACCGAGTGCATGGCCCACTGAGGCAGTCCCACATCAATGGTGGGCACGCCGACCTCGGTGGCGGTGATTGGCCCGATGGTGCTACCACAACCCATGTCAGACCGCGTCACAAATGACTGCACCGGCACCTCGGCGGCGCGGCAGACATCCCGAAACAACGCGCCTGTCACGCTATTGGTCGCGTAACGCTGGCTGGCATTGATCTTGATGACCGGCCCGGCATTCAGCAACGGCCCGTGCTGTTCATCGTGCTTGTCGGCAAAGTTGGGATGCAAGCCGTGTGCGTTATCGCAGGAGATCATCAGCGATGACTGGATCAGTTGAATCAGCGATTCTTCGCTGCCCTTTTCATTTCCCCTGCCCATTTGAGCATTAATACGCTTCAGCACATCACCCAGAAATGGCCCCTGGGCGCCGCAGGCGCTGGCACTGCCGACTTCTTCATGATCATTGGAGACCAGCAGCGCGCCCTGCTGACCATCGCAGTCAAGCAGCGCCTCCAGACCCACAAAACACGACAACAGGTTATCCAGTCGTGCGCTCGCAATCAGCTCCTGATTCACACCCACCAGCGAAGGCGGTTGAACGTCATAAAAGCCCAGTTCAAAATCAATCACGTCGACTGCACGCAGGCCATGCTCAGCTTCCAGCCAGCGCGCCAGCAGATCCTCGAGCCTTTCAGCATCGCTTTGCATCAGCACCGGCGCCATCTGGGTTTGCGGGTTGATGTTACGCCCGGTATTGACGTCCCGGTCAAGGTGAATCGCCAGACTCGGAATCATCGCCACCGGCTGGTCAACGTTCAGCAGCACACTTTCAAGTTGCCCATCGGCGTGGCGGATATGCACCCGCCCAGCAATGCCCAAGTCGCGGTCAAACCAGGGCGCAAGCAAGGCGCCTCCGTACACTTGCACCCCCAACTGAAGCCAACCGGCGGCATGCTGGGTGGCATTGGGCTTTAAACGCAGCCCTGGGCTATCGGTATGGGCACCCAGCATGCGTATGCTGTGCAGTGGCCCTTTGGGCAGTTGAAAGGCGATCAAAGATGAATCGTTTCGCGTCACGTAACAACGCTGACCGGGTGACAGCTGCCAATTAACGGTTTCTTCCAGTCGCTCAAAACCTGCTTGCTCCAGGCGCTCCGCCATGGCCTGCGTGGCGTGCCAGGGCGTGGGGGACTGGCGCAAAAAATCACATAACCGCGTGACGCGCTCAGCGTTGAATATTTCGGACATGGAAATCCTCATTACCGACATGATTGAGTCTCAGCAAAGCAGGTGACCTGCTACAATGCTCCTTCGGCCTTCGCAACTCATTGGTCAGATGCGGGTCTAGGAAGCATGAGTGTACACAAATCCGGGAGAGCTTGACTGATGAGCTTGTTTGCAACGTTTTCGCGCTCGGTCGCGCTAACCATCATGCTGGTCGTCACCAGCCCGATGGCTTTAGCGCAACTTGAGCCGACAGAAGAACAACGCCAGGCAGCGGTCGAAATTGCCGATTCGCTGCGCTATGGCCATTACGCTGATGTCAGCTTTGACGAAGCCTGGTCACAGGAAGCCTTTGACCGCTACCTGGACATACTGGATGGCCAGCGGGCTCATCTGTTAAGCAGCGATATTGAACCTTATCGCCACCTGGAAACCGAGCTGGCCGACACCCTTTTCGACGGCGACCTGGATGAGGCGTTTGCCCTATACAACCGGCTCAACGAGCGCCATACCGCTCGGGTTGAATGGCTCCTTGAGCGACTCGACGACGATATGACATTCAACTTCGACGGCGACGAACGCCTTGAGATTGAACGTGAAGATGCTCCCTGGGCCGAAAACCAAAGCGAGCTGGATGAGCTATGGGAAAAGCGACTGAAAAATGACGCCTTGACCCTGGCCTTGAGCGATCAGGATGACGAGAAAATTGTCGATAATCTGCGCCAACGTTACGAGGGTCAACTCTCCCGCCTCGAGCAAACCGAATCGGAAGACGTCTTTGGCTTGATCATGGCCGCAGTGACCAGCACCATTGATCCGCATACCAGCTATCTGTCTCCGCGCCAGGGCGAGTCCTTCGACATTCAAATGAGCCTGTCGCTGGAAGGCATTGGTGCGCTACTCCAGGCAGACGGTGAATACGTCAAAGTCTCCAGCTTGGTGGCAGGCGGCCCGGCTGAACGGGCTGGCGTTCTTGAGCCCGCCGACAGAATTATTGGCGTAGGCCAGGAAGACGGCGAGATGGTCAACGTGATCGGCATGCGCCTGGATAACGTGGTTGACCTGATTCGCGGCCCCAAAGGCTCCGTGGTGAAGCTGGATGTAGTACCCGCCCAGGCGGTCGACATGACGCGCTCACAAACCGTTGAAATCACTCGTGATACGGTCGACCTTGAAGACCAGGCTGCCCAGAGTGAAGTGATTGACGTCGAGCGTGATGGTGCCACCCACCGCTTAGGCGTGATCGAAATTCCCACCTTTTATGTTGACTTCGACGCCTGGCAAGCGGGAGAGGATGACTACCGCAGCACCACTCGCGACGTCGCCAAGGAAATTGAGCATTTAAAAAGTCAGGATGTTGAAGGCATCGTGCTCGACCTGCGCAATAATGGCGGTGGCGCACTTCAGGAAGCCAACTCGCTGATCGGCCTGTTCATTGATCGCGGCCCCACGGTTCAGGTTCGCGATGCTGACGGGCGCATCAACCTATACGGCGACAGTGAAGCGGGAACGTATTACGACGGCCCAATGGGTGTACTGGTGAACCGGCTATCAGCCTCGGCGTCAGAAATCCTCGCCGGCGCGATCCAGGACTACTGGAATGGGACTCGGTTCAGGACGTTCAGTACCGCCGGTACGGTGAACCCGAACGCTACCTTGACTCCCTACTGTCAGCCCATCAGGAACGCGCGGAGGAAAACCCCAACTTCCGCTACCTGGAGCGGCAATCGGCGCTGTCCCGGGAGCTTCGCGAACAGAACACCAGCGTCAGTCTGAATCGTGAGCAGCGCGAGCGTGAAACCCAGGCTCAAGAAGCCGAGCAGCTGGCGCTGGAAAACCAACGCCGCCGCGCACTGGGGCTTGAAGAGCTGGAGGAATGGACCGACGCCCGCGACGAAACTCCGCTGAGTGATAACGACAGTGACAACGGCAATTCCGACGAAGACGAGGAAGATATGCCGGCAGAACGTGCCCATGTGTTGGAAGCCGCCGAAGTGCTACTCGACTATGCGCAGCTAGAAAGCGCCGAGCGCTTCGTGAACCGTTAAGCGGATTAACAGCATAAACGAAGGCTTCAACAGCGCCGATGCCAGTGGCATCGGCGCTTTTTTTGCCCACTAGCAGAGCGCGGCTCGCCGTGTTGGCCGGTCACCCATAGCGGCCAAACGCTGCGTCAAACGGGCCAGTTGGGCCGTGCAGCCCTGTTGTGCTGACTCGATAATATGCCGCGACCAAGCGGGCAACTGTGGCGATAGCTGGTAATACACCCACTGCCCATCCCGCTGGTCCACCAGCAGTCCGCATTGGCGAAGTTGCGCCAGATGACGCGACACCTTGGGCTGGGACTCTTCTAGCACGTAGGTCATTTCACACACGCAAAGCGATTGCTCATGGGCAATCAACAGCACCAGCATCAGTCGCGTCTCATCACTTAAGCACTTGAACACCTGCAGTGCACTCAACGGAGTGGATTTTGCCAAGACGATTATCTCCACCTGATCAATCATTCGGATAGTTTATAATTCGAGTAGTTTACGCCACCAGCGTTTGTACCGGCAAAGCCGCTGGCAATGCGCGTTAAGCAATCACTCAAAAAATACCCGAATCAATTAAGGCAGCAGGCGCGCGACGTAGGCGTGAAAAATAAAGACGAGGGTAACCGGGATCAATTAACGATTTGTGTCATGGAAGGAAGGAATACAAACGCTAGATGGCTCCCCGAGCAGGACTCGAACCTGCGACCCAATGATTAACAGTCATTTGCTCTACCAACTGAGCTATCGGGGAACAATAAAACTACCGTAGACGGCAGGTACAACCGGTCGTGCGGGGCAATTGGCTCCTCGAGCAGGACTCGAACCTGCGACCCAATGATTAACAGTCATTTGCTCTACCAACTGAGCTATCGAGGAACAATCAGATATTGCCGTATTTGAGATCAGTGTATTGGCTCCCCGAGCAGGACTCGAACCTGCGACCCAATGATTAACAGTCATTTGCTCTACCAACTGAGCTATCGGGGAACTGCTCAAACACGGTGCGTAGTATACTGATAGAAACGTAACGGTCAAGCACCGATTCCGCGTCAACGCTAGCCGCCTGTCGGTTGTGTCCGTATAATGCTCCTAACGATTAGCGCCTAGGCGCAACGACACTTCATTCATCCCTCGTCCTTCCGACGACCCATAGATGACAGGTACCGATGGCGAAGAAGCTATTCATCAAAACGCACGGCTGCCAAATGAACGAGTATGACTCCTCCCGCATGGCGGACATGCTCGGCGTTTCTCATCAGCTCGAATTGACTGATAACGAGCGCGAAGCCGATGTCATTCTTCTCAACACCTGCTCCATTCGTGAAAAAGCGCAGGAAAAGGTGTTCCATCAGCTGGGGCGCTGGAAAAAACTCAAAGATGCCAATCCCGATCTGGTCATTGGCGTCGGCGGCTGTGTCGCAAGCCAGGAGGGCGAAGCATTGCGCAAGCGCGCTCCCCATGTCGACATGGTATTCGGGCCGCAGACGCTTCACCGGGTACCGTCCATGCTGGATGCACGTCGCGACAACCAAATTGCCGCGGTAGACGTAACCTTCCCGGAAATCGAGAAATTCGACCACCTGCCTAAACCGACTTCAGACGGCGCCACTGCCTTTGTGTCGATCATGGAAGGCTGCTCCAAGTACTGCACATTCTGCGTGGTGCCTTACACCCGTGGTGAAGAAGTCTCGCGGCCGTTTGAAGCGGTGATGGATGAAGTGATTCATCTCTCAGACCAGGGCGTGCGGGAAATCAACCTCCTCGGCCAGAACGTCAACGCCTACCGCGGCGAAAACCAGTTAGGTGATGAGATCGACCTTGCCGAACTGATCGCCTGTGTCGCGGCGGTTGAGGGAATCGACCGTATTCGCTTCACCACCTCGCACCCGGTTGAGTTT
>JAIVHM010000008.1:0-14282 GCA_020201095.1 Halomonas sp. | reverse complement strand
GGACCTGATCCATCGCATAGGTTTCGACCACTCGTTCAGCTTTGTTTTCTCAGCACGCCCCGGCACGCCTGCCGCCGCGCTTGAAGATGAAACACCGGAAAGTGTCAAGAAAGAACGTCTGGCGATTTTGCAGGCGCGTATTCTCCAGCAGGCCGGCCAGATCAGCCGTCGCATGGTGGGCACCACCCAGCGCATCCTGGTAACCGGCTTTTCGCCAAAAGACCCTGGTCAGCTTTCCGGGCGAACGGAAAATAACCGGGTGGTCAACTTCCGCGCCGCCAACCCCACCGAGCTGATTGGCTACTTTGTGGACGTGGAAATCACCGAGGCCCTGCCCAATTCGCTGCGCGGCGAACTGGCTTCCCCCGAGCGTTATTGAACATCGCTTATCTTTGTTAATTGCCCCAACACCACTTGGGGCAGTAAGCTGATATCGACATCCATCAACCGACAGGTTTTCCACTCTTGAGCCAGCCATCGCCTCAGGCCAACCGTATCACCACGTTAAGCCTTGAACCCAATGACCCACAGCGGCTTGCCAGCTTGTGCGGTCAGCAAGATGAGCACCTAAAGCTGATTGAAAGCCGTCTGGACGTGACCCTGCGCAACCGGGGCAATGTGTTTCAACTGGCGGGCGCGGCAAACCGCATTAAAGCCGCCGCCAATGTGCTTGAACACCTCTATCGTGAAACAGCTGCGGAAGAAATATCGGCCGATACGGTCCACCTGTTTTTGCAGGAATCCGGCCTGGAAGCGCTAGAGGAAGAAGACGATACTGAAGGCGATAGCGGTGAAGTGATCATGCGCACACCGCGCACCATGATCAAGCCCCGCGGCCTAAACCAGCAGCGCTATGTCACCAGCATTCGTGAACACGATATCAACTTCGGCATTGGCCCGGCGGGTACCGGCAAGACCTACCTTGCTGTCGCGGCGGCCGTGGAAGCGCTTAACCAGCAGGAAGTTCGGCGCATTCTACTCGTCCGCCCGGCAGTGGAAGCCGGTGAAAAGCTCGGCTTTCTGCCCGGCGATCTCGCCCAGAAAATCGACCCCTACCTGCGCCCGCTCTACGATGCGCTCTACGAGATGATCGGCTTCGAGCAGGTCGCTAAGCTGATTGAGCGCCAGGTGATCGAGATTGCCCCGCTGGCTTACATGCGCGGCCGCACGCTCAACAACGCCTACATTATTTTGGATGAGAGTCAGAACACCACACCGGAACAGATGAAAATGTTCCTGACCCGCATTGGTTTCGGCTCCACGGCAGTCATTACCGGTGACGTTACCCAGGTCGATCTGCCCAAAGGCCAGCGCTCGGGCCTTATCCAGGTGCTCGATGTGCTAAAAGACACCGCCGGGATTGGCGTCACCCACTTTGCCGCCAAAGATGTGGTCCGCCACCCGCTGGTACAGCGCATTATCGAGGCCTACGATGCCTTCGAGTCTCAGCAGGAAGCCGAGGAGCGCGCCCGCCGGGAAGCCCGCCAGCAAGAGCGAGAAGCGCGCCTGCAGAATCGCGAAAACCCGGGGGATACCCTGCGATGAGTGACATCGTGATCGACCGTCAAGCGGCCATTGACGATCAGCACCTGCCGACGCAGGCACAGCTAATACGCTGGGTGGGTGATGTGCTTGCCCGGCACCCCGACGATCCTCGTCAGGAACTGACCGTGCGTTTTGTCGATCTCGCTGAGAGCCAATCACTCAACCATGATTACCGCGGCAAGGATAAGCCCACCAACGTGCTGTCATTCCCGTTTGAGAACCCACCGGGCATGATGCTGCCGTTACTCGGCGATCTGGTAATTTGCCATGCCGTCGTTGTCAAAGAGGCTGAAGAGCAGCAAAAAGCCCTTGAGCATCATTACGCCCACATGGTAATCCACGGTACCTTGCACTTGTTGGGCTATGATCACATGGAAGAAGAAGACGCCGAGGTGATGGAGCAATGTGAGCGCGAACTGCTTGCTGCCCTTGGCATCACCGACCCTTATATCGGTGATCTATAAGACTTAAGGCCCATACGCTGTACTGGTATCGCGCCCCTGGTCAGTGATAAAACGTGCATTCGTATCACTCCATCTGAGTCCGTCAACAAGAGATAACCCGCATGAGCGAAGACCGATCGAGCAACGCCAATCAACGATCCTGGCTCGAGAAACTCTTTGGTGCCCTTTCGGGCGACAACGACGAACCCAGCTCCCGCGATGAGTTATTGGCGTTTTTACGCCACGCGGCGGGGCGTTTAAAGCTCGACCAAGACGCCATCATGATTATCGAAGGCGCACTGGAAATCAGTGATCAACAAGTTCGCGAAATCCTCATTCCCCGCTCGCAAATCTCGGCCATCACCCTCGATCAGTCCAGCGAAGAGTACCTGGCGCTCATTCAGGAAACCGGCCACTCGCGCTACCCGGTGATTGGCGAAAACCTTGACGATGTAAAAGGTATTTTGCTGGTCAAGGATCTATTGCCGCTCCTGTCGCAGACTCAAGCGGAGCGAGATGCGTTTCAGTTGGATGATATCGTCCGTTCGGCGATGTTCATTCCTGAATCCAAACGGCTCAACAGCCTGCTGAAAGAGTTTCGTGATACCCACAACCACATGGCCGTCGTGGTCGACGAATACGGCGGTACAGCGGGCATTATTACCATCGAGGATATCCTTGAGCAGATTGTCGGCAATATCGAAGACGAGCATGACGCTGACGAGGAAGAAGATATCCGCGAGCTGGAAGACAAGCGCTATGCCATCCGCGCCCTCACGACCATCGACGACTTCAATGAGCACTTCGATACCCAGTTCTCCGACGATGAGTTTGACACCATCGGCGGGCTGGTCATGCAGCAGTTCGGCCACTTGCCCCAACGCGGCGAATATACTCACCTGGGCGGCTGGCGCTTCGAGGTCCTCAACGCAGACAATCGCCGTATCCGCCTACTAGAGGCCTACCGGGAACAACGCCCTGATACCAGCGACGACGAGCAGGAAGACACCTAGCTTTCACGCTTTTTACGTTCAGGACATAAGGACATCTCGTTATGGGTCGTATTCCCGCTGTCTATCGACAGCTCATTGTCGCGCTTCTGGCTGGCGGTTTAACCACACTGACAGCATCGCCCTTCGAATTGTGGTGGCTAGGCCCGGTGGCGGCAGGCCTAATGTATGCAGGGACTCATCAGCTAACCGCCGCCCAGGCGGCCCTCAAGGGATGGCTGTACGGCGTGGCGCTGTTTGGCAGCGGTGCTTCCTGGGTCTACGTATCGATTCACGACTACGGCTATACCGGCGTACCGCTTGCGCTGTTTCTCACCGCCCTATTTGTCTGCGTGCTGGCACTGTTTTACGCCGCCACACTTTGGCTCTACCGCCGCTTTACAGGCCCTCGGCTGGCGCTTGTGAGCTTTGCTGGCATCTGGGTGCTGGGAGAAGTCCTGCGCACCTATCTATTTACCGGTTTTCCATGGCTATTGCTGGGGTCAGGGTATGTGGATTCCCCACTGGCGGCCTGGGCGCCTATCGGCGGCGTTTATCTGCTCTCACTGCTGGTTGCCCTTAGCGGCGCACTCGGCGCGGCGCTGCTACTGCGCCGCCAATGGTGGACGCTCGTGCCGCTGGCGGCTATCTGGCTAATCCCCCTCGCGTTGCCAGCGCAATGGACCACGCCCGCCGAAACACCGACACGGGTCGCACTGCTACAGGGTAATCTTCCCCAACTGGAAAAATGGACCCCCGAAGGCCAGCGCAACGCCGCCAATATTTATAGCGACTTGACTCGCGAGGTCGCCGACGACGTTGACCTGATTGTGTGGCCGGAAACCGCCCTGCCCATGATGGAAACCCAGGCACGCCCGGTGCTTGAGCGGGTACAAAGCAATCTGCCCGCCGACACGGCACTGATGACCGGTATCGTCCAGCGCGATATCGAGGAACGCTTGTTCAATGGCGTCGTCGGCATTGGCGATGTCGAGGGCAGCTATCAAAAAGAACACCTGGTGCCCTTCGGCGAATATCTACCACTGGAAAGTCTGCTGCGCGGCGCCATCGACTTTTTCAACCTGCCCATGTCGAGCTTTACCAAAGGCGAGTCCGACCAGGCGCCGATGCAGGCAGCGGGCACCCGCATTGGCAATGCCATCTGCTATGAGATCATTTACCCGCAGTTGGTGGCCAGCCGCGCCAAGCACAGCGATGTATTGATGACGCTGTCCAACGATACCTGGTTTGGTGCCTCGATCGGCCCGCACCAACACTTGCAGATGGCGCGCCTACGGGCACTCGAAAATGGCCGCTACGTACTGCGCGCGACCAGCAACGGCATTACCGCGATCATTGATGCACAGGGTCGCATCGTCGAGCGCGCGCCTCAGTTCGAGACCACATCACTCACCGGTGATTTTTACCCCACGGAAGGATTAACACCGTTTACTCGCATGGGGAGCTGGCCGGTGTGGCTTATAGCCGCACTGATGGCACTTGTGGGTGTGTCACGAACGCACCGCCGGTAGACTGTCAACTCGTTAGACGTTTTAAGATGTCTGCCGTGTTTGAGCGAAATACCGCCTTTTATTCAGCCGCGCCACACAGGAGACTGCCCAATTGAAATCTCGCCCTTTTCTGTTAATGGTGGTTCTACCGCTGCTTGTTGCTTTGCTCTTGGGTGGCGTTCTCTTTGGTGGTCAGGCGCTATCCGACAATAATATGGATGGCGATATCCAACGCGCCCTGGCGCAAGAGATTAACCAGGACGCCAATGGCATCGAGCTTTCAAAGCTTCAGAAAGTTCAGTACGGCTATACCATTTGCGGCCTGTATCGTACGTCATCATCAGAGAGGGGTTATGCGTCGTTTCTCTACGATACGGAGAACGACAGCGTAGAGCTGGATATTAAGTCGAGCCGCTATAAATCGCGCTGCAGCTTATCGGTTGCCTGCCAGTAACCTAGCTTTCTTCAGCGACAAGCCGCTTTATATCCGCCACCGCGTCAGATATGGGGTGTGAGTCACGTACCAGGAATTGCGCCTCCCCTTCTCGATCAAATGCAAAAACGGCGCTTGTGTGCGTCACAATATAGTCACCGCGCTGATTGGGTTCTTCGTACTCGTAGGTAACGCGCATGCGATTGGTCAAGGCGTCTATTTCCGCCAAGTCACCTGTAATACCTATAAACTCAGACCCGAATGCATTGGTGTAGCGCTTTACGACCTCGGCGGTATCACGCTTCGGATCAACGGAGATAAACAGCACCTGAATGTCATCACGGACGTCATCGTCCAAGCGGTTTAAGGTTCCTGAGAGTCTGGCCAACGTAATCGGGCATACATCAGGGCAGTAGGTATACCCAAAGTAAACCAGCGTGACCTTACCCTGATAGTCTTCAGCCTCAACCGACTGACCGTCTTCATCAATCAGCGAAAAATCCAGCGGCGGCATGATCTCGTGAGTTTCTGCCGTGCGCCAACTTCGCTCACCACAGCCGACAAGCCACAGCGAAGCCAGCACAATAAACACTCGTTTAACCATGAACTCGTCCTGCATAACAGCGTATTAAAGCGATGCGGGGGATACCACATCGAACGTAACCGGCAGTGGCTGCGCATCGTCAAACTCCAGCAGCACCTCGACATCATCACCTTCAGATAGCGTTTGCTTACGCCCAATAAACATCAAGTGATGGCCTTTGGGAGCAAACTCGAAACGTTCCCCAGCCTCGATCTCCAGTTGCTCCAAGGCATGCATGTGCGCCATGCCGTTTTCTTCGCTGCTCACATGGATCTCAACCTCTTCAAAGGCGTCGCTTTGTGCACCGACTAAAACAGCCGCTTCGTCACCGGTATTATGCAGCTGAAAGTACCCCGCTCCCGGCTGTTCGCCCGGCAACAGGCTCAACCGCGCATCGCTGATCTGCACGTCCTGCCCACTGGCATGCCCAGCGGTTATCAACATCAGCAGCATGCCACCGGCCAACAGTCGAGGGGCATTGAATGGGTGCCTGAGCATATTATTTCTCCAATTAGGGAAGGACTGGGATATTAAGGGCTATTTTACCAGCACCGCACGCTAATCGCTTTGTGTGCTGACGTCTGCTGGGCAAGCTTGTCAGGGGCATTGTTACAATAGCCAGATTCCAGGTTTCCGCAACCCCGATGCGACATTATGACAGCGGCGCTGGATTATCGGATGATACGAAAAAGCCCTGCCTTTTAGGCAGGGCTTTTCTTGCGCCGCGTGCTTGAAGATCTATTTAGGCATTTCGCCCAACACTTCAGGAATCGTGGTTTTTACATAGCGTCCTGGGGCGGGCTCGATCACGCTAAGCTCGCCGTCACCTGGCTGACGCGCGGCGACCATTTTTTTCGGATCTGGATCGGCGTAACCATTCTTGGTTATCCACGCCTGCCAATGGGGCCACCACGACCCCTCATTGAAGGTCGCCCCCTCAAACCAGGCATCGTGGCTTTCAGGTAGCTGATCGTTCGTCCAGTGGCCATATTTTTGCTTATGTGGCGGGTTGACGATGCCGGCGATATGTCCAGAGCCACCCAGCACAAAGGTTGATGGTCCTTTTGGCAACAGCGCGCCGTAGTAGGAGCTGTTCCACTTGGCAATATGATCTTCCTTGGCTGATACAAAATAGCTGGGCGCCGATATTTTCCTGAGGTCGATCTTCACCCCATCGAGTTCGATACCACCAGGCTCGACCAGCTTGTTCTGCAGATACATGTGCCTCAGATACCAGGCATGCGTACCGGCAGGCAGGTTGGTACCGTCGGTATTCCAGTAAAGCAGGTCGAAGGCGGCCGGGGTTTCACCTTTCAGGTAATTATTGATGTAGAACGACCAGAAAAGGTCGTTTTCACGCAGCAAGTTAAAGGTATAGGCCATCGAGCGGCCGTCTAAATAACCTTTCAGCTGCATGCTCTCTTCAATGCCCTCTACCGCGCGTTCGTTGAGGAACACGCCGATATCGCCGGGATCACGAAAGTCCTGCAAGGTCGCCATGTAGGTTACCGATTTGACCTTGCGTCCACGCCGCGTGCTGGTGAGATAGGCCACGGTCGATGCCGTCAGCGTGCCGCCAACGCAGTAACTCAACAGATTGACCGACTTCTCACCACAGGCTTTTTCAATCGCTTCCATGGCGCTAATCGGGCCCAACTGCATGTAATCTGCCCAGGTGATGTCGTGCTGTTCCGGCCCAGGATTGCGCCAAGAGATCAGGAACACACTATGACCTTGGTCAACCAGCCATTTCATCATCGAGTTATCTTCACGCAGGTCAAGCACGTAGAACTTATTGATCCACGGCGGCACGACCAGCAGCGGTGTTTTATAGGTTTTCTCGGTAGTGGGCGTGTACTGGATCAGCTGCATCAATTCATTTTCATACACCACGGCCCCAGGGGTAACGGCGATATTTTCGCCAACGCCAAAGGCGCTGCGATCCGTCATGCAGACATTGATGCCTTCTGCGGAATTGGCCAGGTCTTCGCGCAAGCGCTCCAGACCCTCAACCAGATTCTGACCCTTGGTTTCAAGCGTCCTGCGCATCACTTCGGGATTCGTCGATACAAAGTTGGTCGGTGACATCGCGTTGACCACCTGGCGCGCGTAAAAGGCCAGGTTGCGCTTATGGGTTTCGTCCATCCCGCTCAAGCTATCCACCAGCTCATCTACCATCTGCGAAAACAGCAGGTACTGCTGCATGATGGCCATGAAGTGGGGTTCCTGGGTCCAGGCATCGTCCTTGAACCGACGGTCGCCTTTCTCCGGCATGACCAATGGCGCAACCTCTTCACCGGCCATTGCCCGCATGCCCTGCTGCCATAGCAGCCACTGGTCCTGCAGCAGACGTGACTGGGTCTGCCATAATAGCGTCGGATTCTGCATCAATGACTGCGCGCCGGCCTCAAAGCTTTCCCGCATATCGCTATACACGGAGTCGGCCGCTTCGCTTGGTGCAATGCGCGATAACAGATCCTGCATGAGACCTTGATACTGCTCACCAATATCTTTTAGCTGGGCGTTCCACGCTTCCAGCTCTTCTTGAGACAGGCCATGGGGCGGTAATTCCCATTCTGCTGACATCTTCATTCTCCTCTACCGGCGCGGCAACCCATCGCAGCCCGTATGATGGCAGTTAATCAAAGGCTCAAAAGAGGCGCGGCGCCCGAAGGCGCCGCGATCAATCGGGTCAATCAGCTTTTACGCGATGATTGGCTGCTCGCTTTCGTGGGCTGCTCACCCTTAGCCGCGGCACTGGCCTGGTCGGCCATTTGCTTGCCCGCTTCACCGAACAGCTTTTCCATCTCTGCCTTGAATTCAAGGCTCATTTCGCTCATCACGCGAGCGTCTTCCTGCATTTGCTGCGACAGCTCGTTCATCATTGCTGCTTGCTGCGTGCCGAAGTCGCGCAGGCTTTCAGCATCCTGAACGTCGGTTGCGCTACGCAGGCGCTCGGTGCCCATTTGGCTGTAGCGCTTCATCGATTCCAGCTGATACTGGGTCATCTTTTCCATATTGTTGAGCATCAACGAGTTAATCTTGCGCATTGGCTCAAACATTTGGCGGGTTTGGGCGTTGAAGGCGTCCATCATTTTATCTTGCATGGTATCTACTCCTGTTTTTGTTCCTTGGCATGAGCCGTGAGTGACTCACATAAACGCGGATTGCTGCACTGCAAAAAGAATAGTCATTGGCAGGGCGTGTTGCAACTACCTTGGCGAAAACAATCTTCACGACCTTTAGCCGTGCCCTGACCCTATGACTCTCACAATTACCCTCACAATTTACTCTGCTTTGCGTTTGGCCCGTGAGCGAGAAGATGCCGTTGCGTTGGCATTGGCGCTCTTGGTGCTGGTCGTGCCACTTTGCGCCTTTTCCTCTTCAGGCGCATCGCTGCTGCTGGCGCTGCCTGCTTGTTTCAGCATATCCAGCATCATCTGCTGATAGGTGCCGAAGTTAGACAACCCCTGTGAAAGGCCCTGCTGCATCATTGGCTGTTGCAGGAAAGGCCGCATCAGGCTCATGGGATCATACCCTTCAACACCGGACTCCATTTGCCGTTGAATGTTCTCAAGCAGATGCTGCTGGAACGCTTCAACGTCGGGCAACCCCAGCGCTTGGCGAAACTCATCAGGGGTGAGGTCGAACTCAACGTTAATCTTCATTGGCGGCTCCTGCTTTTATTAACCAATTTTGTTTTATTTGAGTGTAGCAGCGATATGCGAAGAACACCTTGCCGTTAGCGTTGGGTTAAACGTGGCGTATCAACGCTTACCGCACCGTTTTGACCACGCTGCCGCAGCCAGTGATCCATCAGCGTTATCGCCATCATCGCTTCGGCGATGGGCGTGGCGCGAATCCCCACGCAAGGGTCATGACGGCCTTTGGTCACCACCTCGACGGCATTACCATTGACGTCGATTGAGCGCCCCGGCGTAGTGATGCTTGACGTCGGCTTGAGCGCCAGGCGGGCAACAATGGGCTGACCGCTGGAAATCCCCCCCAGTACACCACCGGCGTGATTGGACAAAAAGCCTTCCGGCGTCATCTCGTCGCGATGCTCACTGCCCCGTTGATCAACACAACCAAAGCCGGCGCCGATCTCGATCCCTTTTACCGCGTTGATGCTCATCAAACCGTGCGCCAAATCAGCATCCAGGCGATCAAACACCGGCTCACCCAGCCCGACCGGCACGCCATCGGCCACGACGGTGATCTCCGCGCCGACGGAATCCTGATCACGGCGCAGCTGATCCATGTAGTCTTCAAGCTCGGGTACTCTGGCGGGATCAGGGCAGAAAAACGCATTCTGCCCGACGGCGTCCCAGGCGTTGAAATCGATCTTGATCGGGCCGAGCTGGCTCATGTAGCCACGCACCTGCACTCCTTGGGAGGCCAGGTACTGCTTGGCAATGGCGCCTGCGGCGACGCGTACCGCGGTTTCCCGCGCGCTTGAACGCCCGCCGCCACGATAGTCTCGGTGCCCATACTTGTGGTGATAGGTATAATCTGCGTGGGCGGGGCGAAACTGGTCTTTAATCTTTGTATAATCTTTCGAGCGTTGATCAGTGTTCTCGATGATCAGGCCAATCGAGGTGCCGGTCGTTTTGCCTTCGAAGACGCCCGACAGGATTTTCACCTGGTCAGCTTCCTGGCGCTGGGTGGTATACCGCGAGCTACCGGGGCGGCGGCGGTCCAGGTCGTGCTGTAAATCCGCCTCTGAGAGAGGCAGCCCCGGTGGGCAACCATCGACTATCGCGCCAAGCGCCGGGCCGTGGCTTTCCCCGAAGGTGGTGACGGTAAATAGTTTGCCAAAAGTATTGCCGGACATGGGCGTTAGTTCCTTACGCAAAAGACGCCGCGTGGGCGTCGAGTTCAGCGGCGCTCAGGGCAAAGACGCCCTGGCCGCCACGCTCGAATTCAAGCCACATAAACGCCACCTCGGGAAAGGCAGCCTCCACGTGGCGGTCTGAGTTGCCAACTTCTACAATCAGCCAACCTTCATCGGTCAAGTGCGCGCGTGCCTCGCGCAGAATGCGCCGCACGATATCCAGGCCGTCGCTGCCCGCTCCCAACGCCAGGGCAGGCTCGTGTCGAAATTCAGCGGGCATGGTGGCCAAGTCTCGCTTATCGACATAGGGCGGGTTCGAAATAATAACATCAAAACGCTGACCTTCCAGCCCGCTGAACACATCGGCTTCTACCGCGCGTACGCGCTCGCCGACATCGTGGCGGGTGATATTCTGGCGCGCCACGGCAAGGGCTTCCTGGCTAATATCGGCCAGCGTCACCTCGCAAGTAGGCAAATAAAGCGCGGTGGCAATGCCGATACAGCCGGAGCCGGTGCACAAATCCAGCACTCGCTCGGGCGGCTCTTCGGGGAACCAGGCAGCAAAGCCATCTTCTATCAGTTCCGCCATCGGCGAGCGCGGGATCAGTACGCGTTCGTCGACGTTGAACGGATAGCCAGCAAAGAAGGCCTCGCCCAGCAGGTAAGGCAGCGGTCGACGCGTGGTGATTCGCTCACGCGTAAGGCCCACGATGCGCTCGCGCTCCATCGGCAACAACCGCGCATCCTGTACGCCTGGGTCAACATTCCAGGGCAAATGCAGCGCCCCCAGACACAGCGCAACGGCTTCATCCCATGCCGACTCGGTGCCATGGCCGTAATAAAGCCCCGCCAAATAGAACTCGCTGGATACCCAGCGCAGGTAGTCGCGTAAGGTTATGAGCTCGCTCACCAGCGCCGTATCCGGCAGAGTGAGGGAGGAAGGCGAAGTCTCGGCGTTGAGAGGCTGGGTCACATCGGCTCCTGGTCAGCAAAGGCGGCCATCCCCGTGGGGAGACGGCATAGCAAAAGAAAAGATTGTACCTTTGACGCTGCCCGGTTCACAGCAGCGTGCATCTCGCTATACTGTGCGCTTGTTTTGCGCTTCACCCATTTGCCATTTGAGCCTGTCATGACAAGACGCCGCCACCTGCCCGACGATGACGATATCAGTGCTTTTCGCCAAGCGCTGAAAGCCGCGGGCGTGCGTCGGATTGACACCAACCAGGCCGACACCGGCAAACCCAAGCGCAACGATGATGCCCAGCAGGCCAGGCGGCAGGCGGCGGTGGAAAGCAATACCTTCGCCACCAGCGGCCGTACCTCCGATGGCCGGGTCGAGGCGGTGCGCCCTTCCGAGTACCTGGAATTCAGCGTCGCCGATTTGCCCTGGCGCACCTTTAGCCAACTCAAGCGGGGCCAGACGGCCTGGCAGGCGGGCCTCGACTTGCATGGGTATACCCTTGAAGAAGCCCGGCTGGAGCTCGAGAGCTTTCTGCGTGATGCGGCCGCGCAGGGGCTTCGCTGCGTGCTGGTCGTTCACGGTAAAGCCTGGGGGACTACCGCCGATTTCCCGGTACTCAAAAGCCACACCAATGCCTGGCTGCGCGAATGGCCCGGGGTCCTGGCGTTCTGTTCTGCCATTGAGATCGACGGCGGCACCGGCGCGGTCTATATTTTACTACGTAAACGCGGTCAGTAGGCCCTTTATTCTGACACTCCCGATTTTGCCGCATCCGAGGCAGTACGAGGCATACTCCTCGCCAGAGCCTCATCGGCCAGATGACGGCCCAGGCGGATCAGGTCCTTGGCACGGTGAAACTCGTAGGTACTGCATACCGTTTTGGGAACTTCGATGAGAACATCGGGCGGGTAACCGGCAATTTTATATTTCGCCAGCGCCGCCTGGGTAATATCGAACGATTCGAGGATCATATCCAGCTTGCCCCATTCGCGCTTGCCGCGAAGGTCCACTGTTTCATCCACCTCACCTTCTTCATTACTGCTGCCAAGCTCGCCCCACAGTCGCCGCGTGGTGGCTCGCACCTCGTCCATCCAGCCGCCAATATTGGCATCGCGATCAAGCTCTCGGGTGGTGCGGCTGTCGCTGCTCTCTTCCTTGGGCAGCAGTTCCTCCAAAGACACCGGCTGTGGGCTGTGGGCCGTCACGTTGACCGCTACCACAAAGTCGGCTTCGTGGGCCGCGAGTATCGGCATCATGGGCAGCGGATTCAGCAGGCCTCCGTCGACCAGTACCTGATCACCCAGATGCACGGGGGTAATCACGCCGGGCACGGCGATTGACGCCCGTATCGCACGTAGCAGCGGGCCGTTTTGAAACCATACCTCGCGCTGACGCACCAGGTCAGTAGCCACGGTCGTGACGGGAATCGGCAGGTCTTCAATCAATGTATCGCCCACCAGCCCTTCCAACTTACTCATGACCTTGCTGGCTCGCATGGCACCCATCGGGCTCCAAGTCACATCGACCAGCCTGAGCACATCCAGATAGTCCAGATCACACACCCAGTCGCGATATTCCGGCAGTTTACCCGAGGCATAAATACCGCCTATCAGCGCGCCCATGGAACACCCGGCAATCGAGATAATTTCGTAGCCCCGCGCTTCCAACGCCTCAATCACGCCGATGTGCGCATAGCCCCGGGCACCGCCACTACCTAGTACCAGCGCCACTTTATTGCCGTTTGCTCGACGGCCTTCGGTCAGGTTCGCTTCGTTCATCGCTCATTTCCTACGACTGATCCCGACGTTTCATTGATTGATTGCGTAATCACCTCGGCAACGCGAGACACCGCCTGGGGTTCAAGGTGCAGGTGATGACCGCCTGCCAGTACATGACGCGTTAAGTGCGCTACCGCCTGGCGGGCTTTTCCCGCCCAGTCGCGCTCGCCTAAAATGCCCCCCTCACCTTCTATCAATAGCACCGATGCCTGGATATCGGCCAGTAGCGCTAACACTTGCGAAGGCGTAAAACGCACTAGCGATGGCTTTAACAAGCGGCTATCGGTGCGCATCTGCACATGCCCGTCAGGCGCTACATCGGCATTGCGCTCCACTAGCGGTGTGGCCGTAAGGGTGTCTAGCGGGGTAACACCACCGGCTACGCGGGCCGCCACGGCGGTGGCCAGATCAGGATAACGCGGCGCACGGGAAATCGGCCGCCGGTGGGCCATCAATGCTTTGCGCATCTGGCTTGCCGTGTCTCTCGCGGGCGTATTGAGTGCGCCCAAGCCATCCAGCAGCGTCATTCGCTCGATGCGTTCCGGCAAAGCGGCGGCCATTAAACAGGCAACCGCAGCACCCATGGAATGGGCAAGCAACGGCGCTCGCTCAATGACCAAGTCATCCATCGCATCCAGCACGTCGTGGCAATAATCCCACAGCGCATAGTCCTCGCCCGCCGGGGCGTGTGCCGAGTGGCCATGACCACGAAAATCGATGGCTACAATGCGGATATCCAAAGCGTCCACCAGCAACGGCGCTAAGCGGGAAAAGCTCGCCGCATTATCGAGCCAGCCGTGGAGCGCCAGCCAAGTAGGCGCCTCATCCCGCCCCCAGCTCAACGCCGCCAGTCGACCTTGGGCGAGGGAAAGCGGGCGGGGCTGAGAGGTCGTCGTTTGAAGCATATCGGTCTTTATCCTGAACAAGCCAAGCGTCCTGATGACGGCATAAAGCACAAACGGTACCATGCCAAGGACTGATGGCTGTACAAAATTACTGGCGCTCACTTGATGCGCCCTTTTCCTGCTAACGAGGCTTTTATGAAATCCCACCGTGATACCCGAACGCGTAACTGGGTCTTTTTTATCGCTGTCACCAGCGCCATTGTGGTGGGCCTCTGGCTGGCAAGATAAGCCTTCACGAATGTTCCTAACGACGGCCAACCCTTGCAATTTTATCCTCACGGCTAAATACTGTATATAAAT
>JAIVHM010000065.1 GCA_020201095.1 Halomonas sp. | reverse complement strand
CTGTCGCAGATCGTGATCCATTTCCGTCAGCAGCCGCACTATATTTTTGACCCTGACCAGCGTGGCATTGCCGCCAACAAGCTGATCATTCGCTTGCAGCCGGAAGAGGGCATTGCGCTTCAGGTTCTCACTAAAGACAGCGGCCTGGACAAGGGTATGCGCCTGCGCCCCGGCCCGCTGCATCTGGATTTTAACAATGCCTTCCCCAAATCGCGTATTCCCGATGCTTACGAGCGTTTGCTGCTGGAAGTCATGAAAGGCCAGCAGTACCTGTTTGTTCGCCGCGACGAAGTTGAACACGCCTGGCGCTGGTGTGACCAACTGATTGACGGCTGGAAAGCGCGGGAAACGCCGCCGCGCCGTTATCCGGCAGGCTCCTGGGGGCCGGTCGCCTCGATTGCCATGATTACCCAGGATGGTCGCAGCTGGTACGAGGATTATTAACATGAGCGATTTACGCACACAGCTGGCCGAACAGCTGGCCGAAGCCGTTTTTCAGGCCTTGAACGACGACCTCGAACACCAGGAAAACGTCTTGCTGGTGGTCTCTGGCGGCTCGACGCCGGTTCCCTTTTTTAAAGCGCTGGCGGCTAAATCGCTACCCTGGGAACGGGTGGAGATCACGCTGGCGGACGAACGTTGGGTAGACGAACAAAGTGGTGACAGCAACGCCAAGCTGGTTCGCGAGCACCTGCTACAGGGGGCGGCAGCAGCTGCCCGCTTTGAACCCTTGACCAGCGACGCAGGCACGCCTGAAGAGGGCGTGCCTGACGTCAGCGAGCGTGCGCTATCGCTTAGCTGGCCGGCAAGCGTGGTGATTCTGGGCATGGGTGGCGACGGCCACACGGCCTCGCTGTTTCCTGACAGCCTGGAGCTTGGCTTGGCACTCGCCACGGAGGAGCCGCTGGTAGCAGTACGAACGCCCAGCCAGCCGCAGCCGCGCATCACCTTTTCGGCGGACCGGCTGCATCAGGCGCGCCGCCACATTTTACATATTACCGGCGACGATAAGCGGGCAGTGCTGGCCAAGGCACTGAGTGGGGACGACATGCGTCAACTGCCCATCCGTGCCTTTCTATCCTGCCCCTTGGCGATCTACTGGGCGCCTTAGCGCCAGGTTTCACAGATAATAATTTGCTTGGAGACTCACGCATGACCATCGATAAACAGCTGCCTTCGACGCGCACCGCAGAGCTGGACAGCATTTGCCTGAAGGCCGAAGTGATTCCGGTGATCACCATTGATCGCCTGGAAGACGCCGTGCCGATGGGCCGCGCACTGGTAGAAGGCGGCCTCACCGTGCTGGAAATCACCCTGCGTACCGATTGCGCGCTGGAAGCTATCAAGCGCATGAAAGAAGCGCTACCTGGAGCGAGTATTGGTGTTGGCACGGTATTGACGCCTGCCCAGTATCGCCAGGCCGAGCAGGTCGGCGCTGATTTCGTGGTAACCCCAGGGGCGACCGATGCGCTTTACCGCTACGGCGTAGAAAGCCCGGTGCCGATGCTGCCTGGCGTATCCACCATTTCTGAATTGATGACCGGCTGGCAGTATGGCTATCGTCGGTTCAAGTTCTTCCCCGCCGAATCCAGCGGTGGCTCAAAAGCGATCAAGGCGTTTGGCGCGCCGATTCCGGAAGCGCGCTTCTGCCCGACTGGCGGTATCACGGTGGATAACGCCGAAGAGTACCTCAAGTTGCCTAACGTCATGTGCGTGGGCGGCTCTTGGGTCACGCCCAAGGCGATGGTCGAGGCCGAAGACTGGGACGGCATCCGAGAGCTGGCCCGTCAGGCCGCCGAACGCTTTCACCACTAACCTGAATCGCCCCGGACTTGTTCTGGGGCTTTTTATTCAAGCGTCAGTAGCGGGTCGGCGAGGCCATGAACGCCTACGTTGGCCTTGAATAACCCGCCTGCCAGCGGCTCTTCGCGGCGCTGTGCGTCACTGAATCCCTCTTGCGCTGTGGTGATATAGAGCGTTTCAAGGTCCGGGCCTGCAAACGCCGGGCAGGAAGGCTGGCTGACCGGCACATGCACCTCGTCAATCACCTTACCCGCGGTATCGAGTCGCACGACTTTACCCGCGCCCCATAGAGCCAGCCACAGGCAGCCCTTGCTGTCGATTACCGCGCCGTCCGGGTTGCCTTCAACCGCCGTGAAGTCCGCCCAGGCATCCGGTTCGCCCACTGGCCAGCCTTGGCTATCCAATGCCCAGCGCATCACGATGCCGGTCGACGTGTCGGTAAAATATGCCGCGTCACCCTGGGGCGAAAAGCAGATGGCATTGGGAATGGTCAGCCCGCTGCGCAGCCGGGTCAGTTCCCCATGATGCAACCGATAGAGGCTGCCCGCTTGGGGTTCGGCGGTCTTGCCCATGGTGGAAAGCCAGAGGCTACCGTGGCGATCCACGCGGGCATCGTTGCTGCGCGTAACGGGGTTGTCGGCTTCAAAATCGGCAAAATGCTCGAGGCGTTGCGTGGCCGGGTTCAACAGGCTTAAGCTTTGCTCGCCGACCAGCATTAATCGGCCATCGCTTAGTGGGGTTGCAAGCGATACCATTTGCTCAAGCGGGTAATGGCCGTACTCGCCGTTTTCAGGCGACAGCCAGTGGAGGCGTTTGTCCAGAATATCGCACCAGTAAAGCCGTCCGCTCTCGGCGTCCCACTGAGGGCCTTCGCCTAGCTCGCAGCGGCAACCCACCGCCAGTTCGGCCATGTTGTTGTGATTCATAAACGATCTCCAGCGGCTTGCCAAGCGTCTACCAGTGCCTGGGCCTGCTTGCCGACTTGTTGGGGCCTTTGACCCGGTTGATAAAGCGCGCTGCCAAGGCCTGCCCCATCCACGCCCGCAGCGCGCCAGGCGGCAAAATTGTCGATGCCGATCCCCCCAACCGCATATAGCAATGTATTAAGAGGCAGCACGGCGCGGACAGCCTTCATTCCCTCGATACCAACCTGAACCGCCGGGAAGAGCTTTAGCCCTGTTGCGCCCGCATCCAGGGCATCGAACGCTTCGGAAGGCGTGACAATGCCTGGCCAACTGGCCATGGAGAGTTGATAGGATTCTTCAATGACGGCGAGGCGGCAGTTGGGCGAGACGATCAACCGGCCGCCGGCGGCATGAACGTCGCGCACCTGTTCAGCGCGTAATACGGTTCCCGCACCGATCAGCGCCTGATCGCCAAAGGCGTCCGCCAGGCGCTGGATGCTGGCCAACGGGTCGGGAGAATTAAGCGGCACCTCGATTTGCGTGATCCCCGCATCAAGCAAGGCCTCGCCAACGGCTACTGCGTCATCGGGCGTTACCCCACGTAAAATGCCAATTAAAGGCAGTGTCATAGCGCTCTCCTTGTTTAGCTGATGCTTGTTACCGGGTGCTTTGGTAGGCGAGCGTTAGCCCCGCCAATACAGCGGTGTCGCCGTCGACGCGTCGGGTGTCAATGGCGAGTGTTTCCAGGGCGAGTGCGTAGCGATGGTTGAGCGCTTCGTTGCCGATCAGCGTCACGCTTTCCCCCGGCGTTAGTTGGCTGCAGGCCCCTGCCAGCTCCAGGCCGATCGCCATGCCCGAGAGGTGCGCGGCAAGGACGGCGCCTCGAGCATCACCGCTCGGCAAGGTGTTATCCAGCAAGTCCTGAGCGCGGACGCCGAATAGCCGCTGGCTGAAGCGTTCGGGCGCCTGATAGATGGCCGTAACCGCCTGGGTGAACACTTGCCGACAGCCCTCATGTTGTAGATCATCCAGCCCCACGGAGTGCTTCAATACGGACTGATGGGCGAGCAGTTGATACAACTCTCCGGTCAAGTAGGTTGAAAACTCGGTCACGGTGCCATCGGTTAAGCGTGCCCATTTGGCATGGGTGCCGGGCAGGCAGACGAGACCGTTAAAGCGGGACGTATCAGCTAGAAGGCCCGCTAGCTGGGTTTCCTCGCCGCGCATGACATCAAAGTCGTGGGACTTGCTGCCGGTCTGACTTAATCCAGGCAGTAAGTAAACCCGCAGGCGAGCGTCGGCAAGAGCCGGCATCACCGCACCGCGGGAAAGTTGATCAAGACGCGTGGGCGTCGCCAGGTAGGCGGCTTCCTGCCAACCCTGGCGCGCGCCCGCCATGCCACACACCACCACGGGCGTTTGGCCGTTGTCGGGCAGCCAGGTGTCGACGATCCCAAGCAGTTCGGCCTCGTACTCGGCGGCGGTCAGCGACAGCATGCCGCGAGGGCTTGCGGCACTCGCCATTACGTGGTTTTGAGCGTCCATTGCCCAGGCGCGAAGATTGCTCGACCCCCAGTCCACGGCAATCCACGCTAAAGGATTGGTTAACTCACTCGTGCCCATCGTACCGTCTCCCTTTGATTGCACGATTTACCACTCGGCAATCGAGCCGTCTTCGTGGGTCCACACCGGGTTGCGCCAGCGGTGGCCGACTTTGGCGCGCTCTTCAACGAATTCTTCGTTGATCTCGACGCCAAGCCCAGGCCCTTGGGGAATCGCGCAGAAGCCGTCTTCAATGCTGAGCGCCGATTTGTCGACCAGGTAGTCGAG
>JAIVHM010000064.1 GCA_020201095.1 Halomonas sp. | reverse complement strand
CGCGCTTCATCGGGGGTGTGACCTGCCAACCATGCTTCGGCTTCCGTGACCAGGCTATCGGCTGCGACCCGTGTGACGACGCAGTCACTGGCAAAGCGGGCGATCAATGCCTGGGTGTAAGGACGGCCGACGGTCGCTCTGGTGGCCAACAGGCCGATATGGCGCGTCTGGCTGAGCGCTGCCGCCGGCTTGATCGCCGGCACAGTGCCGACGACGGGAATCGCCAAATGCCAGCGCAGCTTTTCAAGCGCCAGGGTGCTGGCGGTATTGCAGGCAACAACGAGCACAGAGGGATTGCACGCTGCCACGGCAGCCAGACAAACAGCCACGATGCGCTCGGCAAGCGTGGTGTCATCGCGCAGACCATAAGGCAGCCATGCGTTGTCGCAGGCATAACAAAAACCGGCGTGAGGGTAGTGCTGACGTAGCGCTGCCGCCACTGAAAGCCCGCCCACGCCGGAATCAAATATAAGAACAGGCCCCTGGCTCACCCTGTCACGCCACAGCCGTTGCATATACCCATTATCGCCCCTATCGATTGACCCAGTCTGAGTTTCATCAAGGCGATTAGTTTAACACGCACGCGGTAGCTGATAAGCCACCGACAGTGCGTTCAATTGACAAACTTAAACGTTGGGCACATCGGCGCCGCGCAATTCGGCATAAAGCTCGGGGTAAGCCAACTGCAAACGTTCGAGCGATTGTTGAGCTTCGGCAGGCAGAGACTGGCGCAACGCTTCCATGTCATCTTCGCTGAAATGCTTGTCGATTAGCGGGAATAGCTCTTCACGCTCATGACGCAAATAGGCGCGATGAACTTCCAGGTAGGCTTTTAAATCGTCGGCAAATCTATCCATCGGCAGCACGTTATCCATCAGAATCATATCGATATCATTGGATAGCTGCTGCAGACGAGGCGTCAGCTGCCGATACTCATCGGCCATTTTTTCGGTGAGCACCGAGTATTCGGACGATACTTTACTCAGGCGCTCAACGCATATCCGCTCGAGCGGCACGGCAAAGCTGTCCATGTAGGACAAAATATAATCCACCACCTCGCGCATAAGTTGAAAGTTGGGACGCTCGCCCTGAACCAGAGCTTTTTGCTTAAGCTGCAGGACGTGCAGCATCCTGGCCATGTTGGCATGATCCGAACGCAGTTGGTTTAACATTGGGCCGTCTCCTTTATCGTCTTACGCCAAAGGTAGTCTGGGCAGACATGCTTTACCATACACCTTACGATGATAACCCCCACAGATGGGTTAACGATCAACGGAGCTTCCATGGATCTTTTTAGCCGCTCAAACCCAGCCGACGATGCCCCATTAGCCTACCGGATGCGGCCGCGCCAGCTTAAAGACTTTATCGGCCAGCAAGCCCTCGTTGGCCCGGATAAACCGTTGCGTCGCATGGCGGAATCAGGGGTTGTCCGTTCAATGATTCTGTGGGGGCCGCCGGGTGTCGGAAAAACAACACTGGCCGAGCTACTTGCCCATGCGTCAAATGCCCATCTGGAGCAGCTCAGTGCCGTCATGGCAGGGGTGAAAGATATTCGTTTGGTGGTCGATCACGCTCAGCAGATCAGTTCATCGACCATTTTATTTTTAGATGAAATTCACCGATTGAACAAGAGCCAACAGGATGCCCTTCTCCCCCATGTGGAGTCGGGACTTTTGACCCTGATCGGTGCAACGACCGAAAATCCCTCCTTTGAGGTCAACTCGGCGCTGCTCTCCAGAGCCCGAGTCTACGTGCTCAAATCGCTCAGCCAAGACGAGTTGATCAGCGTGATGCGCCAAGCCTTGGATGACCCCGAACGTGGATTGGGCAAGCGCGCCATCGAGGTGGAACCTTCAGTCTTGACCGCCCTGGCCCACGCCAGCGCCGGCGATGCACGCCGAGCATTGGGGCTGCTGGAAACCGCCTGCGACTTTACCCAGCAGGAGGCAGGCCGCGAAAGGCTGCCCGAGAGCGTACTCGACGATGTTATCGGCCATCAGGCCAGCGCTTTTGATAAGCAGGGCGACGCCTATTACGACCTGCTCTCGGCGATCCACAAATCGGTGCGCTCATCGCGGCCAGATTCTGCCCTGCTCTACATGGCGCGCTTTATTCAGGGCGGCGGCGACCCGCTGGATGTGGTGCGACGGCTCAGCGCCATTGCCTCTGAAGATGTGGGCAACGCCGATCCACGCGCGCTGCCACTGGTCATCGCCGCCTGGGATGCTTATTTACGCCTCGGCGACTACGAAGGCCAGCGGGCAATCGCCCACGCGGCGATACACCTGGCGGTGGCACCCAAAAGCAATCGCATTGACCAGGCCTGGAAGCAAGCCCAGCAGTTTGTCCGCCAACAGCCCCAGCTTGAGGTGCCAACCTACCTGCGTAACGCGCCCACCAAGCTGATGGAGCAGCTTGGTCATGGCGAAGGCTACCGCTACGCGCACAACGAACCCGACGGCTACCCGGCGGGCAGTGCTCACGACTGCTGGCCAGAAGAACTGACCAAACAGTCGTTTTACCAGCCCAGCGGATTCGGCCAGGAAAAACGCTTTGCCGAGATCATGGCCTGGCGCAATAGCCAAGACAAAGAGGCCGATCAGGCATCGGATGCCTGATCGGCCTCTGTTTAGAGAGAGTAATAACTAGAAAGCGAGAAGGCTCGCCAGCGGCTCAGAAAAGTAGGTGATCACTCGTCTTCACGGATCACATCAGCTCCGTCCGGGATATCAAACTCGAAGCGTTCGTCATCAATATCCACATTACGTTCGGCATTGCTGAAGGTAATCGCCGTACGCTGACCCGTACTGTCGGTCATCCAAAGCTCGGTGAGCATATCGCCGTCGAAAGTCATCTGTAGCTGCTCGAACAGCGTATCTGCGGATGTCGGCACCAGCGTAAAGACGTCATCGCCGCTGTCTTCTTCGTATTCAACATCGTAACTTTCCGTCAGCTCGCTGACACGGCCTGAAAGCAGCAGCGCTGGCGTATGGGTAACACGCTCATCCAGCGCTTGAACGGTCACTTGCTCAAGGTCAGGGTCATACAGGTAAACATCGTCGCCGTCGGATACTACGGTTTGCATATATGGCGCTTCCACTTCCCAGCGCAACATGCCAGGGCGTGACAACCACATTTCGCCCCGAGCGTCCTGTAGCCGCTCGCCGCTACCATCAAGAATCTGTTGCTCGAACGATGCTTGATAGCTTTCCAGCGGGTCGAGACGTTCGGTCAGTCGCTCGGCCGCTTCGCTGGCCATGGCTAACGGCGCTGTAAGCGTTAACCCCAGCGCGCTGGCAGCCAGCACTAATGTTGAAGGACGTCGAGTTTGCGTATCGCTCATGCGATCTCCCTAGGCAACCTTGCCAAATAAACAAAACAGTGGATCGATGAACCAGCCAATCGATGAACCACCCAATTAGCCATTAAGACGCGTACTTGGCGACCAAGTTTCACCGTCAGCCGGACTTTCACGCTTATTGCACGTTTGAAAGCGCAGACTACTGGCCTACCGGCGGCGGTGCCAGCACTTCGCGGGCACCGTTGGTACCCATTGATGACACCACGCCTGCGCCTTCCATGGATTCCACCAGGCGGGCCGCACGGTTATAGCCAATTTTAAAGCGCCGCTGCACAGCAGAAATCGACGCTTTGCGCGTTTGCGTGACGAACTGCACGGCTTCATCGTAAAGCGCATCCTGCTCGGCATCGTCGCTATCGCCACCCTCGGCCTCAAGCCCCGCCAGGGCATCCGCCGACACGCCGCCCGACAGGATCTCTTCGATGTACTCAGGTTCACCGCGGCGTTTCCAGTCTTCCACTACGCGGTGCACTTCATCGTCGTCAACAAAGGCCCCGTGGATGCGGTTGGGCGGGCCTGAACCGGCAGGCAGGTAGAGCATATCGCCATGCCCCAGCAGACTCTCCGCGCCGCCCTGATCCAGGATGGTCCGTGAATCAATCCGCGACGAGACTTGGAAAGCCATCCGAGAAGGGATATTGGCCTTGATCAAGCCTGTTACCACGTCCACTGACGGGCGCTGAGTGGCGAGTATCAGGTGGATACCCGCCGCGCGGGCTTTCTGCGCCAGACGGGCGATAAGCTCTTCGACCTTTTTACCAACGATCATGAACATGTCGGCAAACTCGTCGATCACTACCACGATGTAGGGCAGCTTCTCGAGAATCGGCGGCGTCTGATGCATTTCCCAGGGCTGCGGCTCCCAAAGCGGGTCCGCCACCTGGGCACCGGCGCGCTCTGCTTCGTCCAGACGGGCATTAAAGCCCGCGATATTACGCACCCCCATGGCCGCCATCAGCTTATAGCGACGCTCCATTTCAGCCACGCACCAGCGCAGACTGTTAGCCGCTTCTTTCATATCGGTGACCACCGGCGCCAACAGGTGCGGAATACCGTCGTAGACCGACAGCTCCAGCATCTTCGGGTCGACCATGATCAGCTTCAATTCATCCGGCGTGGCCTTGAGCAGCATCGAAATCAGCATCGCGTTGACGCCCACCGACTTACCCGACCCTGTGG
>JAIVHM010000007.1 GCA_020201095.1 Halomonas sp. | reverse complement strand
GTGTTTATCGGCTCATGCATGACCAACATTGGCCACTTCCGCGCCGCTGGTAAGCTGCTCGAGAAACAGCCCGCTGATAGTCTCAAAACCCGCCTCTGGTTGGCGCCTCCGACCAAAATGGATCAGCACCAACTCACCGAAGAAGGCTACTACGGTATATACGGCCGTGCCGGTGCACGTATGGAAATGCCAGGTTGCTCGCTATGTATGGGCAACCAGGCGCGCGTCGCTGCCAAGAGCACTGTCGTATCTACCTCCACGCGGAACTTCCCAAATCGTCTGGGCGACGGCGCTAACGTCTACCTTGCGTCAGCAGAGCTTGCTGCAGTGGCCGCCGTTGAGGGACGCCTGCCTACAGTCGACGAGTATCGCCGTTACATGGGAGAGTTTGACGCCATGGCAGGCGAGATCTATCGTTACATGAACTTTCACGAAATTGAGGAGTACCAGAAGATCGCCTCAAACGTGATTCCGGTAGCTCAAGAAGCGTAAGCTTCCACGCTACCGCTCCATCGCCGATGCTCGCACCATCGCAAAAGATCTGTACATTCTTTTGAGCCGATGAACGAACGCCCCGCCTCTGTTTCACAGGGCGGGGCGTTTTTTCTAACGGTTACCAGAAATTTTAGGCCACCACAGACAGGAATTCGCCATGCCGACGGTTATTACCCCCGATATTTGCGATGCCTTTCCAGACGTTCAGGTATTGGAACCCATCTTTGCCAACTTTGGCGGGGTTGAGGCCTTTCATGGCCCCATTCGCACTATCAAATGTTTTGAAGACAATTCTCTCGTCAAACAAGCCGTCGCCGAACCAGGCGACGGTGCTGTCCTTGTGGTCGATGCGGGCGGCTCCGCTCGCTGTGCCATGTTGGGCGATATGCTGGCCGAACAAGCGGCCGAGAATGGCTGGGCTGGCGTCGTGATGTACGGTTGCGTTCGCGACGTGGACATCCTTGCCACCCTGCCGCTTGGCGTACAAGCCTTAGGGTGTCACCCACGTAAAAGCGAAAAACGCGGCGAAGGACAGCGCGACACGACCATAAGCTTCGCAAGCGTCACCATCTACTCAGGCAACTGGCTGTACGCTGACAATAACGGCATCCTGATCGCCGATCGCGAACTTCCGCTTGATCAAGCGTAACTTGTCAGGGGTGGCGCTTACTGCCAACCTGAGGCCTTTTCACGCTACCACTTTATGACCATGCAGCCTTTAAATCAGCTTAGCTATGCCCTTGCCCGCACGTTACGCGATCATTTACGTCCGCTAATTGCGTTTCATTTATTTTTTACCCTGCTGGCGTCGGCTCTCTTACTCCCAGCCATAGCCTGGGTCACGCGTGCCCTGCTCGCCCAACTGCGGCAAAGCGTAGTGACCAACAACGACCTGGCCTCGCTCGTATTCAGCCCTCTGGGGCTATTGGGCATGTTGATCGGCGTTGGACTGTTCTTTGTGGTCATTTATTGGCAGCAGGCCGGCATGCTCCAGGTAGCATCAAGGCCTCGTGACAATCACTACCGCCTTGCGTTTGAAGCACTTTGGATAAGCAGTCGCCGGTTACCAGCGCTGACGGGGCTGGTGATCTTGCAAGTGGGTAGCCACCTGATACTGCTCGCCCCCTTCATGCTCGCCCTGACCTGGCTGTATGACATATGGTTAGGGGGTATCGACACCTACTACCTTCAACGCGTCAAGCCACCCGTATTGTGGTATTTCCTCGCCTGCGCAACCCCACTATTACTGTTATGGATGGGGCTGGCCGCTAAACTCTATTTACGCTGGTTGCTGGCACTGCCTCTGGTAGCCTTGGATGAATACTCGCCGTGGCAGGCGTTACGCCGCAGCGTCGTCCTGACGCAAGGCTGGCATCGCTCGATTGGCATTGCCGTCCTATTGGTGCTGGTACTGATTATCGCGCTGCCCATCGTGACCACCCTGCTCTTTGATCATCTATTTACGCCGCTATTGTGGTGGTTACCCGAACATACGGCGGTCCTGGTACCGGCCATGCTGGGCTATTTGACCGGTTATGTGCTGATCACGCTGGCAATTACTTTTCTGGGTATTGCCGTGAATGCCCTTTTGTCGGCCTGCCTGTACCTTCAATTAGCCCATCGCGAAGCGCGCCCAGCGTCGCCTACCGATGCCCACCCTGGTCGCCTTGCCTGGGCAATCGAGCTCAGCGTATTGGTCTTTGCAGGCCTTCAGGCCTGGTGGATACTGACAAGCTTCGAAATTCGCGACGACGTGACAATCATTGCTCATCGCGGCAGTTCAATGGCAGCGCCGGAAAATACCCTGGCGGCAGTGGATCAGGCCATCGTGGACGGCGCCGATTCCATTGAAATTGACGTCCGCTTGACGGCCGACCAAGAGGTCATGCTCTATCACGATGGCAACATGGCGCGCTTGACCGGCGACCAGCAGGCATTCGGAGAGCTGACGCGTGAGGAACTTGAGCGCTATGACGTGGGTAGCTGGTTTGGCGATGCCTATCAAGGAGAGCGCATTCCAGGGCTGGACGATGCGCTTGCACTGGTACGTGGGCGCGCCGATCTGATGATCGAAATAAAACCCTTGCCCGGCCAGGGTCAGGCGCTCAGTGATGCTGTCATTAAAGAACTCCAGCAAGAGACCGATGCCCGCTATCAATGCTGGGCAGCCGCTGATAATCCGATAGAGGCTTACGCTCAGTGTGGCTACCCGAACGCCATGTACAGCATGCGTATTGCCACCATGTCACCCGGCTTACTGCCGTTCATCAAACAGCAAGCACCAGAACTGGAGGCTACCCTGATCGCCCAGTTGATTTTACCCGGCACTCTGGATCGCGGAGCCTTTGACGCCTTAGGGCTTCGCCATAACCGCATTTCCCCACAGGAAATAAGGTTGGCAAGGCTTTATGG
Organism: Halomonas sp.; assembly: GCA_020201095.1. Lineage (GTDB taxonomy): Bacteria > Pseudomonadota > Gammaproteobacteria > Pseudomonadales > Halomonadaceae > Vreelandella. Next base: position 11,554 of record JAIVHM010000007.1, on the reverse strand, counting down.
TTATGAAATTCATGCCTGGACGGTCAACAGCCGGGATCGAATGTCCACGCTCATTGACTTGGGCGTGGACGCGATTATCACCGATTACCCCAAACAGCTGGTTGCCCTGCGGGACGACCGTCGCGCGCTGAGCGACGGCGCATTGATGTTAGTGAAACTGCGCAATTGGCTGAGGCGTTAAACCTAATCGCCCATCACCACGCCCTCTCGGCGAGGGTCAGCACCGCCAAACAGCGTGCCATCCTCCTGGCGCATAATAGCTTGAAGCCCGCTAGTTAGCTCACGCTCGCTAACGTCATGCCCTCGTTCTCTTAGGGCATCAAGCGTGGCGTCAGGAAAACGCCCTTCTTCAACCCACACATCGCCACCCAGCGTAACGGCGTGGGGCAGATTCAACGCCGTCTGCGCATTCATTCCCCAGTCGCGCAGTGCCATCAACGTGCGTGCCGTATAATGGATAATCGCCGCGCCACCGGGTGAGCCTAGGCTACCGACCAGCTCACCACTGTCATTGTCGAAGATAAGCGTAGGGCTCATGCTTGAACGTGGGCGTTTACCGGGTTCCACGCGATTGGCCACAGGCTCACCGTCCTGCTCGGGTTCGAAGGCAAAATCAGTCAACTCATTGTTGAGCATAAAGCCACCTGGCAAGTCGGTTCCCCCGTCGCTCATGATGCGCGAGCCAAAGGCCTGCTCGATAGTCGTGGTCATGGCAACCGATCGGCCTTCAGCATCAACGATGCTGATATGACTGGTGCCGTATTCAGGCTGAGTCGGCTGCGCCGCCCAACTGGTTTCAATATCACCAGGCCGACCGTGTTCGACATCGCCCCCCATACTCTCTTGACCGATCAGCGCGCCGCGCTTGGCGAGATAGTCTGGCGCCAGCATTGTCGACCAATCATCTCCGGGTGCCTCGACGAAATCCGGGTCGCCAATATAGAAGTTGCGGTCAGAGAAGGCTAAACGGGAAGCTTCCAAAAACTGATGTAACCACCCGCTGCTGGTGACGCCGTCGTCCAAGGGGGCTTCAAGTAGGGGCTGCTGATCGAGCATGCCAAGAATCTGCATGATAGTCAGGTGGCCAGATGAGGGCGGCGGAAAACCACATACCTCCCATTGCTGCCAGGGCGTACAGATAGGATCGCGGATAACGGCGTCATAGCCTTCAAGGTCATCCAGCGTCATCTCACCGGGCCGAGTTGGGTGCTGGGTCACCTGATCGACAATATCCTGGGCAACATCTCCCTGATAAAACGCAGCGCTGCCACCCTCGGCGATACGCTTTAACAGCTCTGCGAGAGCCGGATTTTTGAGGGTATCACCCACCGGGATAGGCTCGCCCTCCGAGTCGTAATAGAAGGCCAGCGCCAATTCGTTATCGCGCAGGGCATCATCATTGGCAAGGCTCGCATGAAGGCGTTCACTGACGGCAAACCCTTCTTCTGCTAGCGTCATCGCCGGCACAAAAAGATCTTCCCAGGGCAAACTACCGTGAGCCGCGTGGGCTTTTTCCATTAGCCGCAGCGTCCCCGGCACACCCACCGACCGGCCACTCGCTACGGCATCCATGAACGCCAGCGGCTCGCCATCCTGCATGAAAAGTTCACCATCCACCGCAGCGGGTGCGGTCTCGCGCCCATCGTAGGCGCGCACGTCATCGCCATCGTAATAAAGCAAAAAAGCCCCGCCACCAAGGCCACTTGATTGCGGCTCCACCAGCCCAAGCACCATCTGGACGGCAATTGCCGCGTCGATCGCATTTCCGCCAGCTTTCAAGATTTGGTAGCCCGCGTCCGTGGCCAGCGGATTGGCAGCCGCTACCGCGTAGTTGTCGGCAGACCAGCCGGGCTTTTCTTCATAACCAGAATCACTTTCCGGTGAAATAGAGGGCGTTTCATAGTCGAAGCCCCAACCATGTAAAGGCACTACCAAGAGGCTGGGCAGCAACCACCGCATTTTTTGTGAAAGCATCACGACCGACTCCGACAATGTGTCCAGAACAACATTAAAACGTAGCCTATTAAACCACAGCGCCCAGCACAATGGCTGGGCGCGTCTCTATTAGCCTTCTAATTATTAGTCGGCGATGGTTTCTCCCGCTAACATGAACCAGGTTTCGATGACCGCATCCGGATTGAGCGATATCGAATCAATCCCCTGCTCCATTAACCATTTGGCAAAGTCAGGGTGGTCAGACGGCCCCTGGCCGCAGATGCCGACATACTTGCCCTTTGCTTTGCAGGCCTGAATCGCCATGGAAAGAAGCTTTTTGACGGCTTCGTTACGCTCATCAAACAAATGCGCCACGATACCCGAATCGCGATCAAGGCCTAAGGTGAGCTGTGTCAGGTCGTTGGAGCCAATCGAGAAGCCATCGAAATGCTCAAGAAACTCGTCGGCTAGCAGCGCATTGGCGGGCAGTTCACACATCATAATGACCTTGAGACCGTTGTCGCCACGCTTCAAACCATTGGTCGCCAGTAGTTCAACCACTTCGCGGGCTTCTTCGGTGGTACGAACAAAAGGCACCATGATCTCGACATTATCAAGGCCCATGTCATCGCGCACGCGCTTAAGCGCCCGACACTCCAGCTCAAAGCAGGGACGGAATGCATCCGAAACGTAACGCGAGGCGCCACGGAACCCCAGCATGGGGTTCTCTTCGCCGGGCTCATAGAGCTTGCCGCCAATCAGGTTTTCGTACTCGTTTGATTTGAAGTCGGAAAGCCGCACGATCACGCGCTGAGGATAATACGCAGCGGCCAACGTCGAAATCCCCTCAACGAGTTTATCAACGTAGAAGCTGACCGGGTCGGTGTAGCCGGCCGTGCGCATGTCGATCACTTGTTGAAGATCAGACGGCAGGGTGTCGTACTCCAGCAGGGCCTTGGGATGGACCCCAATCATACGGTTAATGATGAACTCAAGCCGCGCAAGCCCTACCCCGGCATGGGGAAGGCTGGCAAACCCAAAGGCGCGGTCAGGGTTGCCCACGTTCATCATGATCTTGAAGGGGATATCCGGCATGGTGTCAACGTTAGACACCTTGCAGTCAAAATCCAGCAAGCCTTCGTACACATGGCCGGTATCGCCTTCAGCGCAGGAAACGGTCACGTCACTGCCTTCGTTTAATCGTGTAGTGGCATCACCACAGCCAACGACCGCTGGGATTCCCAGTTCACGCGCAATGATCGCCGCGTGGCAGGTTCTGCCGCCGCGATTGGTCACGATGGCTGAAGCACGCTTCATGATCGGCTCCCAGTCGGGATCGGTCATGTCGGTTACCAGCACATCGCCGTCATGGATCTTGTCCATGTCGTCAGGGGTCATGATCACCTTGGCGGTACCACGGCCGATGCGTTGTCCGATGGCGCGACCCGTGACCAGAGTGCGGCCTTTCTCGCGTAACTGGAAACGCTCCAGCTTGCCGCCTTCCTGCTGCGATACAACGGTTTCCGGCCGCGCCTGAACGATGTAGAGCTCACCATCGTCACCATCCAGTGCCCACTCAATATCCATGGGCCGCTGGTAATGTTGCTCAATGGTCACCGCTTGACTCGCCAGCGCCATGACCTGCTGGTCGTTGAGGCAGAAACGGCCGCGATCCTGCAGCGGCACATCGATGGTCTCGACTGATTTGCCTGCGCTGGTATCTTGGGTATAAACCATTTTGATCAGTTTTGAACCCAGGTTGCGGCGCAGCACAGCGGGTCGCCCTGCCGCCAGAGTCGGCTTATGAACATAAAACTCGTCAGGATTCACCGCCCCTTGGACGACGGTTTCACCCAGCCCCCAGGAAGCCGTCACAAAGACCGCATCACGGAAGCCCGACTCAGTATCCAGCGTGAACATGACTCCCGACGCGCCCGTTTCTGAGCGCACCATTTTCTGCACCCCCGCGGATAGCGCGACATTTTCATGCGCATAGCCACGATGCACCCGGTAAGAGATAGCTCGGTCATTGAACAGTGACGCGAACACCTCGTGTACGGCGCGCTTAATATTGTCGAACCCTTCAATATTGAGGAAGGTTTCCTGCTGACCTGCGAAGGAAGCATCGGGCAAATCTTCCGCGGTGGCCGAGCTGCGCACCGCGACCTTCAAAGCAGGATGACGCTCCTGGAGCATTTGGTAGGCGCTACGCAGCTCTTTTTCGAACGCCGGGGGCAGCGGCGTATCGATGACCCACTGACGAATTGTTTTACCGGCCTCAGCCAATGCTTTGACATCGTCAACGTCGAGGCGCGCCAGCATTTGGTTAATACGCTCGTTGAGGCCTTCATGGGCAAGAAATTCTCGGTAGGCATGGGCCGTGGTGGCAAAGCCACCGGGAACCGTGACTCCCGCTCCCGATAAATTGGAAATCATTTCGCCGAGGGATGCGTTTTTACCACCCACGCGTTCGACGTCAGCCATGCCCAATTGATCGAACCATAGAATGTAATTGTTCACGCAACCTCCTCACTCAATAGGCCAGCGATCATGACAACCGCCAGAGATGAATGCGGTCACCGTAGCACTGCCCCGGCGTGTTCGCCATTGGTCTAATAGCGAAGGCGATGGAGGATTTTTACAACAGGTGGCATTTTTGAACATTTGTTGTAGTAGAAGCTTGAGCACCGTTGTGCCAGACCTCATCCCAGCACACAATATGCGCAACGTTCAGGGGAGCAAACACCATGCAGCGCACCGCTTTTTTTATTTCGGATGGGACAGGCATTACCGCAGAGAGTCTGGGGAGAAGCCTGTTGGCGCAGTTCAGCGATGTTGAAATCAACATGCAAACCAAACCCTATATCGACACCCTGGAAAAAGCCCAGGCACTCGCCGAGATTATCGACGCAACGGCGATCCGCGACGGCCAACGGCCGATTATTATCGACACCATTGTCGATCAGAAAATTCGCGACGTGATCCGCAAGGCCTCCGGCTTCAAGGTAGATATCTTCTCGACCTTTCTGGAGCCTCTCGAACAGGAGCTTGCCACGCACTCCTCCTACAGTGTCGGGCGAACGCACTCGATTGGCAGCGACGATGTTTACATGGATCGCATTCACTCGGTGCATTTCGCGCTGGACAATGATGATGGCGCGCGCACACATCAGTACGACAAAGCGGATGTTATTCTGGTCGGCGTATCGCGCTGCGGCAAAACCCCCACGTCGCTCTACCTGGCGTTACAATTTGGCATTCGCGCCGCCAACTACCCGCTCACAGAAGACGACCTGGACGAAGACGGCATGCTGAAAATGCCCCAGGCGCTCGCGCCCCACCGGCACAAGTTATTTGGCCTGACAATCGACGCCCGGCGCCTCGCCGCCATTCGCAACGAACGCAGGCCCAACAGCCACTACAGTTCGATGGATCAATGCATGCAGGAGATCCAGCAGGCCGAGGCATTATACCGTCGCCTGCACGTCCCCTTCATCGACACGACACGTTTTTCTGTGGAAGAAATATCCACCCGCATGATTGCGGAAACCGGCTTGGCACGGCGTTTTTCACCCCGCTAGGCCCGCATGAGATCACATGCCCTTGGGCGCGAAGATTCCTGGGGCATTGCGCCAATAGCCTTTGTAATCCATTCCAAAGCCAAACACATAACGATCGGCAACTTCCAGGCTGCAGTAGTCGGCTTTCAGCCCGGGCACTGCCTTGCGGTCGTGACGTTTATCGACCAGCACCGCTGTGGTGATGCTGGCGGCTTGCGCTTCCTGGCAATAGTTTAGAATCGCTGACAGCGTCGTGCCTTCATCCAGAATGTCATCGACGATAACAACGTGTCGACCGGCCATGGGAATTTCCGGCGACACCCGCCAGAAAAGTTCTCCGCCGCGGGTTTCGTTGCGATAGCGCGTGGCATGCAAATAGTCGACCTCAAGAGGAAAGCCCAACCGGGTCAACAGATGACCCGTAGTAATTAAGCCGCCATTCATGACGCAATAAAAAACCGGTAGCTTATCGCCCAGATCCGCGCTGATCTGCTCAGCCATGCGGTCCAGCGCCTGTTCCACCTGCTGCTGGGAAATCAAACAGTCAGCGTTGTCCATGAGCTCGCGCATAGTGTCGAGCGATGCGAGCGCTTCTTTGTCTAGCTTTGCCATTGATGTTCCAGCCTACTTGATTAAAGCGATGTTTAATTGCTGTGTGATTGAGCGGCCATGGCCTCTAACCGGGCATGCGTACGCCGCCAGCGGCTAAGCGCCGACAGTGCGTCCAAATCGGGCCGCGCGCGTTTATAGCGTAGCTTGCCGGGCCTGACGGAATGTGGGGTTGGAACGGCGGAAACGACCTCAAGTGCCGCCTCGCGATCATTGCATACCAGCAGCATATCGCAGCCCGCAGCAAGAGCAGCCGCTGCGCGTTCGCGCGGCCCTCCCGCCTCATGGGCGCCGGCCATGCTCAAATCGTCGGAAAAGATGCATCCCTTAAACCCCAGCGACTGACGCAACATACCCAGCCAACTAGGCGAAAAACCGGCGGGCCGCTTGTCGAATGCCGAATACACAATATGCGCAGGCATGACGCCATCAAGCTTTCTAGCCAGATCGCTAAAAGGCACTAGATCGAGTTGTTTGAGGGTATCAAACGACCTGACATCAACGGGCAAGGCGAGATGCGAGTCTGCCGCCACACCACCATGACCGGGAAAATGCTTGCCGATCGCTGCCATACCGGCTTCATGCAGCCCGGCCACCAGTGCGCCGCCCAGTTCGCTGACTTGCGTGGCCTCGGAGCCAAAGCTGCGGTCGCCAATCATGCTGTTTAAGCCGCTATCAACATCCAGCACTGGCGCAAAACTGATATCCAACCCGCAGGCGGCCATTTCCATGCCCAGAAGCCAGCCGGTGTCCTGGGTGAGCCCAAGGGCTGCCGCACGATCCTGTTGGTAGTAGTCGCCCAGGCGAGCCATTGGCGGCAGGCGCGTTAACCCTTGCTTGATACGTTGGACGCGACCGCCTTCCTGATCAACTGCCAGCAGCACGTCAGGGCGTAACTTGCGCACTTCACCACACAGCTCTCGAACCTGGTGGGCATCTTCAACATTGCGCGAAAACAGGATAACGCCACCCACTGCGGGCTGTTTCAGCAACTGCTTTTCTGCGGCTGTCAGCGTTGTCCCTTCAAGGTCCAACATGACCGAGCCCAAAGGATGTGTCATAGCGGGATTTCCAAAAAAGGCGGTAACTCTAGACGATGATAAGCGAGGAGTCCAACGGTCAACGGCTGTCGTGTAGCCAGACAGGCGTTCCCGGTGACGCATGTTCAAACAGCCAGAGAAGATCCGCATTACGCAACCGCACGCAGCCATGGGAGGCTGGCTGGCCCATGGGCTGCTCCGGCGGCGTACCGTGCAGGTAAATATAGCGGCGCTGGGAATCGACATGGCCGCCGCGATTCACTCCCGGTTCCAGACCACACAGCCATAGAATGCGCGTCAGAATCCAGTCTCGCTCGGGAAACACGGCTGCCAGCTCAGCGTTAAATACCTCTCCCGTCCAGCGCCGACCTTTGAAGACCGCATTTTCCGGGGCATCAGCGCCGATGGCGGCGCGAATATAGTGCCAGCCCAGCGGCGTCTGTCCACTGCCCTGCTGGTTACCCAAGCCCTGGCGCCCGGTGGAAATGTCACACTCATAGCGACATACATCGCCTTGCCAGGCGCGCAGCTGCTGCGTCTGAGTGGCAATTTCCAGCCATAGCCCCTCACGGGGCGGCATTTCAATGAGCGACGGTGTCTGCATGATGCTCAACGTCCCTCTCATCAGGTAATGGTGCGTTCATTCCCGCCACCACGACCGGCCGCAATCGGCGAACCAGATCGCGAACCGAGACATGCTGATGGTAATCTTTTTCAGCAATATCACGCAGTGCATCCAGCCCTGAAAGCGTAAAGATGACGGTACCGAGCATAAAGTGTAGCCGCCAGAAACGCTCGGCGTCGGGCAAATCCGGTGTCGCACGGCGTACCAATTCAGTGAAACGGCTGAACACATCGCCGTATTGCTGCTGGATGTAGCGGCGCAAATGCCCCTGCGCCTGGCTGTAGGCAAGCCCTAGCAAACGCATAAAGACTTTAAGGCTGTTGCGTTCCGCTGGCACCGTCAGCACCGTTGTCGCCATCGTTTCAAGCAGCACTTCAAGGGGGATATCACGCCCCTCATAGCGGGCTTCAAGTTCATCCAGGGCACTATGGAAACGCTCGGAAAACGGATCCAGGTAGCGTGCAAATACCGCCTGGATGAGCGCTTTCTTGGATCCAAAGTGATAGTTCACCGCGGCCAGATTGACCCGTGCTTTGCTAGTGATGTTGCGTAAAGAGGTTTCGGCAAAACCACGCTCTGCAAAAAGCACTTCCGCCGTGTCCAGAATGCGCGTCACCGTATCCGATTGAGCCATGCTGCTCTCCATAAAAACAGGCTATGCGAGGAGGTCATAAAAAAGCCACAAAAACGCATGTTTTAAACAAACCAGAATACTACGTTATCGTTTGTTACCTCTCAACGTTTACCCGAACACTCACTCAGTGACAAGCATGGCTTTACATCTTCATATACATCAATTTGTTAGCTGACTTATCCCAAGGATATACTGGACAGGAGAACATGCTGTATACTTAACCACATGCTGTTGACTACATGCTGTGAACTACAAACTGATAGGTAAACAGAAACGTAGTCTTGCCCACTTATTCAATCTGGAGGCTGGTATGTCGCGGCCATTAACTGTTCGTCAACAAAATGTGTTCGACTTTATTGTCAAAACCATGGCCGAGCTCGGCTATCCGCCCACCCGGGCTGAAATAGCCAAGGCACTGGGATTTCGCTCACCCAATGCGGCAGAAGAACATCTACGCGCACTCGAGCGTAAAGGTGTCATTCGCATCATTCGCAACACGTCTCGCGGCATACGCCTGCCCAACCAGGAGCCCCAGGAAACGCCAGACGTGCTGCCAGCATCAGGCGCTGACCCTGCCAACGGCCTGCCAATTATTGGCGAAGTCGCGGCCGGCAGCCCTATCCTCGCCGCTGAGCATATTGATCGCTACTGCCCCCTGCCTGCCGACTACTTCACGCCCAGAGCAGATTACCTGTTGCGCGTGCGCGGGCTGTCAATGCAAAACGTCGGCATCCTCGAAGGCGACCTTCTTGCCGTGCACCGTACCCAGCGCGTTCGGGATGGCCAGATTGTTGTTGCTCGCCTGGAAGACGAGGTCACCGTCAAGCGTTTCAAACGCGAGGGCCATCACGTCACGCTCATCGCTGAAAATCCCGACTTCGATCCCATCAGCATTGATTTACGCACCCAACCACTCGACATCGAAGGGGTTGGGGTTGGCGTTATACGCGGTGGCAATGGCCAGGCGCTCGGCTAGCTAAATACGACGGTTTTATTGCCGTGCACCAGCACGCGGTCTTCGAGATGCCAGCGAAGACCGCGAGCCAGCACGGCTTTTTCAACGTCGCGACCAAAACGCACCAAATCAGTAGGGGTATGGCAGTGGCTGACCCGGTGAATGTCCTGCTCGATAATGGGGCCTGCATCCAGCTCCTGAGTCACATAATGGCAGGTAGCACCTATCAACTTGACGCCGCGCTGATAGGCCTGGTGATACGGCTTGGCGCCTGCAAAAGACGGTAGAAAACTGTGATGGATATTAATGACTTGCCCCGCATACCGTTCACACAACGCCGGAGGTAGAATCTGCATATAACGGGCCAGCACGATACTGTCGGCCCGAGCATCATCAATATGCGCCTGTACCCGCTCAAAGGCCGTTGTTTTATCTTTGGCGTCCACCGGCACATGATGATATGGAATGCCGTACCATTCAGTTAACGAACGCATGTCGTCATGGTTGGAAATAACCCCCTCGATATCGCAGTCCAGTTCCCCCACCTGCCAGCGATACAGTAAATCGACTAGGCAATGTGATTCGCGCGACACCATTAGGACGACTCGCTGCCGTTTCTGGGTATCGACCAGCGCCCACTGCATCTCGAATCGCTCTGCTACCGGCTCGAAGGCAGTGCGTAATGCCTCTGCCGACATACCCAGCGAATCCGCCAATATTTCGTAGCGCATAAAGAAACGCCCGGTTTCCAGGTCGGAATGCTGGCTAGCTTCAGTAATCGAACCGCCCTGATCTGCGATAAAACTCGATACCTTCGCGACAATCCCCACCTGGTCCGGGCAGGACACCACCAAACGATAAAAATGCGACATAGTCATTACTCTTCACAGGCCGCCGGGCGACGATGATCAGGCCGTCCGTCGGCATTAAACAAACGTCTAGTGTACCGAATGCAGCGCCCGCAATCACCGCCCGTTACAGCAGTGATTGTTAGCCGCCCGCCCCATCCCGTATAGTTAAGCAATTACTTTTTAGGCCATATTAATCTGATGCATCCACCGCGCGTTCAAATTCGTCCCCGTCGTCGCCCGCCCTTACGCCTTTTACCGCTAGGCGGTTGCGGGGAAATTGGCATGAATTTGACGCTGTATGGGTACGAAGACCATTGGGTCGCCATCGATTGCGGCATGATGATCCGCCAGGATTTACCCAATACGCCGCTGCAGGTGCCCAACCTGGAAACACCCAAAGCCCTCGGCATCGCCCCCCAAGCGCTGTACATCACCCACGGCCATGAAGATCATATTGGTGCGGTTGCATGGCTCTGGCCCCACTGGCAGTGCCCCATTTATGCCACCCCGCTGGCGGCAGGTTTACTGCGCCTGAAGTTTGCCGAGCACCAGCTCAGTAGCGCCGCCATTCACGTGGTCGAGCCCGGTGAAGCATTGGAAAATGGACCTTTTACCGTGCGTTACCTAGCGGTGCCGCACTCAATACCTGAGAGCTGCTCGCTAATGGTCATGGCCGGCCGCTATCGTGTGTTACACAGCGGGGACTGGAAGCTTGACCCTGAGCCGCTTATCGGCGCGCCGATCAACCAGGCGCAATTCAAGGCGCTGGCACCGATTGATCTGGTAGTAGGGGATTCCACCAACGCCCCCATACCCGGCCACTCAGGTAGCGAAGGCGATGTCGCAAGAGCACTGGTCGAGACACTCACCAACTGCGAAGGACGGGTGATTGTCTCGTGCTTTGCTAGCAATATCGCCCGGGTGTTAGCAATTGGTCGCGCTGCCCACCAATGCGGACGGCGCGTCAGCCTGATGGGTCGTTCGATGGAGCGCATGGTGGGTGTCGCACGCGGCCTTGGCTATCTGGACGACTTTCCTGCCGTCGTGCCCGCCCATGACTTGGGCTATTTGCCCCCCGATGAAGTCGTAGTCATTGCCACCGGTAGCCAAGGAGAACCGCGCGCTGCCCTCCAGCGACTTGCCCAGGGGCGTCATCCGCATGTGGATTTGCAGCCAGGCGACAACGTGATTTTTTCCGCCAAGGCCATTCCGGGTAACGAGCGTCCTATCGAGCAACTGAAAAAACGTCTGCAACAGTTGGGCGTCAAGCTCTTTGATGAGTTCAGCCATCCGCAGCTTCACGCGACCGGGCATCCGGCGCAGGACGAAATGACCTGCTTTTATC
>JAIVHM010000063.1 GCA_020201095.1 Halomonas sp. | reverse complement strand
GGCCTTGGCGACGACATTGAGCGCTGCCGTAGTGATTGGATCACCCACTTTGATGGCTTACGCTTGGAGTCGCTCGCCCCCGAAGACTGGGCAGTGCAACAAGATGGCGGTCATTTTGATGCCTTTACCGGCGCCACCATTACGCCCCGCGCCGTGGTCGGTGCCGTGCACAGTGCCCTACAATATGCGGCCAATAACCCGCCACTTGAAAACACCCCTAAGCGGCAAGCAGAGGAGCCAAAGCAATGAGCCAACTGGGCCAGCTTTCGCGTGAAGGACTGTGGTCAAACAACCCGGCGCTGGTTCAACTGCTGGGGCTATGCCCGTTATTGGCTGTCAGCGCGAGCGTGGTCAACGCATTGGGGCTGGCCATTGCCACGCTGGTCGTCATGGTCGGCGCCAGCACAACGGTATCGCTGATTCGTCATCAGGTACCCAGCGCCGTCCGTCTGCCCGCCTTTGTGATGATTATTGCCGCCTTTGTCACCTGCGCTGAGCTGCTGATGGCCGCCTACGCCTACCCGCTTTACCAGGTGCTGGGGATTTTTATTCCGCTGATTGTGACCAACTGCGCCATTCTGGGCCGTGCCGAAGCGTTTGCCTCGCGCCAGCCGGTGCTCCCTGCCGCCATTGATGGTTTGATGATGGGGCTTGGCTTTGGCGCCGTATTGGTGGTGTTAGGGGCATTACGCGAACTGCTGGGCCAGGGGACGCTGTTCCGGGAAATGGCGCTGTTGTTTGGCCCAATGGCCGACGGCTGGCAGTTAACGCTGGTCGACGACTATCAGTTTCTGTTTTTTGTGCTTCCTCCCGGCGCGTTTTTCGTCGCAGGGCTACTGATCGCGCTGAAAAACAGCATTGATCAACGCCGCGAGGCATCTTCACAACCCAAGACCATTACACCTCGTGAACAGCGCCGCGTCCGCGTCACCGGTACGATCAAATAACTCAGAGACTAACCATGAATGCCCAAAAGCGTCATGAAATTTTCGCCCGACTACAGGCAGAAAACCCTCATCCAACCACTGAGCTCAATTGGCATACGCCTTTCGAACTGCTCGCCGCGGTGCTGCTCTCCGCTCAGGCCACCGACGTCGGTGTCAACAAGGCAACGGCTCGTCTTTTCCCGGTCGCCAATACGCCGCAGGGCATTATCGATCTGGGTATCGATGACCTGAAAACCCATATCAAAACCATCGGCTTGTACAACACCAAAGCCGAGAACCTGATGAAAACCTGCCATCAACTGGTTGAACACCATAATGGTGAAGTGCCTCAGACCCGCGCCGCGCTTGAGGCCCTGCCCGGTGTGGGACGAAAGACGGCAAACGTCATTTTGAATACCGCCTTCGGCCAACCGACCATGGCGGTAGATACGCACATTTTCCGGGTCGCCAACCGAACGGGCATTGCCAAGGGCAAGAATGTTGTCGAGGTCGAACAAAAGCTTATGCGCCACGTCCCCAAAGAGTTTTTGCAGGATGCCCACCACTGGTTGATCCTGCACGGCCGTTATACGTGCATTGCCCGCAAGCCGCGATGCGGCAGCTGCATCATTGAAGATTTATGCGACTATAAAGAAAAAACCGAGATTGCTTAAACGGGAAAACCATTCATGCCAACGCCCGCCTCACTGCTTCACGACCAGCCTATCGAACAACGCATCGATGCCCTGTTCGATTTATCGCGCCAGCATGCGGCGCAATTTTGTAGCCCTGAGGCGTGGCTGGCTAGGCAGCGCTATATCGCCAAACATCCGACCTCGTTGCTGGTGATGAAATGTATGGACGGTCGCATCCATATCCCCCACGCCACCCGCACGCCGCTAGGCATCATTACCCCTTTTCGCAACCTCGGCGGGATTTTCGACCTAGGCTGGCCATACCTGGGGGAGTTGCTGACCGAGGCGGTCATTGATGCGGCCAAGGAAGGCCGAGGCACCCTGATGCTGATTACCTACCACTTTTCTCAGGGGAATAAAGCGCGAGGTTGTGCAGGATTCGATTGCGACACACAAGCCGCCAGGGATCATGCTGACGCGATCGCTGAGCAGGCCGCGCATTTATTCGGTCATGACCGACAGCAGGTTTATCCGCTCGTTTGCGGCTTTGAAACCGACAGCGATGCATTGATAGTGCATGGCCAGCACGGCGCAACATTGGATATTCGTGAATATCTTGGTCACTCACCAGCGCAGCTCAGCGCTGCCCTGCAGGCAACATGCCCCGATATGCCTGCCGAGATGCGTCGCGACCTGCTACCCTTATTGACCGGCAATCTCGCCCACGTCGACGAGCTACAGGGCGTCAAGCGGGAGCTGGATATCGAGCACCGTGAGTGGGTAATCTGCGTTGGTCGGGGCTTTGATTTTCTGCACCTACCCAATACCGCGCTGATCATTGGCCCTTACGGGCCTGATCTTGCAGCGCCCATTGGCACCGCCGCTTCGATCATTGACGCCAATCGCCAGGCAGGGCGCATCCCTGATGATGGTTTTCTGCTGCTTGCCTCGACGCCCTATCAGCACAGTGGGGTTGACCGCGCCCGCGCCGAACTCAAATCACGTTTTTTATCCGAGTTTGCGGCACAGGTCATTCGCCGGGAGCATCCTGAGCTGGCCACTAACATCCATGATGGCCAGCCCCTGAAACTCATGCCAGGTAGTCGACACCACGATACCGGCTTTATCTAGTTCAGCCTGATAACGCCCTTCCGGTAGCGGCCCCCAAGTCTTGATATGCGGCGCGAGACGTTGCTCGGCTTCGGCAAAAATCGGCGGGACATCACGAAAGCGCTGCCCCACCACCACAAGCTCGAAGGCCACACCCTGGTCGCTCAGTGCAAAAAGCGCCTCAAAAAAGTCCTCGGGGTTCTTGTCGTACTCCCATCGGTGGTTCCAAAGAATTCGCCGGGGATGACGCTGGCCGTGGTGGTCATCATCAAGGGGCATTATTGGGACGGGCAGTATTCTGGCGCGTTTGCGCAGCGCCTCAAGGGGTTTTACCGCTGGCACATTCTCAGGCATTTTTTTCAAAAACGCGCGCGCGCCATCGATAAAGGAATCGCGGTTATAAGCGCTGTTAAAAATCACCGTGTCGGCCGCTAGCGCGGCATACAGATTGACCATTTTGCCTTCCGCCGGGGATTGCTGCGCTTCCGACACAGGATAGGCAAACTGATTCTCGTGAAAGTAGACAACCTTGTGCGCTTGGCCAAGGGTGGGGAACAAGCCGATTAACGTCGCCAGATCCACCATCGAGGTTACCAGCACCACATCATACGGCTGACTCAGCGTTTCGTGCTCTTTAAACAACCATGTCAATGGGTTACCGCGGATACGCCAGCGGAAATGGCGCGCTGGCAAGCGCAGTTGGGTCCACTCGACAGCCTCAACATGGCTTATGACGCTGTCAGCCCAGTAGCGGTGGCTTACGGCATCATAAGCAGATAGCAGTAGACCGCGCATTAAAAGCCTTGCTCCTCAAGCTGGGCGGCAAGCACCTCAAGGGCATCAACCCCCTGAACATCCGTTGGCTGCCAGGCTAGCTTGGGGCGGGGTAATCGGGCAAAAAGCTCATCGATGCGGGCCAAGTATTGCGCTTCCTGTTGCCGTCGGGACGCTAGAAAAGTGCCGTCGGCCTCTTGAGGAATGACCCGGTTTATCAGCGTTCCTGCCACCGGTATATTGACCTCTTCCAAAGCGCGCACCGCCCGGTCAGTTTCAAGGATCGGTAGCCGTTCGGGTGTCATGACAAACAAGAAACTCGTAGGGTGCTTCATCATCGATCATCAAGCGTGCCAGACGCTCAAGCAAGGCGGCTTCCTGCGTGCCTGGTGACTGCCGAGTAAGGCGCATCTGGCGTTCCAGTTCCTGCATCATCTCGGGAGCCGCATAACGGCGCATTTGCTGTGTGACACGCTTTAAATGCGCCTCGACTTCCACATCTGGGTCAATTTCCATCGCGTCAAGGTTAGCGAGCAGACGCCGTGGCGTATCGCCCAGAGTTCGGTCAAACACATCGCCAAGGCTGTGGGCTGGGTCCGTCGATACCACGAGAACGCGCTTACCTCGCCCAGCGGCCAGCACAGCGAGCGACGCGGCGACGGTGGTTTTACCGACGCCGCCTTTGCCTCCCACCCACAGCAGGCGGCGATTTAATAGAGCTTGCATTGATGACTCTCTAGCTAGCCTGAACTCAGCAACAACGGAAATGATCCAGCGGCGAACGCTCCATTCCCATGCGCGTATGCCAGTCATGGAAACGTTCTAACAGCAGCGGTTGGAGTTCAAGCGTGTAGTAAGAAGCGGGATTTTGTAATCCCATCATTTCGGAAAATACCAACAGCATGAATAGGTCGTCCTCGTCGCGGCGCGCACGGGCGATAGCTCCTCGATAGCGCGCGCTGTATACCTCTTCAGTAAAGAAACGGGCCTGGTCTAGCCAAGCCCGTAACCTTTTGCGACGTGACGACGACCCATGATGGGGATCGTCGGTCATTAGCTGTCACTCCCTAAGGTTGGTCGTGCTGTGCCGCAATTTCGGCACGCGAACGCTTAAGTGCTGCTGCGCATTCCATGGCCACTAATACGGCGGCTATCAGCACCACAATATCCAGCACCAACAGGAACATATTGCCATCATTCCAGAAGGTGCGAAGCTGCAGCAATAGCGCCAGTATGGTCATTACCAGCAAAAAGCAAAGCGGCGCCAGCGTAAACCACATGGGCCGCTTCAGGCGCACCAGCATCACGGTGATCACCAATAGCGTGAGACCTGCTAACAGCTGATTCGTGGTGCCGAACAACGGCCAGATAATCAACCCGCCAGAGCCATCTGCGCCACCGGCACCAAAGGCAAGGACCAGACATGAGCCAACCGCCAGGGCAGTTGCAACAGCCGGGTTTTTCATCCACGGCTGCTGGTATATCTCGCCCCACTCCTGAAAGATATAGCGCTGCAAGCGTAGCCCGGTATCCATCGTGGTCCCAGCAAACAGCGCCGCCATCACGGTTAACAGCGTTGCCGCCGTGGCTTCAGGCAAGCCGATACCGTTACTGATAATAAACGCACCGCCTTCCACGAAGGCGTTCACACCGCCCTGCCCAAAGGCGGTATACATTGCCTGCCAATCGCCTAGCGATGCAAAGCCAGCAGTGGCAGCCAGAATAGCAGCCAGCGCCAGCATACCCTCACCAACGGCACCGAAATAGCCCACAAAACGGACATCGGTTTCTTTATTAAGCTGTTTCGAGGTGGTGCCTGACGATACCAAACCATGGAAGCCAGAAATTGCACCGCATGCAATCGTTACGAACAGTAGTGGCAGTAACGAAGGTGTGCCATCGGGCACATCACTGTTAAACGCTGGAGCTACCAACGTCGGGTTAAGCAGCACCAAGGCGCCATAAAGAATAATTAAACCGATGAATAACTATCGATACCACCGGAAGGCTTAATATCCGCCGATAGATTAACTGGCCAATAATCAGCGCCACAATAATCGCGCCCCAGACCGGCACCACAGCACTTGAAAAATTCATCATCAAGCCTGCAATCACCACCGCAAACACGGCGTTTACCATCAGCAGGACCAAAAATATTACGATCATGAAAATACTGCGAGCCCGCACGCCTACGACATCGCCGGTGAGCGCCCCTACGGATTTAGCCTTATTGCGCACGCTGGCCCAGATAGCACCGGAGTCGTGAATGCCGGCAAAGAAAATGGTGCCGAACACGACCCATAAAAACGCCGGTGCCCACCCCCAAATCACAGCAATGGCAGGCCCAACGATGGGCGCTGCACCAGCGACTGACGTAAAATGATGCCCCCAAAGCACAAAGCGGTTGGTCGGCACATAGTCAACTCCGTCTTCAAACTCGTGCGCAGGCGTTTTAAAGTCGGGGTCGAGCTGATAGATCTTTTCGGCAATGAACTTGGAGTAAACAAAGTACCCCGCCGCCATTGCCCCAAGACCTAGCAGCAGCAAGATTACAGCACTCATAGGCGTTGCTCCTTTGGCTTTGATTATTAGTTAGGCCAGTCTCATATTTCGCAAGCCACTATATAGTGATACGACGATGGGCTGACGTCCACGCCAGCCACGAATAACCAAAACAAATTACATCTAAAGTCTTAGAGTCCAGCCAATAATCATGCCGTTGCCTGCAGCAAAGACGGTAACATTCGGCCAAGGTCGTCTTGGCGCAGCTGCCTCACCTACCTACACTCAGGTAAATAATGGGGAAATCCATACGGCCCCAACACCTTTAATCCAGGGAGAGCACAATGGCCCGAGTGCTTGTGGTCGACGACGAACCCAATATCCTTATCTCGCTTGAGTTTCTTATGCAGCAAGCGGGCTTTGATGTCGTCACGGCAGAAGACGGCGAACAAGCCCTTGCGCATGTGCAACAAACCAAGCCTGATCTTGTCCTGCTGGACATTAGTCTACCGGGCATTAGCGGTTTTGATGTGCTGGAACGCTTACGCCAGTCCCCCGACACCGCAACACTCCCTATCATTATGCTGACCGCCCACGGCCGAGAAGTAGAGCGGGAAAAAGGCATGGCGCTGGGGGCTGATGATTACATCACCAAGCCCTTCTCTACCCAGGCACTGGTTGAAAAAGTCAATGCACTGCTAACGGGAAACTCCCCATGACAAAAGGCGGGCTGCCCAAACGCCAGCGATTGATTGGCCTATGGCTTCTGCTTAGCGGTATCAGCCTGCTGGGCGGGGCTGTATTTGCTGCATGGCTGGATGCTCAATTGGCCCCGAGTGGACCGACGCGCGTCGCCTTGTGGCTGGGCAGTTTTTCTGGCGGCGTAACGATTTTCCTGGCGGGTTTGCTACTTGAACGCATGCTGTTTACCCCCCTGCGCCACCTGCAGGTGCAGTTGGCGCGCTTGGTGGCGAACCCCGATGCACGCGATGAATATCCGCCCGAAGGCTGGCTGAAAGGCTTGGGGCCAGACCTGCGGCGGGTTCACGAGAGCTGGCGAGACGATCGTAGCCGCCTGGCAACAGCACATACAGAAGGCGCGCGGAGCGCCGCCAAAATTCGCCAGGAACTTGAAACCCTGCTGCAGGTACTCGAAACGCCCCTTCTGCTGTGTGACCATCATCGCCGCGTCATGCTGTTCAACCAGGCGGCAGAGGACTTTTTCACCGATAATCCCGGACTGGGCCTTGGCAAACGCCTGGAAGCGCTCCTGCCGGTAGCAAGCTTGCAGCAAGCGATCAGCCAACTACCCAATGACGGTGCTCCCCGTGAACTGCTTTCTCCCTGTGATGATCGCTGGCTAAAGGTCATTTTACGCCGCGTGCCGGGCAGCGACGGTGAAACGCTGTTGACGTTCAGTGACGCAACGGCCTCTTGGTCGAGCGAAATGGGGGTACGCGCGGAACTTGCTGACATGTTAAAGCCCCTTCGCCAGCATACCGCGAGCCTGACCAGTGCCGCTGACGCGCTGATACAACTGCGTCATCAAGGCGACCTGGAAACCTCATCACTGCGCCAGCGTTTTGAACACGTCATCCAGGAGGAAGGCGCCACACTTGGCGACAACGTCGCTAAAATCGGCCAGCTGCTTGATGCCATGCAGCATCAGGGCGAACGCCTGACGCCCATGTGGTCCAACGATTTCTGGCAAGCCCTGGACGAGCGCCTCGACCCCGAGCACCGTTTGATTACCCCTGTGGGCATGCCCGCCTGGTTCAAGGGTGATGCACCGGCCCTGATTGCGCTGTTTGACTCGCTGGTCAAGCACCTCAATGCGCACCTGCCCGACAGCGGCTTTGAAGGCGAGATGTGTCTGGGCAATAAGCGTGTCTATCTAGATCTTATCTGGCAGGGCAAGGCGTTGCCCGAGCATGCGCTGGCCGCATGGCGACAACAACCTCTGCCGTCGCTGCCGCTGAGCCCCAGCGTTGCCGACGTGCTGCGCCAGCATGCCAGCGATATCTGGAGCCTGACGGACAATGATGGCGTCTATGCCCGTCTACGTCTTCCGCTACCCGCCATGGATCGCGTGGGCGCGCCACGAGAAACCGCCCCGCCACGCCCGGAATTCCATGACTTTGGCATTGCCGACCTGCCGCCGCCGGATGAAGCCCTCGCCAGCCGCACGCTGCGCAGCCTGGACGTCGTGGCGTTTGATACCGAAACCACCGGGCTTGAGCTGCGCCGAGGTGATACCGTGATTAGCCTAGGGGCCTGCCGCGTGGTTAACACACGGCTGTTGGCAAGTGACGTCTTCGATCAAAAAGTTGATCCCAAGCGACCTATTCCGCTGGCCAGTACCGCCATTCATGGGCTGACAGATGCCGATGTGGCAGGCGCGCCGCCGTTGGATATCGTACTTAGCCGTTTTCGTGACTATGTTGGCGAAGCGGTACTGCTGGCCCATAACGCCGCGTTTGACTTACTTGCCATCAGCCATCATGGCGTTACCTTTGATATCCCCGTGATCGACACTCTGCTTATCTCACGCGCGCTGGACGAGGCGCTGGATGGTCACGACTTGGATAGCCTTGCCAATCGCTACGATCTGGCCTTCCCGCCGGGCACACGCCACACGGCGCTGGGCGACGCGCGCGTTACCGCTGAACTATGGCTCGCGCTACTGCCGCGTCTGGAAGCCCGAGGGATTGATACTCTGGAGAAACTGCTCGCCCTCCAGGCCAATGCCTTCGACCGACAGGATGCCAGCGCCTAATGACGCCTTCAGGCCCCCAATCACGCAAAACAGAACGTATGGTCGCATTAGTCGCCATTGCGCTTCTGTTGTTTTGCCCGCCGCTGATCATTGTGATTGACCGCCTACCCTCATCCCACGTGAGTTGGCTGCCGCTGTATCTCTTCGGCGCCTGGGCAATCGTCATCGGCTTGGCAGCATGGCTGATGGAACACCGTGCAGGCCGCTGACAATGCGTACTGACGCCATTATTCTGGGTACCGCCTTTGGCTATCTGGCCCTGCTGTTCGTGGTTGCCGCCTGGGGGGATCGTCGCGCAGAACAGGGACGTTCGCTGATTGGTTCACCCACGGTGTATGCGCTGTCCATTGCTGTCTACTGTACCGCATGGACCTTTTACGGCAGCGTGGGGCGCGCCGCCGAGCATGGCCCCAGCTTTCTGCTCATCTACCTGGGACCCACGCTTGCGATGCTGCTGGCACCTTTTGTCATTCGCAAAATGGTGCGCATCGCCGCTCGTCAGCGTATCACCTCGATTGCCGATTTTATTAGTGCCCGCTATGGCAAAAGCACGAGCCTCGGCGCACTCGTCGCCTTGATGGCCCTGATCAGCATCACCCCCTATATCGCCTTGCAGTTAAAAGCCATCACCGTCAGCCATGCCGTGCTGATCAACTACCCCGACGCGGCCGACACCACCCTTGTCGATGAACACTTCTGGATGGATAAGTCTCTCTGGGTCGCCCTGGTGCTGGCCGTTTTTATCATCCTGTTTGGCACCCGCCATCTGGATGCAAGCGAACGCCACGAGGGCATGGTGGCCGCCATCGCGCTGGAGTCGATCGTCAAACTGGTGGCGTTCATGGCCGTCGGTGTGTTTGTGGTCTTTGTGATGTTTGAAGGACCAGGGGCACTGTTTGACCAAGTGGCCGCAACGCCCGAACTGGCTGGCAGCATGCGCCTGGATAGTGTGCCTGGTGGCGCCACTGGCTGGGTGGGCATGCTAGTGCTGGCCTTTCTGGCCTTTTTAACCCTGCCACGCCAGTTCCAGGTCCTGGTGGTCGAAAATGTCGATGAACAGCATCTCACCCGGGCAAGCTGGTTGTTTCCGCTTTATATGCTGCTGATCAATCTGTTCGTGATTCCCATAGCATTGGCGGGACTGCTGCTGGGCGTAAGTGCCGGTGACCCTGCGCTTTCCACCATGGTCAGTAACCAGCTGGTCATGCCACTGCTATTACGCTCGCGGCGGCTGCATTTGAGCACCAAGGGCGAGCTTGCCGGCTGGCTGCTCGGCATCCGCCGGGTGGCTATTGTCCTCATTTTGCTGCTCGGCTATCTGTACCACGCCCTGATTGGCGACTCCTATAGCCTGGTCACCATTGGCCTGGTGTCCTTTGCCGGTGCGGCTCAGTTTGCCCCGGCGCTGCTGATCGGCCTTTACTGGCGTGGAGCCACCCGCCAGGGCGCCGCTGCAGGCTTGATAGTGGGTTTTGCGGTCTGGTGTTACACCCTGCTGCTGCCAGGCTTTGCCCAGTCCGGCTGGCTGGATGCGGCACTTCTTACTGAGGGTCCCTGGGGCATCGCCTGGCTCATCCCTTATGGATTATTCGGCCTCGAAGACTGGGATATTTATACCCATTCACTACTTTGGAGCATGCTTGCCAACGTGGGGCTTTTGGTGGGGGTTTCGTTATTTACTCGCCCCACACCGCTTGAACAGACCCAGGCAGCACTGTTCACCGAAGCAATGCATCCCAACCTGCAAACCGCCCCGCTCTGGCGAGGGCAAACGACGCAGGGCGCACTTAATGAATTGCTTATTCGCTACCTTGGAAATCAGGCCACGCGACGTGTCTTCCGACAAAACCGCGCCGAAACTACCGTCGGGGCGGATGAACCCGCCAATGCCGAGTTGATTACCCGCGCCGAGCAGGCGCTTGCCGGGTCGCTGGGCAGCGCCTCAGCCCGGGTGCTGATCAACTCGGTGGTGCGCGGCGAAGCGCTCGATATCGAGTCGGTCCTGAGCATTCTGGATACCACGTCCCAAACTCTCGAGTACAACCGTCGCCTGGAGCAGAAGTCTGAAGAGCTGGCGCAAATCGGCGAAGAGTTACGCGGTGCTAACGAAAGACTACGCGAGCTGGACCGATTGAAAGATGAGTTTGTCGCCATGGTCAGCCATGAACTGCGCACACCGCTCACCTCAATCCGCGCCTTTGCCGAAATCCTGCGCGATAACAGCCAGCTGCCCAATGAAAAACGTGAACACTTTCTGGGCGTTATCGTTCATGAAAGCCAGCGACTATCCCGCCTAATAGAAGAGATTCTGGATCTTGCGCGATTGGAAAGCGGCCGGTTGACGCTTAACCCGCTGCCTCTTGACCTTGCCGCGCTGGCGCGGCGCAGTATTGATGCCATTGCACACCTGCATCAAGAACGCGGGATAAAGCTTGAAATGAATCTTGAGGCTGATCCGGCAATCGTGATCGGCGACCAGGATCGCCTGGAACAGGTGATCATCAATTTACTCGATAACGCGGGCAAATTTGCCGATCGCC
>JAIVHM010000229.1 GCA_020201095.1 Halomonas sp. | reverse complement strand
GTCGTTTGATGAAGATTCTGTTGTCGGTGACTACGGTCGTTTCCGTATTGAGCTTTCCGGCTCAGACGAAAATGAACAGGTTATTTCTTTAGTAACCCTAGCGCAGGGGCGTCTTGACCTGTTGCGCTCTTCGCAACAAGATCTCTATACCAATGATGGCCTGACTGAGCGGGAAGTAGACGATGTAGAAGATAACAACCGCGTCAGGCAGATGCTTGGTGACGGAGAAACTTTGGGCATGAACCTGCGTGATGTCGACGTTGAAAATGCGACGACTAATAACCCCGCCATCGAACGCATGGAACGACTGATCAGCGAGTGGCAACAGCGCGAAGGTAGCTCCTTGCGCGGCAGCATTGCTTCGCAGGTAGCTGCAAATGTTTCCAGTGGTGGCGAGGCTGAAAGAATGCTTCAACAGAATCCGCCGGCGTATGGTGAGGCTGAAGCACCGTCGGCTGAGAACGCTGAGGCAGTGAGAGGTGATGAAAATACTCAGGTTGAAGACAACCGTGACGAGCCGACAGAAGATGCTGAGGCTCAAGCGGAACTCATCAATCAGAGCGGGTTGGAAATTCCCAACGAACTGCTGACCGCATTAACTGCCACTACGGGCTGGGCAATCGCTAGGGCAGGCGCTCCAACTCCGTCGCAAGATGCATCGCGGCTTAATGCATTGCGTCGTGAATGTGCAGCCCGCGACTGGCAGCGACTGAGTGAAGGTGAAGATGATGAGGAGACAGCATGACGTCTTCGACTGGCAGCGTTGATGCCACGGTCGATACCGCCGTCACTAATATTGTCGATATTCAAGCCTGGCTGACACGCCATGGTGAACGGCTGGTGTCTTCGCATGCCAATCTGCAAATTGCCGAGGGAATTGTGCTGTGGCGTCATTCGCCTAGTTGGCTTCCGGTAGCGCTATGGCCAGCCAATGCGGATGGGGTGGTGTTGCTGGATATTGCCGATCAGGTACGTGAAGCTGGTCGTGGCCTTATCAGTGCGCTTGATGGCAGCGGCATGTCACTTGGCTATCCGGTGCGAGATCTTTCTCAGAGTTCTGAGGGATCGCTGATAGGGGTAGTGGCGCTCCGAGTCCTGCGTAAGGGGGCTTTGGACGAGGAGCCAGATCAAGCTGATTTGGTTCCATTGATGCAGCATTTGGAAGATGCTGTTGCCGGGCTTGAGCGGGATATCCTTGCTCGTGTCCATGTGTCGACTCTTTCCAGGCAATCAAGGCTGGGGGAGCATTTAACCCTGCTGGCATCGGTACTTGAGCAACCCAGCTTCAATGCCGCCTCTATGCAATTGACCACCCGCCTGGCGTCGGCGCTGGAAGCAGAGCGGGTCAGTCTGGGATGGCGCCGTAGCAGTCGAACCCGTATGCGCCAGATTTCACACAGCGCCCGTTTCAATCGCAAAATGAACCGTATCCGTGCCACGGAAGCGGCGATGGATGAAGCCCTTGATCAGCGTCGTGCGGTCTTTTGGCCGATCAGCCATGACGATAACCAGGAATCCCCGGTTTCTCAGGAGGTTTCATCGACACCGGTTAACCGTGCTCATGAATCACTCTGCCAAATGACGGATGTGCCCTGTGCGTTGACGCTGCCATGCATGGATGATGGAAAACCGCGTGGCGCTTTAACTATCGAGCGTGAGCATCCTTTTGATGATGAGGAGATCGGCGCGCTGCAGAGTTTGATGGCTCTGTGTACACGTGCTTTGGAAGAGAAACGTCGCAACGACCGGTCTCTGCCAGTCAAGGTGGTGGCGGCAATAGGGGACCATAGTGCCCGGTTACTGGGAACTGGTCATCTTGGTTATAAGCTCACCGCGATTTTGCTGGTTGCGTTAGCCTCATTTGCCTTTTTTGCTACTGGCACAGAATATGCCTCCACTGATGCCGAGCTAAAGAGCGATGTGCAGCGGGTGATTGCGACCCCTTTTCAGGGTTATATCGATGATACTCGTGTGCGTGCTGGTGACCGTGTTGAGGAAGGCCAGATCCTTGCCTCCATGGATACCCGTGACCTGCGTCTGCAGCAGTTACAGTCCCAGAGCGAGTTGGCTAATCTCGCCAGTGAAGCTCAGAGCTTACGTGCTGAAGGTGAAAGGGCGTCGCTCAATATGGTTGAAGCGCAACGCGAACAGACTCAAGCAGAATTGGAACTCATTCAGTCGCGGCTGTCGCGGGCTAACCTTCGTGCTCCCTATGATGGCGTTGTTGTTAGTGGTGATCTCACCCAACAGCTTGGCAGCGCTGCAGAACAGGGGGAAGAGCTTTTTCGAGTGGCACCAGAAGGAAATTATCGTCTGGAGTTGGCAGTTGACGAAGCACGGATTGACGACATCAGCGAAGGGCAGCGGGGAGAAATGGTGCTGTCGGCAATGACCGATAATCCGTTGGACTTCCAGATCAGCCGTATCACGCCGGAAACACGCGTGAGTGAAGGCAGTAATCGGTTTGTCGTCGAAGCCGAGTTAAAGGAATCACCAAGTGAGCTGCGGCCGGGTATGGAAGGCGTTGGCCGTGTAGAAATGGGTGAGGAGCGGTTGGTCACTATCTGGACGCGCGAGCTGGTCGATTGGCTTCGTATTAACATCTGGCAGTGGTGGGGATAACGCCATGGCCGGAGCGCTATACAGCCAGCACTGGCACCGGGTTGCCGATCTCAAGTTGCGGCTGCGTCGGCATGCCAGCGTGCATCGTCATGAGTATCGGGGAGAGCCCTGGTACGTACTCCATGACACTCTCACCGGCCAAGTGCACCGCTTTACTCCAGAAGCTTACCAGATCATTGGAAGGCTCGATGGTAGGCGGACTCTTGGAGATATTTGGGAGCAAGTCAGCCGTTCGCTAGGCGATGCCATGCCAACCCAGCAGGAACTCATTGGGCTGATCGGTCGGCTACACAACGCGAACGTTTTGGCTGGGCAGGGCGATATTGATATCGATGAACTATCACGCCGTCAGCAGAAATTCCAGCGTGGAAAATGGCTACAACTGGTTCGTTCACCCTTGGGGATCCGTATTCCGCTACTGGATCCGGAACGCTTCATCAATGCCACCTATCCTTTAATCAAACCGTTAATTGGCCCGTTTGGGGCGGTACTGTGGCTGGCAACGATAGCGTTGGCGTTGGTGGTAGCCGGTATCCATTGGCAGGGGCTTACCCAAAATCTCGCCGACCGAGTGCTGGGCATCGACAACCTCTTGCTTATGGCGTTGGTCTACCCGCTCATCAAGTCCCTGCATGAGCTTGGCCACGCCTGGACCACCAAGGACGCTGGTGGTGAGGTGCACGAGATCGGCGTTATGTTGTTGGTATTTTTTCCCGTGCCCTATGTGGATGCCAGTGCAGCGGCAGCATGTCCGGACAAGGGCCAGCGCATGCTGGTCGGTGCTGCCGGTATACTGGTGGAACTGTTTATGGCCGCGCTGGCTATGCTGGTGTGGGCCATGGCAGAGCCAGGCGTGCTGCGTTCGCTTATGTTCAACGTCATGCTGATTGCTGGCGTCTCGACACTGCTGTTTAACGGCAATCCGTTGTTGCGTTTCGACGCCTACTACGTGCTGGCTGACTGGCTGGAAATCCCTAATCTCGGCCATCGTGCCAATCAGCAGCTCGGCTACGCAATAAAACGCTATCTGCTCGGGCGGCGTGATGTCACAAGCCAAGCCAGCTCACGTCGCGAAGCGTGTTGGCTGGTTGGCTATTCAGTGACTTCGTTTTTCTACCGGTTGGTGATCATGGTGGCGATCGCTGTGTTTGTTGCCACCAGATACTTGTTCATCGGCGTTTTGCTGGCTCTTTGGTCGGTATTTATGACGTTGATCCTTCCTACTTTCAAGCTGCTTAAGACCATGACTGTTGAATCCCGACTAGAAGGCTCCCGTGGGCAAGCCTGGGCCTGGCTGCTCGGCGTACTCGCTACCGTCGGGTTGTTGCTTTTTGCGGTACCCGTGCCATATGCCACCGTCGTGCAGGGTGTTGTCGACAGCGATGAGCCTACCCACGTTCGCCTCGGCGCGACCGGCCGACTAACCGAGATCCTCGTTGAGGATGGCGACACGGTCTCGCGAGGAGACGCCTTGATGCGACTTGATGCGCCGGAGCTCGCTGCAGAAGTACGCGAACTTGAGGCTCAGCGTCGCGAAGCTGAACTCCGCCTGCAGGCCAGCGTACGTGAAGCACAGAATATTGCCATGGAACGCGAGAACCTAGAATTTGTTGAGCAACGGTTGGCGGATGCCCGGCTGAGGGCAGCTGCGACGCTAGTGACTAGCCCGCGTGACGGACGCTTGATGATGCCTGAAGGGCGGCCCCCGGTAGGCTCATTCATGCAGCGCGGCACTCCGGTCGCTGTTGTAGTGCGCGATAGTGATTTGCGCGTTCGTGCCATGCTGCCGTCGCATCGACGCGATGAGGTTAGCCGCGATACTGATAGCGTCAGCCTACGCATGCCTGGACATGAAACCAGTGTCGAATCGTCCCTTGAGTGGATGTCGCCTCGTACTACTCATAAAGTACCTAGTGAGACCCTGACACAGGAAGGGGGAGGAAACATTG
>JAIVHM010000228.1 GCA_020201095.1 Halomonas sp. | reverse complement strand
GTTACCGCCAAAGCGGTAGGGAGTGCCCAGCGCTTGTTGGGCGTGGGAAAGGATCATCGCCATCGCCCTGCGCTCCATCGGCTTTGTGGGCAAGTTGCTCTATGAATCCATCGAAGAGATCCATCCCACGCCGGTTGAGGCGATCAGCGCGACCGGTGCGAGCCGCATGCAGGTAATGAACTATGGCGTGCTGCCCCAGGTCATGCCCGCGTTCGTCGGCATCAGCGTTTACCGCTGGGATATCAATATCCGCGAATCGACCGTGCTGGGCCTGGTCGGGGCGGGCGGTATCGGCCTGCAGTTGAACGCCTCGATCAACAGCCTCGCCTGGGATCAGGTCAGCGTGATCTTTGTGATGATTTTTGCCACCGTTCTGGTGTCGGAGTGGATATCTGCCCGGGTACGTCACGCGATTATCTAATCGACTTGGCAGCGCCTCGACCTTTGCGCCATGCTATAGGCGACTCGGCCAAAGTAGAGATACCCCCATGCCCTGCGCCCGCGGCTTGTATGTTGTTGGTTTGTTCATCCTCATGATGTTGTCAGGTTGCGCCGGCCGCGACACCGCGCTGGATGAACGCCTCGACGACGCCCAGGGCTTGTCCATGGAGCGCGCGATGATCCTTTGCCATGCCCAACAAGCGCTGGGCACTCCCTACCGCTTTGGCGGTAACTCCCCCGACGGTCTTGATTGCTCCGGGCTGGTGGAGATGGTCTACCAAGCGGCGGGAATCAGCGTGCCACGCACCGCCGACCAACAGTTTCGCCAACTGCCCACCGCGGAGGCCCCGCGCCCCGGTGACCTGCTGTTCTTTGGTTCACGTCAGAAGGCGACTCATGTGGGCATTTACCGCGGGCAGGGGCAGATGATTCACGCCCCCGGCAGCGGCCGCGAAGTAGTGAGTGTGCCGTTGGATATCGACTACTGGCAGCAGCGGTTTTTGGGCGCTGCCAGCCCTGCCCCCTGAGCCTTCTATCAATTTGATCAACCAGACCGGTACTTACCCTTGCGATAGCCCTAAAGTTATCGGCGTTTTGCCCGATAGTTATCTAATGCGTTGATTAGCGGCGATGGTCGTATCGTGCAGGGTGTAACAGCGGGTGATAATATGTTGATTCTGCGGTGTATTAGAGGCCGACGACGCAGCTAAAAACACATTATAACTAACACATATTGAAGAGAGCGGTGACGTATGAGCCAGTCTTTCAAGATGCCAAAGACGCAGTCTTTGCCTCATTCTCATACGTCATCGTTATCCCCCGGCGGAGCCGATGTGCTCGAGGGCTTGGACGTCGTGACGTCAATCCGGCCTTCAGTGAACTGACTGGCTGCACGTTAGACGCTGTGAAAGGCAAGACGCCCGAAGCCTTCAGTATCCTACCGTTGGATGACAGCCGTACCACCCGACTGATGCGTGAAGAGCTTCAGCTTCGTGACC
Source organism: Halomonas sp. (assembly GCA_020201095.1). Taxonomy (GTDB): domain Bacteria; phylum Pseudomonadota; class Gammaproteobacteria; order Pseudomonadales; family Halomonadaceae; genus Vreelandella. The sequence continues at coordinate 4,469 of JAIVHM010000228.1, read as the reverse complement.
GCAGTAAAAGTCAGGTGAGTTACTGTAGCCACGATGGCAAGTTCTATCCCGGCATGATGTCGATCAACCGAGTGCGCAACGCCGAAGGTAATGTTGACCATCATGTGATTGTACTGGCGGATTTATCCGCGATTCCTGCTCACGCGCGGCACCTTAATCGGGAAGTGTATTTTGATGCCTTGACCGGTTTACCCAATCTCCAACTGCTGACACAGCTCATTCAGGAATCCATTCAGCACGCAGAAAGCAAGCAACAATCGCTGGCGGTGTGCTCGCTGGATATCGACTTCTTTAAATCCATCAACGACCGTTTGGGCTCAAGTTTAGGCGATACATTACTATCGAGCTTTGCGCAGCGCATCAGTCATCTGCTGTTCGGTGACGATGTGTTGGCTCGAGTAGGCGGTGACGAGTTTGTGCTGCTGCTCCACCATGGTGTGGACGAAGTGTTCCTCGAAAAGCTGCTGGTATCGATTCGGCGACCGCTCTTTATTGATGGACATACGATCCATCTCACGGTCAGTCTGGGGGTAACGTTTTACCCTAACGACCCGGCGCAGGGCGATGGTTTGCTGCGCCATGCCAATCAGGCGATGTATCGGGCCAAGCAGCGTGGTCGTGACACCTTCCATGTTTTTGACCCGAACCATGACCGGCTGCTGCAGGTTCGCCATGAGCAGCGTCAGCGCTTCGTGGATGCGTTGGCAAACGACGAGTTGCGGCTTTACTACCAGCCGCAAGTCGATATGCGCACCGGTCAGGTCGTGGGGGTGGAAGCGCTGATTCGCTGGCAGCATCCCGAGAAAGGGCTGCTGGCACCCGGTCAGTTTCTACCCATCATTGAGGCGACTCCGCTCGAGGTTGACCTTGGCGAGTGGGTGCTGGAAGAGGCGATGCGTCAGTTGGTGAAGTGGCAAGCGGCGAGAATTTCGCTGCCCGTCAACGTCAATATCAGCCCGTCACATCTGCTTTTGGACAACTTCAGCCAGCGCCTGGAGGAGCTGTTAGCGCGTTACCCTAGCGTGCCACCGGCCATGCTCAAGCTCGAAGTGCTGGAAAGCGCGGCGATGCACGACATTCAAGCGGCGTTGAACACCATGGCGAAATGCCAGGCGTTAGGGGTCAACTTTGCGATTGATGATTTTGGGACCGGCTTCTCGTCGCTAACCCACTTGCGCCAACTGCCAGTGAACCTTATCAAGATTGATCAGAGTTTTATCCGCGATATGTTAAGCGACTCGGACGATATGGCGATTGTTGAAAGCGTGATCTATATGGCGAATCGCTTTCAGCGGCCGATGCTGGCGGAAGGCGTTGAGACACTGGCGCATGCGAAAGCGCTGATCGCACTGGGCTGTGAGTTGGCACAAGGTTATGGCATCGCACGTCCCATGCCTCCCGTTGAGTTGCCGCAATGGCTAGCCGCCTGGCCAGAGCGAAAGGAGTGGACGGCTCTCGGCACGACCCACTGACAACGGCTTACTTAACGTTGGAACGACAGAACGAGACCGTTGAGTAGGTCAGCGCTGTATGAGAGGGTCGCAAAAAATCAGGAAAAACAGGCGATGCAGACGATTGATGTGGTCATTAACCTCTCTTATGAGGCGTGTTTGGCGCACTACGAAGGACGCATTGCCCAAGTCTATACGTATAGCCTTGATGGCCGCCGCGTGGTGTTCCCAGCGGAAGCGCTGCGTCGTGTCATGACCCACGACGGCGTTTACGGTTACTACCGGCTAAAGTTTTCTGAAACAGGCCGATTTATCAGTATTCATCCGCTTGGTATCTATTGAGTTTATATGCCCTCTACTAGCTCTGACGTGTCATTGCATGAGGTCGTCTACGAGGTAATTCCCAACCTCAATACGGCCGAAAAGCTGGTCAACAACACCCTGGAAAGCCTCCTGGCGTCGGCCTCCAACCCTTTGGACATCATGCGCCGTAAAGAGCAGCAGCAAGCTTTCGGTCTCGAAATCCATCATGTGCGGATGAATCTTGAGCACTTACTTGAACGCTACCGAGACGAAGTGGCTGAGCTGGTTCGCGCTGAAGGCCGTGAAAAAGGTTCTGTAGTGACCCCTGACCCTTTTGAGGCGCAGGCGATTCGCAGCGCTGTGGATATTTACCAACACGTTCGGGCTTACCAGCGTGGCGAGCGGCGCCACCCTTTGCCAGGCCGCTAATCGACGACGTCTGCAATTAAAGGTGCCAATGAAAAGACTTGGGGTATAATCATACCTTCAATGTAATGTCCTGGCTTACCCGCCGGTACATTGGCAGTCTGCCTACCCGGCGACGGCTGCTGAGCTATCAGGAGATATACCATGTCTGCCTCACCGGTCACCTTGATGGTGGCGCGCCGCGTTGCCAAAGAGCGGTACACGCATTTCACTCGCTGGCTGAACGAAGGCCGCCATTTGGCGGCGGACTTCCCCGGCTACCTGGGATCCGGAGTGTTGGCACCGCCTGCCGACGACGATGAGTATCAGATCATCTTCCGTTTCAGCAGCGCAGAGACGCTGGCCGCCTGGGAACATTCGGCTTCTCGGCGAGCTTGGCTGGTCCGTGGCAAAGGCCTGTTTGAAGCCCCACATGAGCATCGGGCTATCGGTTTAGATGCCTGGTTTCAGGCAAATTCATCAGCGCCGCCCCGTTGGAAACAGGCCGTGGCGGTGTGGCTAGCGTTTTTTCCTGTATCACTGCTTTTTAATTGGTTGTTCGGTAGCACGTTCGCCAGTTGGCCGATGCTTCCGCGCGTTTTGGTCAGCACGCTGATGCTGACGCCGGTTATGGTGTTTGTCTTTATTCCGCTCTCGATGCGCTTATTGGCGCCTTGGTTGGCAGGTAAGGTGTCGCCATTGGAAGCTCTCCTGCGGCGCCTGTCTGAACGAAGTACCTAAATTGAGGTTAGCGTTGGTTGCAGCGTCATAGACAGGTTTTCTTCTACCCAGCCAACGCTGCTATGCTAAATGGGCACAGTGAGAGGAAAACTGGCGCCAGCGCATGGTTGGCGTGTTCAACTGCCTATGGAGTGTCTATGACTCGCGTCCATCATTTACTGATGGCATCCCCGCCGATTGCCCCTCTCATTGAGCGTGCTGAAGCTGACTCGGCCTTGCAGCGCGTTATTGAGCGCGCGGGTTCACTTTCCGTGTCTGGGGCGTAAACGACATCATGGTAGCGTTGCCGGCGACCCGGTTAGCCTACAGCGTGCGCCAGTTGCGAGGGCCTCGCATCGTCCGAGCCACCTTCACGCTTGGCGGCATGCTGATAGCCCCGACACTAATGGCTGATGAAACCTTACGTGTTGGGGTTTATCACAACCCTCCTGAGTTGGTGCTCAACGACCAGCAGCGCTTAGACGGTATTTTTGGTGATCTGCTAACGGCCATTGCCGAGCGCGAAGCTTGGCAGGTTGAGCCGGTAAGCTGTGAATGGCGGCATTGCCTGGAGCTTCTTGAGCGCGGCGATATTGATCTGTTGCCCGGTGTAGCAAGGAGCGAGGCGAGGGCCGAGCGATTCAGGTTTCATAGTGAACCCGCACTGCACAGTTGGTCACAGATTTACCAGCGGGAAGGGCTGTCGATAGAATCGGTAGTCGATTTAGCCGAACAGCGCGTGTCGGTCGTCGATGGATCAATTCAGCAAGACCATCTAGTAGCGCTTACCCAGCGCTTTGATATACCGGTTGATTGGATCAACGTTCGTAGTCCCGAAGAAGGCTTTGCAAAGGTTGTCAGCGGAGAGGCTGACGCCGCTGCAGTGAATCGTCAGTTTGGCGAGTGGCGCGCTGGTGAGACCGGGCTTATTGATACCCCGCTAATGTTTCAGCCTGTCCAGCTTTACTTTGCCGGGTCATCATAGCTGCCTCCAGCAGTCCTTGAACGCCTTGATGACTACCTAACGCGCTGGAAGTCTGATACAGACTCGCTTTATTTTGCGACCCTTCAAGACTGGCAGGCAGGAGCACCACCTGACCCAATCTCCTCCAAGCTGCGCTGGGGTGTCGCGGCGTTGGTTGGGTTACTGACGCTTGCATTGCTGGTGAACCTTGTATTGAAACGACGCATGGCAAAGCAACGGGCACGGTTGGAAACCAATGAAGCCATGCTGGGCACTATTCTGGATAGTGTAGATGCCTATATCTATATCAAATCGCCTGACCTGACCTATCAGTATGTCAACCATCGGATTTGCGAGCTTTTTGGCCATCCTGCAGAGGCGGTGATAGGGCAGCGCGACGAGGCTTTTTTTGACCCCGCGACAGCCGCCGAGATTACCCAGGTAGACCGTCGCGTGCTGGCATCGGGTGAAAAGATCACCGTTGAAGAGAGCAGTCTGCTCAAGCACGACGACCGGGTAAGAATCTTTTTGTCGATCAAGATGCCGCTGACATTCACGCCGGGCAGTCCTCCCTCGCTGTGTGGCATCTCGACCGATTTGACCGAGTATCTGGAGATGCAGTCCCG